>NZ_JACMNS010000001.1 GCF_014378415.1 Aquabacterium sp.
GACGAGCCGGTGAATCCGCTCAGCCATTCGCGTGTCTGCCAGCGCTCGGGCAGGTATTCCGACAAATGCGGGTCGCTGCTGGGCACCAGGCAGGCTTGCCAGCCTTGCTGGTTCATGTGTTGGCGCAAGGCCGCCAGGCGCTGAGGAATGGTCGAATAAGTCATGGCCCTATGTTGCCATGATCTGCATCAGACCGGTGGCGGCGGGGCCGGTGGCTCGCTGCGGGCAACCGTCTGATGGGTGTCTCGCAAATAGGGGGCTATGAAGATCCGTGCGTGCCGCTGCGAGGTGAAATAGGCCCACGCCCAGTCCATGAACACGAGCATGCGGTTGCGAAAGCCGATCAGGAAATAGACATGCACGAACAACCAGAACAACCAGGCCGACAAGCCGCTGAACTTGATCTTGATGGAGGTGAAGGGCACATCGACCGCTGCGATGGCCGCGCGTCGGCCAATGGTGGCCAGCGCCCCGTAGTCCAGGTAGCGAAAGGCCCCCGCCTCCTTGCCCTGCAGGCGGCGGATGATGTTCTTCGCGGCTGTGCGGCCCATCTGCTTGGCGCCGGGGCTGACCCCCGGGACCACGGTGGGGTTCTTGGGGTCGAGGTAGCTTTTGGCACTGGCCAGGTCGCCCACCACGTAGATGTTGGGGTGGCTGGCCAGGTTCAGTTCGGGCTGCACGATCACGCGTCCGGCGCGGTCCACTTCGCAGCCCGTGCTTTTGGCCAGCGAGCGGCCCAGTGGCGAGGCGGCCACGCCGGCGGCCCAGATCACGGTGCGTGAGGGCAGGAAGTGCGAGACCGTCTGGCTGGTGCCGTCGGCGGCCACGTCCACCATGTCGTAGTGGATGCCAAACGCGGTGATGTTCGTCACCTTGGCGCCCACCAGCACTTCGACACCCAGGTCCACCAGTTGTTCTTTCGCGCGTTGCGAGAGGTCGTCCGGGAAGCTGCCCAGCACCTTTGCGGCCCCTTCCAGCAAGATCACGCGGGCGCGCCGCGAATCGATGCGGCGGAACTCTGCATGCAAGGTGTGCTGGGCGATCTCCGAGAGCGTGCCGGCCATTTCGACGCCGGTCGGCCCCGCGCCCACGATGGCGAAGGTGAGCCAGGGCTCGCGTTTGGCCAAGTCGGTTTCGCGCTCCGCCTGCTCGAAAGCGGTCAGCACCCGACGGCGGATGGTGAAGGCGTCGCCCAGAGTCTTCAGGCCCGGAGCGTATTTGGCCCAGTCGTCACGGCCAAAATAGCTGTGCGTGGCGCCGGAGGCCAGGATCAAGTGGTCGAAATGCAGGTGTTCGCCACCGTCCATCACCACGCAATTTGACGCGGTGTCAATCGACATCACCTCACCCATCAACACCGTCAGGTTGCCCCGTGCGATCTCGCCGCGCAGGATGTGCCGGATTGGGCCAGCAATGGCAGGGGCCGGCAGACCGGCTGTGGCCACTTGATAAAGCAGGGGCTGGAACAGGTGGTGGTTGGTCCGATCGACCACGATGATCTCGACCGCCGCCTTGGACAGCACCCTGGCCGCCTCCAGACCGCCGAAGCCACAACCGACGATGACGACGCGGGGCACGGCGGAGGTCTTGGCGGCGTCAGGAGTGGAGATGGCGTTGGTCGGTCGATTCATGCAGGGCCGGTATGAAAAAGGGCGTTTGATCGGAATCAGTGTTTATACCAGCCGCCAATTGGCTCATGTGGCGCCGCACGTTCGTGGTGCATCCCTTGATCATGGGGACCGACTCGCCCTTTCACCCCAAATCAAGTGCCTTGGGCGTGTTGCAACTCCGGTTGAAGAAGGTTCAGGATGAACCTGGCCTTGCCTGAACGTTTGGCCTCGTACATGGTTTCGTCGGCGCGCTGGCACAAGGTGCTGGCGTTGTCGCCCAAGATGAAGAGGGTGCCACCAATGCTGGGCGTGACCACCATCGATTGGCCTTTCAGGCAATGAGGCAAGCTCAATCGTTCAAGCATGCGGTTGCCAACGCGTTGCACCTCGTCCGGGTGGCCGGCGCCTTCGAGGATCACGGTGAACTCGTCACCAGACAAGCGGCACACGCAGTCGGTCAGGCGCACGCAGGCGTCCAGGCGCTGGCCGACTTCCACCAGCAGTTGGTCGCCCACCGCGTGTCCGTGCAGGTCATTCACCGATTTGAAGCCGTCCAGGTCCACATAGAGCACCGCCAGGGTCTGAGGCTGGCGGCGGGCCCGCGACATGGCTTGCTGCAGGCGTTCGCCAAAAGCCCGGCGGTTGGGCAGCCCCGTCAGGCTGTCATGACGGGCTTGTTCTGCCAACACGCGCTGTTGTTGCTTGAGTGGCGTGATGTCGTTGAAAGTGCGGATGTGCTGGGTGATCTGGCTCGCCTCGTTGCGCAGGGCGGTCACGGTCAGGCAGGTGTCGATCTGCTGGCCATCGGCGCAGGTTTGAGCGCTTTCACCCGACCAGCGCAAGTCTGCTTCCAGCGAGCTGCGCACGCCGTTCAGGTGCGAGTCCCGCAACGGCGCCATGCCCAGCAACTCGGCGCTGTGGCCCATGACTTCGGAAGGGCTCAGGCCCGTCATCGCCAAAAAAGCTGGGTTGACCATGACGATGCGGTCCAGCCCATCGCTCACCACCACGGCATCGCCACAGGCTTGCAGTACCCGTGACGACAAGTTCTGCAGCTTGGACGCCGGCTCTGCCATGGCGGGCACGCTGGCGGGCGCAGGCCCCGGCTTCGTCCACTGCTGGCGTTGCATTCGCCAGCATTGAAGCCCCAATAGGCTCAACAGCAGCAACGATCCGGCTTGAGTCACCAGATTGGAAGAGGACGACAGCTCGTATCCGACACCCAGGGAGGCCAGCATGGGCAAAGCCAACACCCTGGCAGAAGGATGACGAAACCGATTGGGCGTCCCCACGATCATCGTAAGGAACGAATTCATGGACACCCCGACTGCAAAGACAGCACCTCGATTTTCGGACTGATAGCGGTGAACTTAAGCGTTAAAAATGACCATGAAAGCCGCCCATGCATGTGGAGTAAGCTGCATGACCCGACTGGAGATGCCCATTTGCCATGCCCCCTGTAGCTGAGCACGACGCCCTGCCCACTGGCACACGCCTTGGCGAGTTCGAGATTGAACGCGTGCTGGGCGTGGGCGGTTTCGGCATCGTGTACCTGGCTTTCGACCACGCGCTGCAGCGTCAGGTTGCCATCAAGGAATACATGCCGGTGGCCTTGGCCGTCCGTGGGCAGGGCCTGGGGGTGAGCCTGCGCGCGGCCAGCCACGCCGACACCTTTGCCCTGGGATTGCGCTCGTTCATCAACGAAGCCCGCCTGCTGGCGCGGTTTGACCACCCCGCGCTGGTCAAGGTCTACCGCTTCTGGGAAGAGCACCGCACCGCCTACATGGTGATGCCTTATTACCGTGGCCAGACGGTGCAGAACGCCCGCCGCGAGATGACGGTGCCACCGGATGAAAACTGGTTGCGCCACGTCATCGAGCCCGTGCTGGGCGCCTTGGATTGTCTGCACCGCGAGCAAGTCTTCCACCGCGACATCGCGCCCGACAACATCCTTTTGCTGGACGAGGGTGAGGGCGATGAAGGCCCGCGCCCCGTGCTGCTGGACCTGGGCGCGGCCCGCCACGTGATTGGCGACCACACCCAATCGCTGACCGCCATCCTCAAACCCAGTTTCGCGCCCATTGAGCAATACGCCGAGACCGTGCAGTTGCGCCAAGGAGCCTGGACCGACCTGTACGCCCTGGCGGCCGTGGTCCACTTTTGCATCACCGGCCGGCCACCCACGCCGGCCACCGCGCGCGCCGTGCACGACGACCTGCCCGGCCTGACCCAGATGAGCGAAGGCCTGGCCAGCGGCTTTGACCGGCACTACAGCAGCAGTTTCGTCAACGCCATCGACCATGCCCTGGCGGTGCGCCCTCAAGACCGTCCTGATTCGGTCGCCGCTTGGCGCCAGGAGTTGTCGGGCATCGTCAATGTGGGCCAGCAGGGCCTGACCCAGGGCGATGGCTGGGTGCCGCAAACCGTGCTGGTTCGGCCCGCGGATGGTCAGAAGCCGGCAGGGCACGAGGCCGCCGACGCGCGTGCCTACCTGACCACGATTCCCGCAGCCGGCACCTTGCGGGCACTGCCGAAATGGCCGGTCACGGTGGCCAAGGGCCAGAAGACCATCTCGCCCCCCACCTCGGAGTCGGCGCCGGCCAAGGGCATTGAATCAGCCCTGAACCGGCGTTGGGTCATGGGCATGGCCTTCGTGGTGGTGGTGGCAGCCTCCGGGCTTTGGGCGCAGCGAAACTCGACTCGTCCGCAGTCTCAAGACCTGCCGATGGGCGTCGCCACGGCCAGCGCGGCTGGTGCCAAAGCCAGCGTACCCGGCAAGCCAGTGGTGCCTGCCAAAGCGGCGGCGAAAAGTGAGGCCGGGCTTGAAGACGATCAAACCAGCAAAACGCGCAAGCGCACGGGCAGCAATGTTGCCGATGCATCGGAGCCGCTCAACCCCCGGCAGGCCTGCGGATCACGCACTTTCATCTCGCTGGCGATCTGCATGAAGCTGCATTGCTCGCGTCCTGCCTACGCCGGCCACGCCGAGTGCAAACGCATGACCGAGCAGGAGCAGGGGCAGCGGTCCGCGTTCCCCTGAGCCTGAGCTTGATCAGGCCGCGGCGGCTTGCTGTCTCAAGGCCTTCAAGGTGGATTGCAGCAGGCGCGCGTCCGAGCTGGCGCGGTGCCGCTGCAGGATCATGCCCATGGCCACTTGGCCTTTGAGTTCGTGCCAGGTGGCGGCCTCGCTTTCCGAAAGCAGTGCGCGCAGGTTTTCCAGCTTGAAATGCGGCGTGCGGTCGGCGGCGTCAAACAGGCGGTTCAGCCAGGTGTAGTCGTGTGCCCAGGCGTCCGAGTAGACGACCATGCCTTCCAGCCAGTCGTTCAGGGCATCGGCCACCTCCAGGGCAGAGCGACCATGACGCTCCAGGTTGTCGCGCGTGATGTGGTGAACGGCCGCTGCGCTGGGGTCCCAGTGTTGCCACTCGGGTTCGGGCTTGACCAGGCTGCACCAGGATCGGCCATCGGGCATCACGATCCCCACTTCAATTGGGTAGCTGCCCAAGCCGAACCCGGACGCCTCGATGTCGAGGACGGGCGGGGGGTAGTCAACGGAGGCAAAGGTGGGCATGAACGACGACATCTGGACCCTGGTGCTTGTTGGGTTATTCAGACCCTAGTCTCGCACTCGTTTAATCGGGTGCATCCAAGGGTTTGAACGGTTTTCGGTCATCCAATTCATCGATGTAGTGCTGAATTTGCTGGCCTTCACGATGCAAAAAATCAGCCACAGCCTGTTTGAAGCCCGGGTGGGCCAACCAGTGCACCGACTGCGTGGGAGTTCCCAGCAGGCCACGTGCCAGCTTGTGTTCGCCTTGGGCACCCCCCTCGAAACGCTGGTAGCCCTTGGCGATGCACCAGGCCATGGGTTGGTAATAACAAGCCTCGAAATGCAGGCAGGACACGGTGCTCAGCGCTCCCCAATAGCGACCGTAGGCCAGACCCTGTTCGGTGTCCACCGCCAGCAAGGCGCAGGCCATGCGCTCGCCCTCGCGGCTGGCCACGAACAGCACCCAGTCTTGCGGGCGTGATTCGCTGGCCAGGCGCCAGAACTCACGGCTCAGGTAGGGCTGTTGCCCGTGCTGCCAATAGGTCTGCGTGTAGCAGCGGTGAAAGAAATCCCAATCGGCCTCCAGGATCTGCGCGCCCTCCAGCACCTCGAAGCTCACCCCGGCGTCGCGCACCTTGCGCCGTTCCTGGTGGATCTTCTTGCGCTTGTCGCGGTGCAGGCTGGCCAGGAAATCCTCGTAGTCAAAGTAAGGTTCGCCCTGGCGGTTTTGCCAGTGGAACTGCACGCCATGGCGTGCCAGCCAACCTTGCGCCTTGGCGGCCTCGGCCTCCTGATCAGACACGAACAGGATGTGGGCCGATGACCAGGCTTGCTGTTGCACCTGCTGGCTGATCGCCTGCAGCAATGCTTCACGCAAGGCTTGCTGGGCACCGGGCGCGGCCGCCGGGTTGACCAGCAGACGTGGCCCCGGCACCGGCGAGAACGGTACCGCGCCCAGCAATTTGGGGAAGTAGCTCGCCCCCGCGGCACCAAAGGCCCGGTCATGCGCATCGGCCCAAGCCCAGTCAAACACATACTCACCATAAGAGTGCGACTTGGCGAAGGTGGCGCAGGCGGCCACCAATTGGCCGGTGGCGTCGTGCAGCGTCAAGAACAGCGGCTGCCAGCCTGTTTTGGCGCAAGCACTGCCACTGTCCACCATGGCCGACAAAAAGCCGTGGCGCATGAACGGAGTGCCGCCCGGGATGCCGGCCACCAGCCGATCCCACTGCGTTGCATCGATGGCACCAGGGTGATCGTGCCATTGCGCCGTCAGGTCCAGGGTGAGGGCGGCTACCATGTTGACCTGCGCGCATCCGGCGCGCCATCATGGGTTGTCGTTTTGATCATGAGTTCCGTTTCAATCATTGCGTCGCCAGTGTCCGCCACCGTGCCCTTGTCCGTGGCCCTGCTGCAATTCAACCCCACGGTGGGTGACTTGGCCGGCAACGCCCGCCAGATCATTGAAGGCAGCCTGCAAGCCTACACCGAGGGGGCCCGCCTGATCGTCACGCCTGAGCTGGCTTTGTGTGGCTACCCACCTGAAGACCTGCTGATGCGCCCGGCCTTCTTGATCGCTTGTGACGCGGCAGTCCAGGACATCGCGCGCGCGCTGGCCCATTTGCCTGATCTGCACCTGGTGCTGGGTCATCCCCGCGCTGGTCAGGCCGAAGAGATCCGCACCCGCTCGGTGTCGGCCCCCAGCCTGCTCAACGCGGCCTCGGTGCTGAACGCCGGCCAGCTCATTGCCAGCTACGCCAAGCGCGAGCTGCCCAACTACCAGGTGTTCGACGAGCGACGCTATTTCGTCAGCGGGCGCGAGGCTGGCCTGGGCGCGGTGGTGATCGACGTGGGCGAGTGGCGCGTGGGCCTGTTGATCTGCGAAGACGCCTGGTTTGACGAGCCCGCCTTGTCGGCCAAGGCGCTGGGCGCGCAGGCCTTGGTGGTCATCAATGCCTCGCCCTTCCACGCTGGCAAACGCGCCGAGCGGGAAGCCAGCATGGCCGAGCGGGCCCGCCAGACGGGCCTGCCTTTGCTCTATGCCCACCAGGTCGGGGGGCAGGATGAAGTCGTTTTCGACGGCGCCTCTTTCGCGGTCGATGCGCAAGGCCAGGTCCAGGCCCGTGCCCCCAGTTTTGAAGCCGCCACCTTGCACGTCACGCTCCAGCCCGGCGGCGCGGTCCAGGGCCCGATTGCTGATCACTTGTCGACCGAGGCCGAGATCTGGGCGGCGCTGGTGTGTGGCGTGCGCGACTACATCGGCAAAAACGGCTTTCCCGGCATCATCATTGGCCTGTCGGGCGGCATCGATTCGGCGTTGGTCCTGGCGATAGCGGTCGATGCCCTGGGCGCCGACAAGGTCCGCACCGTGATGATGCCCTCGCCCTACACGGCCGACATCTCGTGGATCGACGCGCGCGACATGGCCGACCGGTTGCACGTTCAGCACGACGAGATCGCCATCGCCCCGATGTTCGACGACTTCAAGGCCTCGCTGGCGCCGCTGTTCGCGGGCCGTGCCGAGGACACCACCGAAGAGAACATCCAGGCCCGCATCCGGGGCACCTTGCTGATGGCCTTGTCCAACAAGATGGGCGCCATCGTGTTGACCACGGGCAATAAAAGTGAGTTGGCCACGGGCTATTGCACGCTGTATGGCGACATGGCGGGCGGCTTCGCCGTCATCAAGGACCTGGCCAAAACGCTGGTCTACAAGCTCTCGCGCTGGCGCAACGAACAGGCCGTGGCTGCCGGCCAGGTCGAGCCCATCCCCGAGCGCATCATCACGCGGCCGCCATCGGCCGAATTGCGCCCCGACCAGACCGACCAGGACAGCCTGCCACCCTACGAGGTGCTGGACGCCATCCTGGAACGCTACATGGAACATGACCAGTCCATCGAGGACATCGTGGCGGCGGGATTCAAGCGCGCCGACGTGGACCAGGTCACCCGGCTCATCAAGGTCAATGAGTACAAGCGCCGCCAAGCCCCAGTTGGGGTGCGCATCACGCACCGTGCATTTGGCCGGGATTGGCGTTATCCAATCACCTCCAAGTTCCGCGCCTGACGATAATCAAGCGATCGTGCTTAAATAATCACTATTCTTTCGCAGAAATTCCCGGAGCCTTCCATGAAACAAATCACCGCCGTCATCAAACCTTTCAAGCTCGAAGAAGTCCGCGAAGCGCTGGCTGAAGTCGGTGTCACCGGTTTGACGGTCACCGAAGTCAAGGGTTTTGGCCGCCAGAAGGGCCACACCGAGTTGTACCGTGGCGCCGAGTACGTGGTTGATTTTCTGCCCAAGGTCAAGATCGAAGTGGTCGTCAAGACGGGCGATGTGGACCGCTGCATCGAGGCCATCGTCAAGGCTGCCAAGACCGGCAAGATCGGTGACGGCAAGATTTTCGTGACGGCGGTTGAGCAAGTGGTGCGCATCCGCACTGGCGAGACCGACGAAGCCGCGGTTTGAGGCAGGGCCGCCCCAGCGGCGGTCAATTCAGACGTCAGGCGATACGCCGCCTGGGCCGATTTCGTTCGCGCCCGGCGGCGTTTGCTTTTGGGCGTCCAGGGCCTTGAGCCGCAGTGCGTCGGCCTGCAACTGGTCCAGCAGGCTGCCGGCTTGCGTGTCCAGCAGCAGCAACTCTTGAACGTCGGGCCATAAAAAGCCGCCATCTCGGCTGCGGTCGATGAACTTCAGCAAGTCGTCGTAGTAGCCGGCTGTATTGAGCAGGCCCACTGGTTTCTGGTGGTAACCCAGTTGCCGCCAAGTCCAGACCTCGAAGATCTCTTCCATGGTGCCGATGCCGCCAGGCAGCGCCACAAAGGCATCGGATTGCATGGCCATGCTGTGCTTGCGCTCGTGCATGGTGTCGACCACCTGCAAGTCAGTCAGGCCCGAGTGGCCCAGCTCGCGTTGCACCAGCCGGTGGGGGATCACACCGATCACCGAAGCCCCGTGTTCCAGGGCCGCATCGGCCACGGCGCCCATCAGGCCCGTGCTGCCACCGCCGTACACCAGTTGCCAGCCTCGCAGGCCGATCTCGCGGCCCACCTCTCGGGCGGCGGCTTCAAAGGCCGGCTCGTTGCCCGTGCGGGAACCGCAGTAAACGCACACTGAAAAAGCAGCCATGGGTGAAGAGCTCAGGGTCGGGTGTCGATGAGGCGGGTCTTGCACAAAGCATCGTGCAGAAACTGCCGCTGAGGGTGCAGCCAGCTGAGCAGCGCGTAGATGGCCATCCAGCCGAACAGCGCGCCGTACAGCCATTTGGATTGATGCCAGCCCACCAGCCAGGCGCCCACCAGCGCTGGCGCGAACCACAGCCAGGAGCTGAAGTAGCGCATCAGGGCCTGTTGGAGGCTCAGGCCCGCACCATCGATGGACACGATGCGCAACTGCCAGGTCTTCATGGCCAGGGTCTGCCCGCCGTGCGTCCAGAACCACATGAAATACATCGACAGCACCACGAACACCGTGGCCTGCAGGCCTTGGCGGTGTTGCAAGGCATGGCGCTGGCCGACGATCACGCCAAAAATCAAGCCAACCACCATCACCACCCCGAACAGCAGCACGCCTTCGTACAGGAAGGCGGCCAGGCGTCGGCGCAAAGCAGGGGCATGGCCTTGGGCGCGCACCGCGCATTCGGCGGCAGGCAAAGGCACAAAAGGGACGGCGGGACGGGATTTCATCGGCAGGGCAAGCAGGGCAAGGCGCGAACAATACACCACGCGTCCATGCACTCAACTCGCCATGCGGTGGCCTGGGGATGTCAGCGAGATTGCGAGGCCGGCACGGCCGTCATGGCCGCCGCCTGCGCGCCCTTTTTTGGCAACAAGGTGACCGGGTCCACGAAGCCCTTGGTGGCGGCGATTTTGGGCAGACCCGTTTGCTGGTGCAGGGGCGGCGTGGGCCGCTGGCTGACCAGCGTGGTGGTGGCACCGCGCCCAGCCTTGATCAGGGATGGGGCCACGGCCACCTGCGCCGGGGCATTGGGTGTGGCGCCAGGCACCCAGTTGGATTTGCTGGTGGATTCGTTGTCGCGTTGTCGCTTGGACGCCTGCTGGGCCCGCTCGCGGGGGCCAGCCATGTTGTCGCTCAGCACCACCGGTTGCTGCTTGCGACGGGCCTGCTGGGCCAGTTCGCCACGCTCTTCGGGGCTCAGTGCTTGATAGGACGCCCATTTTTTCTGACGCTCTTCAGGCGACAGTTGGCGAGTTTGTTGAAAGCGCAAACGAGCCTCACCCCGCTGTTGCGGTGGCAATTTTGACCATTGCGTCATGCGCTCCTGCATGCGCTGCTGTTCCTGGGGTGACAGGCTGCCGAACCGGTTGGACACGTTCATCCAGCGCTTTTTGTTCGATATTTCCATCGTTGGCCACAAAGCCGCCAAGGGTTGCAAAGCCCGGCGTTGAGATCCAGTGAGGCTGGCCCATGAGTTTGAGCCGCCTGACGAAGCGCTGGCCGCAACCGCCACTGAGGTGTTCTTCGCCGGCGGGGCTGCCGTGCTCAGTTGGCAGCAGGCCAGGCTCATGCACAACACCGCCAGCGCCCATGCCGTCACGGTTTGTGTCATGGCTGCGCCTCTGCCCCGCCATCGCTGCTTTCGCTGTCGTCGCTGGCTTCACTGTCTGATTTGGCCAGGGGCGCTTCGTCGGTTTCCAGCGCGGCAGGCTCCGCACTGATCGGCGGTTCGGTCTGCAGATACTCTTCAAAACCGGGGTCGGCATAGGCTGAGGGGGGCAGGTCGTCGGTCAACAGCGCCATGTCCACGTCGGAGGCGGCTTGCACTTTTTCAGACTGGTACCAACTGTGGATGCCCCACAAGCCCAACACAAGCGCCAGCGCCGGCAGCGCGGACGCCAAGCGCCAGCCCCAGGGCAGGGGGCCGTCGTCCATGCTTCGGCCATGGCTTGGGTCGCGGTGCTGCCTCCCGGCGCCCCAGCCTGACAGAGAGAGCGAGGCCTGACCAGACGAGCCCGATCCCGCCATGTTCACGCCGGCCAGTTGGCGGGAAGGCGCGTACTCGGGGGCCCTGGCCACGGCCACCTGAGGGCGGGCCAGCACGGCCCCGCGCACGGCCTGCTCGCGTGCCACGCGCAGACGCTCGGTGATGTCGTGGGGCAGTGCCTTGGCCGAATCATCCAGCCGCGCACTGACGCGCAGGGCAAAGCGGGCTTCAATGGCCTCGATTTGCGCGCTCGACAATGGGGTGTTTGGACTTTTCACGATATGACTGCTTTGATTTACAAGGATATTCCGCGAACATGCATGGCTTTGGACAGCGCCTGGACCGCCCGCGAGCAGTGCGTTTTCACGCTGCCCTCGGAGCAACCCATGGCGGCCGCCGTTTCAGCGACGTCCAACTCCTCCCAGTAACGCAGCAGGAAGGCCTCCCGTTGACGCGCGGGCAATTTTCCAACTTCGACTTCGATGATCTTGAGCGTTTCGCCCCGGCTGGCGGTGTCCTCAGCACCTTCCGTGCCTGGATTGTCGATCCTCAGGGAATCCAGCAGGTTGAAGTCGCCATCGCCGTCGTCCGAGGATGACTCGAAGTCTCCCAGGTTCTGGAAAACGGCGTTGCGCACTTTTTGGCGCCGAAACCAATCCAGCGTGGCGTTGGACAAGATCCGGGCGAACAGCATGGGCCATTCGTTGGAAGGCCGGTCGGCGTAGCTTTGCGTCAGGCGGATCATGGCGTCCTGCACGATGTCCAGCGCCGAATCCTCGTCGCGCACGGCAAAAGCGGTGCGTTTGAACGCGCGGCGCTCAACACTTATCAGGAAGTTGTTGAGCTCGTCTAAGGTGGAGGGGCTGGGCAGGGGGGTCAAGACACGAAGACTTGCGGCGCCAGATCGGCGAGGGCGGATTATGGCACCGGCCCAGGAATTTTCAGTGCGATAATATTTGTCTTTGCGCCATCCCGATCTGGTCTGAATCGTTACCCCAACCGGTTTCGGTGGCAGGCCGCGCAGGCTCCAAATCCGCCTCACAAGGGCGAGCACGCTGGTGATCCGTCACCGCAGATGCTGTTGAGGAGGGGTACCGATCATTTTTCGTTAGAGAAAAATCCGAAAGGTCTTTTTACATCATGGACATGTCCTCTCCCACCACACCTGAAGTTCTCAATGGTTCTGACATTCTCGTGCGCTGCTTGCAGGCCGAAGGTGTCAAGTACATGTGGGGCTACCCCGGCGGCGCCGTTCTGTACATCTACGACGCCCTCTACAAACAAGACACCATCCAGCACGTGCTGGTGCGCCACGAACAGGCCGCTGTTCATGCCGCTGATGGTTACGCGCGCGCCACGGGCGACGTTGGCGTTGCGCTGGTGACTTCCGGTCCCGGCGTGACCAATGCCGTCACCGGCATCGCCACCGCCTACATGGACTCGATCCCCATGGTGATCATCACCGGACAGGTGCCCACGCCCGCGATCGGCCTGGACGCCTTCCAGGAGTGCGACACCGTCGGCATCACGCGCCCCATCGTCAAACACAACTTCCTGGTGAAGGATGTCGCCGACCTGGCCGTCACCCTGAAGAAAGCTTTCCACATCGCCCGCACTGGCCGCCCCGGCCCGGTGGTGGTCGATGTCCCGAAGGATGTCTCCCTCAACAAGACCGCGTTCAGCTACCCTGAAACGGTTGAGATGCGTTCGTACAACCCGGTGCGCAAGGGCCATGGCGGGCAGATCCGCAAGGCCGTGCAACTGATTTTGGGTGCCAAGCGCCCCTACATCTACACCGGTGGCGGCGTGATTTTGGCCAACGCAGCTGCTGAGTTGCGCGAGCTGGTCAATCTGCTGGGCTACCCCACCACCAGCACCCTGATGGGCTTGGGCGCCATCGCCGCGTCCGACAA
The DNA here is from genome assembly GCF_014378415.1 of Aquabacterium sp. Taxonomy (GTDB): domain Bacteria; phylum Pseudomonadota; class Gammaproteobacteria; order Burkholderiales; family Burkholderiaceae_C; genus Aquabacterium. Next base: position 13,019 of record NZ_JACMNS010000001.1, read on the forward strand.
GACCTTCCTGGGCATGCTTGGCATGCATGGCACGTATGAGGCCAACATGACCATGCAAAGCGCCGACGTGGTGCTGGCCGTGGGTGCGCGCTTCGACGATCGCGTGATCGGTAACCCCAAGCACTTCGCCCAGGTCGAACGCAAGATCATCCACATCGACATCGATCCTTCGTCGATTTCCAAGCGCGTCAAGGTCGATGTCCCCATCGTGGGCGACGTCAAGGACGTGTTGCAAGAATTGATCGCGCAGATCAAGGAGTCGACGCAGCGCGCCGACCCGAACGCTCTGGCCGCTTGGTGGAACCAGATCGGCGAGTGGAAAAAGCGCGAATGCCTGAAGTACAAGACTTCTGAAGACGTCATCAAGCCGCAGTTCGTGATTGAAACGCTGGCTCGCCTGACCCGTGGCACTGATTGTTATGTCACGTCGGACGTGGGCCAGCATCAGATGTTCGCCGCGCAGTTCTACCCCTTTGACGAACCCCGTCGCTGGATCAACTCCGGGGGCCTGGGCACGATGGGCGTGGGCCTGCCTTACGCCATGGGCATCAAGCTGGCCAAGCCCGATGCCGACGTGTTCTGCGTGACCGGCGAAGGCTCGATCCAGATGTGCATCCAGGAGCTGTCGACCTGCCTGCAGTACCAGACCGCGGTCAAGGTGCTGTCGCTGAACAACCGCTACCTGGGCATGGTGCGCCAGTGGCAGCAGCTGGACTACGGCAGCCGCTACTCGCACAGCTACATGGACGCGCTGCCCGATTTCGTGAAGCTGGCCGAGGCTTATGGCCACGTCGGCATGCTGATCGAGCGTCCGTCTGATGTGGAAGGCGCTTTGCGCGAAGCCATCAAGCTGAAGGACCGCACCGTGTTCCTGGACATCCGCACCGACCCGACCGAAAACGTCTGGCCGATGGTGAAGGCGGGCCAGGGCATTTCCGAAATGCTGCTGGGGTCTGAAGACCTGTAAGGCCACCTTGTTCCCGGCCGCTCGCAAGGGGGCCGCAGCCAGGTGCTTGCCGGTGCCTGTGCGGGCGGTTCCTCAAGCGGTGCCGGGGTTCCAACACTTCTGATTCATCGAACAACGTGGCCACGGCCATCGGGTTACCGCCCGCTGGCTCAAGAGCGCGAAGGACGATCCTGACATGAAACACATCATTGCATTGCTGCTTGAAAACGAACCCGGCGCGCTGTCGCGTGTGGTCGGCTTGTTTTCCGCCCGGGGCTACAACATCGAGAGCCTGACCGTGGCCACCACCGAGGATGCCTCCCTGTCGCGCATGACGATCGTCACCAGCGGCTCGGACGACGTGATCGAACAGATCACCAAGCACCTCAACCGCCTGATTGAAGTCGTCAAGGTCGTCGACCTGTCCGAGGGCCCGTATACCGAGCGTGAGCTGATGCTCATCAAGGTGCGCGCCGTGGGCAAGGAGCGCGAAGAGATGAAACGCATGGCCGACATCTTCCGCGGCCGCATCATCGACGTGACCGACAAGACCTACACCATTGAATTGACGGGCGACGCCTCGAAGCTCGATGCCTTCATCGAAGCCATTGACCGCGCCGCCATCTTAGAAACCGTGCGCACCGGGACCAGCGGGATCGGGCGTGGCGAGCGCATCTTGCGCGTCTGAACTTTCCCGCTTTTTCCGCTGCAAGCAGCACCCCCCCATTCAACCGAATCAACTGATTTTTCGACGGAGCTGAACATGAAGGTTTATTACGACAAAGACGCTGACCTGAGCCTGATCAAGGGCAAGAATGTCGCCATCATCGGCTACGGCTCGCAAGGCCACGCCCACGCCCAAAACCTGCGCGACTCTGGCGTGAACGTCACGGTCGGTCTGCGCAAGGGTGGCGCTTCCTGGTCCAAGGTTGAAGCCGCTGGCATCAAAGTTTGTGAAGTCGATGACGCCGTCAAGGGCGCCGACGTGGTCATGATCCTGCTGCCCGACGAGAACATCCCCGAGGTGTACAACAACAACGTCGCGCCCAACATCAAGCAAGGTGCCGTGCTGGCCTTTGCCCACGGTTTCAACGTGCACTACAACCAAGTCATCCCCCGTGCTGACCTGGACGTGATCATGATCGCCCCCAAGGGCCCTGGCCACACCGTGCGTTCCGAGTACCTCAAGGGCGGCGGCGTGCCTTCCCTGATCGCCATTTACCAAGACAAGTCTGGCAAGGCCAAGGACATCGCCCTGTCGTACGCGGCGGCCAACGGCGGCACCAAGGGTGGCGTGATCGAGACCAACTTCCGCGAAGAAACCGAAACCGACCTGTTCGGCGAACAAGCCGTGCTGTGCGGTGGCGCGGTCGAGCTGGTGAAGATGGGCTTCGAGACGCTGACCGAAGCCGGTTACGCGCCTGAAATGGCCTACTTCGAATGCCTGCACGAACTCAAGCTGATCGTTGACCTCATGTACGAAGGCGGCATCGCCAACATGAACTACTCGATCTCGAACAACGCCGAATACGGCGAGTACGTGACCGGCACCGAAGTGATCAACGAGCAATCGCGCGCCGCCATGCGCAACGCTCTGAAGCGCATCCAGACTGGCGAATACGCCAAGATGTTCATTCAAGAAGGCAAGACGAACTACCCGAGCATGACCGCTCGCCGTCGTTTGAACGCCGTTCACCCGGTCGAGACCGTGGGCGCTGAATTGCGCGCCATGATGCCTTGGATCGCCAAGAACAAGCTGGTTGACCAGTCCAAGAACTGATCACCGATCAGCGCTTGAATTGAAAAGCCGCCTGGGGTAACCCGGCGGCTTTTTTCATGTCAGGACGCTTTGGACGTGGCGCTGGAGGTCGGCGGTGCCGCAGCCGGTGACTTGGGCTGGGGCGTGTCCGCATGACCCGCTGCCGTCGCGCACTGTTGCCACAAGCCGTCCAGCCTGGCCCCCTTGTTGCGGCGGCTTTGCAGCCCGGCTTCGAAGGTTTGCTGCCAGTGGGTTTCGGCAAAGCAATTAGAAAATTGGGTGACTTCAGCGGCTTTCCAGCCCCGTTGCAACAGGTCGGGCCCGAACTGCTTGGCGATGAAGCCCTGGTTGTGCGACGTGATGACCGGTTTGGCGCAGCTCAAGGCGGCCAGGCTCAAGGTCTTGGGACCGCTTTCGTCCGCGGGCATGTCACCCAATGCGTCCAGCTTGGCCTGGGCGCAGGCGCAGATTGACTTCACCGCTTCTGTCGTTGGCGTGCTGGCCGGGATGGCAGCGTCCAGCAACGTCTGCACGCGGGCAGGGCAGCGCAGGGCAAACAGCTGTTGCTGGGTGGGGGGCTTGGCGGCTTCGGGCGCCGAGGCGGTTTGGGCCTGCACGGAGCCAACGCTGGCCAGCCACAACAAGGCAAACGATGACGACTTCATATCAGATTATTTGCGTATTCAGATTCGATGGTGGAGTCTAGGCGCCCTGCTCATGCTGAGCATGGTTGTTTCAGGTCGGGATGACGGCGTGGGGCAAAACCTGTCACGATCAATCAATTGATGGCACAACAACGACAGGCGATCCAGCATGGCGGCATGGGCAACGGTTTACGCAGCTTTACACCGGGTTGACCCGCCCTTGTCGGCGCGGTAGTGCGCCCCCACGTTGTACACCCATGAACTCCACAAGCATTGCCACGCTGGCCTTGAGGCAACTGATGGTTGCCGCTGCCCTGATGCTGCTGTCAGGGGCCTTTGGCCTGCCAGTGCCTGTGCCGCCGGGCGTTGCTCAAGCGGCCAAGCTGGAAGGGCAGCGTTTTGACGACACCTTGGTGCTGTCCGACCGCACCCTGCGCCTCAATGGCCTGGGCTTGCGGGGCGTGGCCTGGGTCAAGGCATTTGTGGCCGGCCTTTACCTGGCGGCGCCGTCCAAGGATCCTTCGCAGATTCTGGCCATGCAAGGCCCCAAGCGCCTGCGCTTGAAGGTCATGCTTGAGGCGCCCAGTGTTGAGATGACCAAGTCCATGCGAAAGGGCGTGCAACGCAATGAACCCGCCGAGGTTCATGCCCAGTTGCTGGACCGCGTCGACGTGCTGGCCGCTGGCTTGGACAGCATCGGCACCTTCCGTCCGGGCGATGTGCTCGATCTGGACTTCGTGCCCGGCCAAGGCACGCTGTTGGTGTTCAATGGCAAGGCCTTGTCCAAGCCCATCGCGGGCGACGATTTCTACCGGGCCATCTTGAAGATCTTCATTGGCGAGCGGCCCGTGGACAAACGCATGAAGGCGGGGTTGCTGCGTGGTTCGGCTGCCTGACGAGGCGCGGGCGTCTGACGACCCGCACTTGCACCGCTTCATCGACGCCCTTTGGCTGGAAGATGGCCTGAGCGCCAACAGCCTGGCCGCTTACCGGCGCGACCTGGCGGGGCTGGCCGTCTGGCTGGCCAAACAGCCGGATGCCCCCACCTTGATCCAGGCCCGTGAGCTTGACTTGCAGGGCTACGCTGCCCACCGCCACGCCGAATCCAAGCCCACCTCGGTCGGGCGGCGTTTGAGTGTGTTCCGACGGTTTTACCGCTGGGCCCTGCGCGAAGGCTTGACGACCCAGGACCCGACCTTGCGCATGGACGCGCCCCGCCAGCGCCAGCGCACCCCAGGCACCTTGACCGAATCGCAGGTGGAAGCTTTGCTGGCCGCGCCCGATGCCGACGAAACCTTGGGCTTGCGTGACCGCGCCATGCTGGAGCTGATGTACGCCAGTGGCCTGCGTGTGAGCGAACTGGTCGAACTCAAGACCGTGCACGTCGGCCTGAACGAAGGCGTGCTGCGCATCACCGGCAAGGGCAGCAAAGAGCGGCTGGTGCCTTTTGGGGCCGAGGCCGGTGTTTGGCTTCAGCGTTATCTGATCGATTCGCGCGCGTTCATCCTGAATGGGCAGAGCAGTGATGCCTTGTTTGTCACGGGGCGCGGTGGCCCCATGACGCGGCAGATGTTCTGGAAGTTGGTCAAGAAATACGCGGTGCTGTCGAGCATCAGCCAGGCCTTGTCGCCACACACTTTGCGCCATGCCTTTGCCACGCATTTGCTGAACCATGGCGCCGATTTGCGCGTGGTGCAGATGCTGCTGGGGCATGCCGACATCTCGACCACCCAGGTGTACACGCACGTGGCGCGTGAGCGGCTGCGTTTGCTGCACGCGCAACACCATCCGCGCGGCTGATTCACTGCAGCTTCAGTGGCGGGGCCTCTTGCCTGGATGTCCAGAGCTGTTCCAGTGCGTACAGCTCATCTTCTTCGAAGCCGGCAGCACGGCGGGCCTCCATGTTGAAGGGGCCTTTGAGCCGTGGGGCGCTGAACGCCGTAGCAAGCTCCGCATAGGTCGACAGAGGATCGAGGCCTCGATCAGCGCAGAGAAAGCGATACCACTTGTTGCCCACCGCCACGTGCCCGATTTCATCCCTCAAGATGATGTCCAGGATGGCTGCGCCGCGCTGGTCATCAATCGTCAACAGCTTTGCTTTGATGGGCGGCGATGCGTCAAGCCCACGCGCTTCCATTGTTCGCGGTACCAGGGCAATGCGAGCCAGCAGGTCGCCCTTTGTTTTCTCGGCCATTTCCCAAAGGGAGTTGTGCGCCTGAAAGTGGCCGTAGTCGAAGCCCAGGCTCACAAGGTGGTTGCGAAGCAGGGTGAAGTGCAAGGCCTCTTCTTTGGCGACGCCCAGCCAATCCATGTAGAACTCGTCTGGCATGCCAGGAAAACGCCAAGCAAGGTCAAGCGCCAAATCGATGGCGTTGAGTTCGATGTGCGCTAGGGCGTGGATCAGCGCGGCGTGCCCCTCAGGATTGCGCACTGAACGCGTCTTGAGTTGGGTTGGATGTACCAGCTCAGGGTGCGGCGGGCGGCCAGGGATGCCGGCAGGCTCTGCCAACGCTTCGGCAGAGCACAGCGTGCCATTCAGGTCGAGTGCCATGGTGCCCTTGGCCTTTGCCTCAGGGTCACTGGTCAGCAAAAGTTGGAGGGCCTGATGTCGGAGCGTGTTCATTCAGCCCAGGTGATCCAGCCCTGCTGGGCCGACACCAGCACCACGATGCCGAAGGCGATCCGGTACCAGGCGAAGGGAACGAAATTGTGCGTGGCCACGTAGCGCAGCAACCAGCGCACGCACACCCAGGCCGACAGGAACGAGAACGCCAAGCCGACGCCGAACAGCGGCAGATCGTCCATCGACAGCAGTGCGCGTTCTTTGTAGAGGCTGTACAAGCCCGCACCGACCAGGGTCGGGATGCCCAAAAAGAAGCTGAACTCGGTGGAGGCCTTGCGCGACAAGCCCAGGAACATGCCACCGATGATGGTGGCGCCCGAGCGGCTGGTGCCAGGGATCATGCCCAGGCACTGGATGCAACCCACCTTGAAAGCATCCGCCAGGCTCATGTCGTCCACGGTCTGGACGCGGTAGTGGCTGGTGCCGGCCTTGGTGGCGCGGCGCCCGGCCCACAAGATGATCAGGCCGCCGACGATGAAGGCGCTGGCCACCACCGGGGCATTGAACAAATGTGCCTTGATGACCTTGCCAAAGGCCAGGCCCAGAATGGCCGCTGGCAAGAATGCCACGATGACGTTGAGCGCAAAACGCTGGGCTTTGGGCTGCGATCCCAGGCCCAATGCGGTTTCGCGCAGGCGTTGCCAATACACCAACACGATGGCAAAAATGGCGCCCGACTGGATCGCGATGTCGAACACCTTGGCCTTGTCGGCGCCTACATTGGATTGAAAATCAAGCAGCGATCCCGCCAGGATCAGGTGCCCGGTGCTGGAGATGGGCAGGAACTCGGTCAGCCCCTCGACGATGCCCATCAACACGGCTTTGAAAAACAGCAAGGTATCCACGTCGGCCAGTCCTGTGTTGCAAGCAAAGCGGCATCTTAGGGCAGGGCGCGCGCTTCAAACCCCCATGGCCACCGGCAGAAATTGCCCTCGGGCACCCTTGGATGGGGGGTCTTGTCTACACTTCGCCACATGTCTTCTGATCTCGATGCTGTTTTCGCCCCGCCCGCCCACGACTGGGTCAACCGCTATGCGCTGCTGAGCGAGTCGTGGCGCGCACGTTTGCAGGCGCCCATGGCCACGGCGGTGAAGGCGCAAGCCTTGCCCGAGCCGCGCTGGGTGGCCTGGAGCGACTCACTGGCGCATGAGCTGGGTTGGCCCGCCGATTGGCGCGAGGGTGATCTGCCTTTACGTGTCTTTACCGGCAATGCGCAATGGCCGGGCATGCAGCCCGTGGCCACGGTCTACAGCGGGCACCAGTTCGGCGTGTGGGCGGGCCAGTTGGGCGATGGCCGTGCGCTGTTGCTGGGCGAGTTGAAAACGGCCTTGGGCACGCGCGAGTTTCAGCTCAAGGGCGCGGGCTCGACGCCTTATTCGCGGCGGGCCGATGGTCGGGCCGTGTTGCGCTCGTCCATCCGCGAGTTCTTGTGCAGCGAGGCCATGCACGCGCTGGGCATCCCCACCACTCGGGCCCTGGCCTTGACCGCCTCGCCGCAATTTGTGCGGCGTGAAACCATGGAGACCGCCGCCGTGGTCACCCGCGTGGCCCCCAGCTTCATCCGCTTCGGCCACTTCGAGCATTTCGCGCACAGCGGCGAGGCCGGCCACCACGAGGTCTTGCAGGCCCTGGTGGACCACGTGGTCGAACACCAAGTGCCCGAATTGAAAAACGCCCCCCAGCGCGCCGTGGCCTTGCTGCAATACGCGGTCGACAGCACCGCCCGCCTGATGGCTGCCTGGCAGTCGGTCGGCTTTTGCCACGGCGTGATGAACACCGACAACATGTCGATCCTGGGCCTGACGATCGACTATGGCCCTTACGGTTTCCTGGATGGTTTTGACCCGCAGCACATCTGCAACCATTCGGATGACCAGGGCCGCTACTCCTGGCAGAACCAGCCCCAAATTGGCTACTGGAACCTGCGCGCGTTGGCCCAGGCGCTGGTGCCGGTGATCCCCGAGTTTGAGGGCGACGAGAGCGTCATCATCGACGTGCTCAAGTCCTACGAGCAGCGCTTTCCGCAAGCCATGACTGATCGTTGGCGTGCCAAGCTGGGCCTGGCCACCGAGCAGGAGGGCGACGGTGCCCTGGCCGTGGATTTGCTCACCGTGATGGCCGAGCACCGCACCGATTTCACCATCACCTTCCGCCGCTTGGGCGACTACCAAAGCAGCCTGCCGCCCGATGACGCCGCCAACGCCCCGGTGCGCGACCTGTTCATCAACCGCGAGGCTTTTGACGCCTGGGCGCGCCGCTATGCCGAGCGCCTGAAGCTGGAAAACAGCGTGGATGCCGAACGCCGCGACCGCATGCGCCGCGTCAACCCGGTTTACATTTTGCGGAACCATTTGGCCGAAACAGCGATCCGTCTGTCTCAGGCCGGTGACGACTCCGAAGTGCGGCGCTTGCATCGGCTATTGCAAACCCCCTGCGACGAGCAACCCGGCTGTGAGGCCGATGCCGATTTCCCGCCCGACTGGGCTCAATCCATCGAGGTGTCCTGTTCATCATGAGCGATTACAAAGTCAAGAAGTCCGACGCGGAATGGCGTGCCCAGTTGGACCCGATGCAATTCGAAGTCACGCGCCAGGCGGCCACTGAACGGGCCTTCACCGGCCAGTATTGGGACCACTTTGTGGACGGCGCCTACCGCTGCATCTGTTGCAACGCCAAGTTGTTCGAATCAAGCACCAAGTTCGACGCGGGCTGCGGCTGGCCCAGCTACTCCCAGGCGGTGGACGACAGCAGCGTCGAGCGCGTGATTGACAAAGCCCACGGCATGGTGCGCGTCGAGGTGCGCTGCAACAATTGCGGTGCCCACCTGGGCCACGTGTTCGACGACGGACCGGCGCCCTCCGGCGAGCGTTTCTGCATCAACTCGGCCGCGATAGACTTCGAGCCGCGCTGATCCGCGCCTGTGACCCTCAACCCGGTTCCCCATGAAGATATTTTTTGACCTGTTACCCCTGCTGCTGTTCTTCGGCGCCTACACCTGGGCCGGTGGCCACAAGGAACTGGCGGCTGAGTGGATGACCCAGTACCTGGGCTTCCTGGTGTCTGGCGGCATCGTGGCGGCCAAAGAGGCACCCATGCTGCTGTCCACGGTGGTGATGGTGGCTTGCGGTGTGGTCCAGATTGCCGCGCTCAAGATCCTGCGCCACAAGGTGGACGTGATGCTGTGGGGCACGTTGATCGTGGGGACCGTGCTGGGCGGGGTGTCGATGTGGCTGCACAGTGCCATCTTCTTCCAGTGGAAGCCCACGGTGCTGTACTGGCTGATGAGCGCCGGTTTCCTGGTGGCCGAGATCATCATGAAGCGCCGCGTGCTGCACAAGATGATGGGCGGCCAGATCGACGCGCCCGATGCCGTGTGGATCAAGTTGGGCTGGGCCTGGGTTGGATTCTTCGCCTTCATGGGCGTGCTCAACTTGTACGTGGTCTACAACTACACCGAAGAGCAGTGGGTGAGCTTCAAGGTCTGGGGCGCTTCAGGCCTGATGCTGTTGTTCATGCTGGCTCAGGGTTTGTACCTGAGTCGCCACATGCCCCCATTGCCCGACGATGCTCCGGCCAAAGCTAAGTGAACTTTCAGGCCTGACCATGACTCCACTTCAAGGCGTGACCGCCGAACAAATTCAAGCCGCCCTGACAACGGCGTTGCAGCCGCTCAGCATTGACGTGACCGATGACAGTCACCTCCATGCCGGGCACGAAGGCGCCAAGTCAGGACGGCATTTCAGCGTGCATTTGCGTGCCCAGTGCTTTAACGGACTGTCACACGTTCAACGGCATCGCCTTGTGTATGATGCTCTTCGCGATTTGATACCGCAGGGCATCCATGCGCTGGCCATCAAGGCCGAGCCTGTCTGACAACGAAACAACCTAACAAAATTCGCTCATGAAGACTTTCCGCACCCATGTCATCAAGTCCGCCGTTCTGGCCGCGACCCTGTCGCTGGCCGCTCCTCTGGTGATGGCCCAGAACATCGCCATCGTCAATGGCAAGCCCGTGCCCAAAGCCCGGTTCGACGCCATGATGACCCAGATCGTCAAGCAGGGCCAACAGGCCAAGACGCCTGACCTGGAAGCCAAGGTCAGGGAAGAGTTGGTGTTGCGCGAGATCTTCGTGCAAGAGGCCGAAAAGAAAGGCATTGCCGCCACCAGCGACTACAAGACGCAAATGGAATTCGCGCGTCAGTCGATCCTGATCCAGGCTCTGTTCACCGACTTCCAGGCCAAGTCCAAGGACAGCGAAGCCGACTTGCGCGCTGAGTACGACAAGATCAAGGCTCAGAACGGCGACAAGGAATACCGCGCTCGCCACATCCTGGTCGAGAAGGAAGACGAAGCCAAGGCCATCATCACCCAACTCAAGGCCGGCGCCAAGTTCGAAGACCTGGCCAAGAAGAACTCCAAGGATCCGGGCTCTGCCGAAAACGGTGGCGATCTGGATTGGGCTGCGCCTGGCAACTACGTGCCCGAGTTCTCCGAAGCCATGTCCAAGTTGGAAAAAGGCAAGTTCACCGAAACCCCGGTGAAATCGCAATTCGGCTACCACATCATCAAGCTGGAAGACTCGCGCGCCACCCAGTTCCCACCCTATGATGAAGTCAAGGTGCAGCTGCAACAGCGCAATGCGCAAGCCAAGCTGGCCAAGTACCGCGACGACCTGAAGGCCAAGGCCAAGACCGACTTCAAGTTCAGCGCACCTGCTGCTGCCAACTGATCGATCGGGTCAGCGTCCTCGCGTCAGCAGCGCGGCATTGCCGCCTGCTGCCGCCGTGTTGATGCTGATCACTTGCTCGGTGCAAAACCGCAGCAGGTAGTGAGGGCCGCCGGCTTTCGGGCCGGTGCCGCTCCATCCCTGGCCGCCAAAGGGTTGCGACCCCACCACGGCGCCAGTCATTCCCCGGTTCACATACACATTGCCCACACGCGTGCGGCGGGCGATGTGCTGCGCGCGCGAGTCGATGCGCGTCTGCACCCCCAAAGTCAAACCATATCCGGTGGCATTGATCTGCTCAATCAGCGCGTCGATGTCGGGCGCCTGCGTGCCCGGGCCCCAGCGCACCACGTGCAGGATCGGGCCAAAGTGCTCGGCGGTGAGAGCGCTGACGCGGGGCAAGGTGTAGGCGGTGGGGGGCACGATGTGCGGTGCGTTTGACGACGAGGCCAAGGTGGCCCGGCCAATCAGGCGCACACCGGATAGGGGTTGCTGCGCCTGGTGGTCCAACTCGGCCAAGTGGGCATTGAGCAGATCGTGCGCATTGGCATCAATGACGGGCCCCACGTCGGTGGCCCATTCGGCGCTGTCGCCCATCACCAGGGTTTGCAAAGCGCCCGCCAGCATCGCTTCCAACGCGTCGGCCGTGGCGCTGTGCAGGCACAGCAGGCGCAAGGCCGAGCAGCGTTGGCCTGCGCTCAAAAAGGCGCTGGCCACCACGGCGTCCATCACCTGTTCGGGCAAGGCGGTGCTGTCCACGACCATGGCGTTGAGGCCGCCGGTCTCGGCGATCAAGGGCACGATCGGGCGATCGCCCTGGGCCAGCATGCGCTGGATGCGCTTGCCCGTGGCCACCGAGCCGGTGAAGGCCACACCCGCGCAGTGCTTGCTGGCCACCAGCGCGGCACCGACCACGGCACCCGGCCCGCAGGCGCAGCCCAGCACGTCGGCGGGCACGCCAGCCTGGTGCAGCAGCGCCACGAAGCGGCGCCCGATGTCGGGGGTCTGGTCAGCGGGCTTGGCGGCCACGGCGTTGCCGGCCACCAGCGCGGCCATCACCTGCCCACCAAAGATCGCCAGTGGAAAGTTCCACGGCGCGATGCAGACGAACACGCCACGGCCGCGCAACTGCCAGTCGTTGCTTTCGCCGGTGGGGCCGGGCAGCGCTTGCGATTTCAGGTGATGGCGGCCTTGCTGGGCGTAATAGCGCGCCAGATCAATGATTTCGCGCACCTCGGCCACGGCATCGCTCATGGTCTTGCGGGCTTCCACCACCAGGTCGGCGGCCCAGCTGTCGAACTCGGCTTCCAGCAGGTTGGCCACTTTGTCGAGCACGGCGCAGCGAGCGGGTGCGGGCGTTTCTTCCCAGTCTTGCCAGCCTTGGCTGAGCGATTCCATCAGCGCCTGGGCCTCGGCGGCGCACAGGGCGTGGCAAGGCGAGGGCACGGTGGCTTGCGCGCGCCTGACGTGAATGGCGGCCTCAAGCGCATCGCGGTGCATCTGGCAGTTCAGGTCGCGGCCAATCGCGTTGCGTCGGTCGGGGCCATAGAGCCTGGCGGGTGGCACCACGCCAGGGCCGTGTTCGGTGTCGATGGCCGTGAGCCAGGGCGAGGCCAGCAACTCATCCAGGCTGACCTGCGGGTCGGCCAGTTGGTGCACAAACGAGGCGTTGGCGCCGTTCTCCAGCAGGCGCCGCACCAGGTAGGCCAGCAGGTCCCGGTGTTCGCCCACGGGGGCGTAAATGCGCAGGGCGGCGCCAGTTTCAGGTGAGGCCTTGAGGTGGCGCAATTCGCGGTACACGCCTTCGCCCATGCCGTGCAAGCGCTGCCATTCGTAGCGCTCCGGGCCGACACCATGTTGCCTGGCCAATTGCATGACGGCGGCGATGGTGGCCGCGTTGTGCGTGGCGAATTGGGGGTAAAGCACATCGCTGCAGGCCAGCAGGGCATCGGCGCAGGCCAGGTAAGAAAGATCGGTGTTGGCCTTGTGCGTGTAGACGGGGTAGCCGTTCAGGCCCAGCTCTTGGGCGCGCTTGATTTCGGTGTCCCAGTAAGCGCCTTTGACCAGGCGCACGGTGAGGCGTTTGTCGTGCAGGGTGGCCAGGCGTTGCACTTCGTCGATCACGGCCAGGGCGCGGTGCTGGTAGGCCTGCACGGCCAGGCCCAGGCCATCGCCAGCGGCGGGCATCAGGCGGGCCAGCAGGTCAAGCTGCAACTCCAGCCGGAAAGACTCCTCAGCGTCCAGGGTCAGCAGCACGCCGGCCTCGTCGGCTTGGTGGGCCAGTTGCTCCAGCCTGGGCAGCAGTTCGCGCACCAGGGCTTCGTGTTGCGAGGGGTCGAAGCGCGGGTGCAGGGCAGACAGCTTGATCGACAGGCCAGGGCGCTGAGAAAACGGCAATTGCTGCGCTTTCTTGTCGCCGGGCTGGCCCAGTTGCGACAAGGCCCGCTGGTAAGACGCCAGGTAGCGGTCGGCATCAGCCCAGGTGCGGGCACCTTCGCCCAGCATGTCGAAACTGTGGCGGGTGGTCAGGCCTTGGTCGGCGTCGGCCCGGGTTTGCTTGCGGGCCTGGGCCAAGGCCTCGTCCACGGTCTGGCCGAGCACGAATTGGCGACCCAGCAACTGCAGCGCGCGCGCGGTGGCGGACACCACGGTGGGCCCCCCCAGGCGTTGGACCAAGGTGGGCGCGGCGGTGCGGCCATCTTGTGAAGGCAGCAACTGGTGCGCCAGGTCCAGCACACGGGCCGAGGCGCTGGACAACCAGGGATGGGCCGAGCCGTTGTCGGCGTGCTTGGCAAAGTCGGCCTGGGCTAACTGGTCGCCGATCAGGGCCTGGGCAGTGTCTTGGTCAGGCACGCGCAACAGGGCTTCGGCCAGGCGCATCAAAGCCAGGCCTTCGGTGCTGGACAGCGGAAACTCTTGCAGCAGGGATTCAAGTGCCCAGAAGGGCGGCGGGCGGTGGCGGATGCCGCGCACCCAGGGCTCGCATTGCTGGCGCACGATGCCCCAGTCGAGCTTGTCTTGCAGGCGCAGCCTCAGCTTGTCGATTTGCGCGGCTTCATCGGCCCAGGGTAGCGGTAAGCGGTCGGAGAGTTTATTCACAGCGCACTCCAGTCAACGTCTTCAGCGTAACGTCAACGGGTGCGTGGGGTCTAGGTCATGAGAGGGGCTTTTCAGCGCTTTTTGAACACCAAGTCCCAAACACCGTGGCCGAGTTTCAGTCCTCGGTTCTCAAACTTGGTCAGCGGCCGGTAGGCGGGCTTGGACGCGTAGCCCTCGGCGGTGTTGGCCAAGCTAGGCTCGTCGCTCAGCACTTGCAGGATCTGGCGGGCGTAGGGCTCCCAGTCGGTGGCGCAGTGCAGGTAGGCGCCAGGGGCCAGGCGCGAGGTCAGGTGGGCCACCAAAGGTGCCTGGATCAAGCGGCGCTTGTTGTGGCGCGTCTTGTGCCACGGGTCGGGGAAAAAAATGTGCACGCCGGCCAGCGACGCGGGCTGGATCATGTGGTCCAGCACCTCGACCGCGTCGTGGCGGATCAATCGCAGGTTGGTGATGTGCTGGTCGCCAATGCGCTTGAGCAGGGCGCCCACGCCGGGTTCGTGCACTTCAACGCCGATGAAGTCCACGTCGGGCAAGGTTTGCGCGATGGTGGCGGTGGCATCGCCCATGCCAAAGCCGATTTCGAGCACGACCGGTGCCTGGCGCTGAAAAGTGCCGGCGTAGTCCAGATGCGCCTTGTCGTAAGGCAACAGGTACTTGGGGCCCAGTTCGACCAAGGCCTTGGCCTGGCCTTCCGTGGTCCGCCCGGCGCGCATCACAAAGCTGCGGATGGTGCGGTGGGGGTAGCCGGACGATGGCGGGTCGTTGTCGTCGGGGGGCAGGGCGGTGCTCATGGGTGAAGTCGGGGAAATGCTGGCTGGGGACAGGCCGCCATTGTCCTTTAACGGCCGCACTAGGGCTGTCCCTTAAAGCGGACAGGGTACTAAATCACGCAGAAGCCCGATCGGTGTTGGGCGGCCATTCATCTGGGGGGTGATGAGTCCGCTTTTCAAAGGAGCGGGCGCGCATCATTGCCTGAGCGGATTTGACCGCCAATGGCCTGAGTGGAGTTTTGAACGTGAGCAGAGTCCCAATGTTGCTGAATGCCAGTCGCTGTGTGTTGGCGTTCAGCTTGCTGGTCGGCATGAGTGCCTATGCTGAACCCGGGATGTTGGGCAAAGCCAAAGACCGGGCGTCCAGCCCCGTGGCCGCCGTGAGCGAGCCGCCCAGTTTTGCTTTGTTGGCCCTGGGCCTGGTCGCCATTGGCCTGCATGGGTTGGGCCGGTCGCGGCGCCGATAGCGCTTGTGCCTGGAGCGGGTGATGGGAATCGAACCCACGTTATTTGCTTGGGAAGCAAGAGTCCTGCCATTGAACGACACCCGCAGACAGGCCGCATTCTAAACCCACAGTTCGGACTTCTTCATTCGCTGGCAGAAGAAGCTGGTGGCGTGGGCAAGCCGAGCTTCCTGGCGGTTTTGTTGATGGCACTGCCTGTGGCGGAGGCGCCGCGTTCAACTGCGCTGGCCGCTTTTTGCAGGCCATGCTTAACAGATTTTTCGATCTTGGCCGCCACCGACGAGGCTTTGCTGGCCGCAGCGGTGACAAATTGAGGCGGCTCTGCCGCGCTGGCGATGGCGCAGGTGGCGGTCAGTACGGCCGTCAACACAAGTTGCCTGATGAATTCATGGGACATGAAGGGCTCCTGGCATTTGCCATGGCGTTTGGAAAAGGCTGATCTCTGATCAATAAAAGATGGCCCAGAGCAGCCCGCCAATCAGCACCCACTTGCCCACATAGTAGGCCGTGCGGTTGCGCGCTTTCAAGACCTTGGCCTTGGCGCGCAATTGGTAGAAGTGGAAGAAGAACTTGTTCAGGCCACCCACGGGTTCGCCTTCCACGTTCTGCGTGGCGGCCGCCGTCATCACCAGCGAGCCAAAGCCACGGTTGATCCAGCGCATGATGGGCGTGTAGACCGGGCGCTCGATGTCGGCGAACAAGATGATGCGCGGGTGGTCGGTGGTGTTCTCGGCGTAGTGGATGTAGGTCTCGTCGAACATCACGACTTCGCCATCTTTCCAGTGGTACTTTTCACCATCGACGTCGATGTAGCAGCCGGGGTCGTTGGGTGTGATCAGGCCAAGGTGGTAGCGCAGCGAGCCGGCATAGGGGTCGCGGTGGCGCACCAGGCGGGCACCGGGCGGCAACGAGGCAAACATGGCGGCCTTGACGCCAGGAATCTGCTTGAGCAACGCCACTGTCTTGGGGCACAGGTCTTTGGCTGATTGAAGATCGTCGCCATACCACTTCAGGTAGAAACGCTTCCAGCCTGTTCGGAAAAAGGAGTTGAAGCCGATGTCGTTGTAGCTGTCGGCCGCCTTGATGTTGCCGCGCCCGTCCAGGTGCAAGGCTTCTTCGCGCATGACCTCCCAGTTGTCCTGCAGCAGTTGCAACTCCGGGAACTTTTTAGGGTCCAGGTAAGGCTGCGAGCCCACCTTCGAGAACATCACCATCAGCGAGTTCAGCGGTGCAATCAGCACGGTGAAGTCGGTCAATGCGCGCACCAGGCCAAAGCGCATCTTGCCGCGCAGGTGCGAGTGCAACGCGGCGGCGATGAAAGCCAGCAGCACCCAGTGGCGTGGCGCCAAAGGCCACAAATCGTGCAGAAAAGTCATGTTCGGCTCACTTGTCCAATCCGCCAAGGCAAAGGTACTTGGCTTCCAGGTAATCGTCCATGCCCTGGCGCGCGCCTTCGCGGCCCAGGCCGGATTGCTTCACGCCACCAAAGGGCACTTCGCAGCTTGAAATCAGGCCAGTGTTGACCCCGACCATGCCGTATTCCAACGCTTCGCCCACGCGGAAGATGCGGCCGATGTCGCGGCTGTAGAAATAGCTGGCCAGGCCGAACTCGGTGTCGTTGGCCATGGCGATGGCTTCGGCTTCGGTGTCGAACTTGAAGACAGGGGCCACGGGGCCGAAAATTTCCTCGCGCGCCAAGCGCATGTCGCTTGATGCGTTGGACAGTACCGTGGGCGTGTAGAAGTTGCCGCCGTCCACGGGCGCTTTCTTGCCACCCGTGACGACCTTGGCGCCTTTGGCCACGGCATCGGCCACCAGGTCTTCAACCTTGGCCAAGGCTTGGTCATCGATCAACGGGCCTTGCACCACGCCGGCTTCAAAACCGTTGCCCACTTTCATCTGCGCCACACGTTTTGAAAGCTTGGCCACGAACTCGTCGTGGATGTCGGCTTGCGCGTACAGGCGGTTAGCGCACACGCAGGTTTGGCCCGCATTGCGGTACTTGGCGATCAGCGCGCCTTCCACGGCCGCGTCGATGTCGGCATCGTTGAACACGATGAAGGGCGCGTTGCCGCCCAACTCCAGCGACAACTTCTTGATGGTGGGCGCACACTGCTTCATCAGGATGCGGCCCACCTCGGTTGATCCGGTGAAGGACAGGTGGCGCACCGTGTCGCTGGCGCAGAGCACCTTGCCCACTTCAATCGACCGCTCCGCATCGGCGGTGATGATGTTCAACACGCCCGGCGGCATGCCGGCGCGCAAGGCCAATTCGGCCACGGCCAGCGCCGACAGTGGGGTGGCCTCGGCCGGCTTGATGACCACGGGGCAGCCAGCGGCCAGGGCAGGCGCCACCTTGCGGGTGATCATGGCGATGGGGAAGTTCCAGGGCGTGATCGCCGCGCAGACGCCAATCGGCTGGCGGATCACCAAAAAGCGCTTGCTGGCGTCGGTGCTGGGCACCGTTTCGCCATACACGCGGCGGGCTTCTTCGGCGAACCATTCGATGAAGCTGGCACCGTAGGCCACTTCGCCTTTCGATTCTGCCAGCGGCTTGCCTTGCTCCGCGGTCATGATCCGGGCCAGGTCGTCCGCGTTGTCAATCAGCAGGGCAAACCACTTCATCATGATGGTGGACCGAGCCTTGGCGGTCAGGGCACGCCAAGCGGGCCAGGCGCGGTTGGCGGCGGCGATGGCCGCTTCGGTCTGGGTGGCACCCAGGTTCGGCACCTGCGCCAGCAATTGCCCAGTGGCCGGGTCGCGCACGTCGAAGCGCTCAGCGGCATCCACCCATTGCCCGTCGATCAGGGCGTGGGTCTTGAGCAGGGAAGGGTCTTTCAGCGCGGCCAGGGGGGCAGGAAAATCGGTCATGGCGGTTCTCGGGAAAGCATGCACGGGCCAGAATGATAGGCCACCCCCCTGAAACCTATAATCAGAAGCTTTGCTTTACCCGGTTGCCATCAGGCCCGGGTCGCCCCGCCCCACGTTCTGAACCGGAAGCCCCCAGATGAAAGCCGCCGAGATCCGCTCCAAGTTTCTGAAGTTCTTCGAGTCGAAGGGCCACACCATCGTGGCCTCCAGCCCCGTGGTGCCCGGTGACGACCCGACCCTGCTGTTCACCAACGCGGGCATGAACCAGTTCAAGGACGTGTTCCTGGGCTTCGACAAGCGCCCCTACACCCGTGCCACCTCGTCGCAAAAGTGCATCCGCGCTGGCGGCAAGCACAACGACCTGGACAACGTGGGTTACACCGCCCGCCACCACACCTTTTTTGAGATGCTGGGCAATTTCAGCTTCGGCGACTACTTCAAGCGCGACGCCATTGGCTTCGCTTGGGAGTTGCTGACCGAGGTCTTTAAGCTGCCCAAAGACAAGCTCACCGTCACGGTGTACGCCGACGACGACGAAGCCTACGACATCTGGCACAAAGAGATCGGCGTGTCGGCTGAGCGCATCATCCGCATCGGCGACAACAAGGGCGCCCGCTACGCCTCCGACAACTTCTGGATGATGGGCGACACCGGCCCCTGCGGCCCCTGCACCGAGATCTTCTACGACCACGGTGACCACATCCCCGGCGGCCCGCCCGGCAGCCCCGATGAAGATGGCGACCGCTTCATCGAGATCTGGAACAACGTGTTCATGCAGTTCAACCGCGACGAAGCGGGCGTGATGCACAAGTTGCCCAAGCCCAGCGTGGACACCGGCATGGGCCTGGAGCGCATCGCCGCTGTGCTGCAAGGTGTGCATGGCAACTACGAGATCGATTTGTTCGTGGCTTTACTGGCTGCGGCCAAGTCAGCGGTAGACGCCGCTGGCGGTGGTGATGTCGATGCATCGAGCCCCAGCCTGAAGGTCATCGCCGACCACATCCGCGCGTGCTCTTTCACCGTGGCCGATGGCGTGATCCCCA
This sequence comes from Aquabacterium sp., assembly GCF_014378415.1. Taxonomy (GTDB): domain Bacteria; phylum Pseudomonadota; class Gammaproteobacteria; order Burkholderiales; family Burkholderiaceae_C; genus Aquabacterium. The sequence goes on from NZ_JACMNS010000001.1 coordinate 31,961, forward strand.
GCAACGAAGGCCGCGGCTACGTGCTGCGCCGCATCACGCGCCGCGCCATCCGTCATGGCTACAAACTGGGTGCCCGCACGCCGTTCTTCCACAAGCTGGTCGGTGCCTTGGTCGAGCAGATGGGCGATGCCTACCCCGAACTGCGCCAGAACGAAAAGCGCATCACCGAGGTCCTGAAGACCGAAGAAGAGCGCTTCTTCCAGACCATCGAGAACGGTATGCAAATGCTCAGCTCGGCGATTGCAGAACTGTTTCTTGAGAAGGGGCAGGGCGCAAAGGTACTTGACGGCGCCTTGGCTTTCAAGTTGCATGACACCTTTGGTTTTCCTGTCGATTTGACAGCCGATGTTTGTCGTGAGGATGGCCTTACCGTTGATACGGTGGCGTTCGATGCCGCCATGACCCACCAGCGCCAACAAGCCCGCGCCGCCGGTAAGTTCAAGATGGCCACCGGCCTGGCGTACACCGGCACCCCCACCACCTTCCACGGCTACGACCACCTGACCCACGAAGGCTCCAAGGTCACCGCCGTCTACGTGGACGGCAGCCCCGCCCAATCCGCCCACGCGGGTGACGACGCCGTCATCGTGCTGAACGACACCCCCTTCTACGCCGAGTCCGGCGGCCAGGCTGGCGACAGCGGCGACCTGCGCAACGGCACCTCGCGCTTCGTCGTCGAAGACACGCACAAGATCCAAGCCGATGTGTTCGGTCACCACGGCCGCGTGGTCGAAGGCGAGATCAAGGTGGGCGACACGGTGAATGCCCGCGTTGATGCCGATGTGCGCGCCCGCACCATCCGCAACCACAGCGCCACCCACCTGATGCACAAAGCCTTGCGCGAAGTGCTGGGTGGCCACGTGCAGCAAAAGGGCTCGCAGGTCACGGCAGACCGCACGCGCTTCGACTTCGCGCACAACGCGCCCATGACGGCCGATGAAATCCGTCAGGTCGAAGAGCTGGTGAACGCCGAGATCCTGCTCAACGAGGGCACCAATGCTGCCGTGATGGGCCTGGAAGACGCTCAAAAGACTGGCGCCATGATGCTGTTCGGTGAGAAGTACGCCGATGAAGTCCGCGTGCTCAGCATCGGCTCATCCAAAGAGCTTTGCGGTGGCACGCACGTCAAGCGCACCGGCGACATCGGCCTGTTCAAGATCGTGGCCGAAAGCGGCGTGGCCGCTGGCGTGCGCCGCGTCGAAGCCGTCACCGGTATCAATGCCCTGAGCTACCTGCAGTCGCTGGAAAGCACTGTGCAAGGACTGGCCAGCCTGCTCAAGGCCGCGCCTGCCGAAGTGTCTGCCCGCGTGGCCGCCGCGCAAGATCAGATCCGCGCGCTGGAAAAAGAACTCGCCGCCATCAAGGGCAAGCTGGCTTCCAGCCAGGGCGACGAGCTGATGGCCCAGGCCGTCGACATCAAGGGCATCAAGGTGCTGGCCGCCGTGCTCGATGGCGCCGATGCCAAGGCACTGCGCGACACGATGGACAAGCTCAAGGACAAGCTCAAGACGGCCGCCATCGTGCTGGCCTCGGTCGAGGGTGGCAAAGTGCAGATCGCCGCTGGCGTGACCGCCGACAGCATCGGCAAACTCAAGGCCGGTGAGCTGGTCAACTTCGTGGCCCAGCAGGTGGGTGGCAAGGGTGGCGGCAAACCTGACATGGCCATGGCTGGTGGCACCGACCCCTCCAAACTGGCACAAGCCCTCGCCGGCGTGCCCGCATGGGTGAATGAGCGACTCTGATGTCGTGAGTTCAACCCAAAAGGCTCCTTCGGGAGCCTTTTTCTTTGTGCGAATGTCGGCGCCAATGCCATCTTGTCATCCAGCATCCTGTGAGCGACGCCACCGCATCCCTATAGTTCAATCACCGAGGACCGACTTACTACAAGAAAGGTGTTGCTCATGACCACCCCCGTTGCAATCCATCCCATCGTCCCCCGCGAGAAGCTGAACTTCAACCTGGACGGCGACATCCCCAAGTACTGGTTTGGCGGCGACCCTTTCAAGTCGCGCTTCTGGGATGCTCTGTCGATCATCTTTCCACCCGGTGAAAAGTTCTTCATGACCTGTGTGCGCGATTTCCGCGACCAAGTCACCGACCCGAAGATGCTGCAAGAGATCAAGGACTTCAACAAGCAAGAAGCCCAGCACGGCATCGTCCACCGTCAGGACAACGAACGCATCCGCAAGCAAGGCATCGACACCGAGAGCCTGAGCGCCTGGGTCGAGAACTTTCTGACCAACCGCTACCGCAAGTGGTACAGCCGCAGCTATACCGTGGCGGTCACCGCCGCGCTGGAGCACTTCACGTCGATCATTGCCCACAGCATGTTCGACAAGCGCGATTTGCTGAAGGAAGCCGACCCCCGCGTGCGCGCCATGTACGCTTGGCATGCCATTGAAGAAGTCGAGCACAAGGGTGTTGCCTACGACGTCATGGTCGATGTCGCCAAGGTGGGTTACTTCAAGCGTGTGCTGGCCCTGGTCGATGCCACCATCCTGTTCCCTGTCACCATCTTCTACATCCAGCGCAAGATGTTGATTCATGATGGTTTCACCCTGACGCAACGCATCAAGCTGATGGCTGGTGGCATCTGGTGGTTGATCAAGCCCAATGGCTTGCTGGCCCCCATGGCCAAGGCTTACTGGACTTACTACAAGGTGGGCTTCCACCCGTGGCAAGAGTCCACGCAGCACGGCTACCCTGAGTGGCTGGCCGCCTTCAACAGCAGCGGTGGCGACCCGGTCAAGGCCAGCGAGCAAATGCGCCAAACCCTCGCCATGTGATCAAGCTGACGACCCAGCAGGCCTCCGGTGACGGAGGTTTTTTTTTGCGTCGTTATTGAAACCCCGATCTTCGGTAGACTGCGGCACACTCACCTTGAGTGGGCCGTTTTCATTTATGCAGATTCCATCGATCGTTCTCAAAGCTCTGGGCATCAAGCCCATTCCGCTGTTCATGCTGTCCAGCTGGATCAAGGCGGCCGCCAAGTGCGGGTTCAACGTGCAACCGCTGTTCAAAGAGGCCGGCATCACCATCGACCTGATCCGCCTGGAAGACGCCCGTGTGTCGCCCTTGCAGTTGATCTCGGTGCTGGAGCAGTGCGTGGCCATGTCGCCCCACAAGCATTTCCCGGTGGTATTGGGCGACACCTTCGCGTTTGAATCCCTGCCCGAGTTTGAAACCCTGCTGACCACCAGCCCCACCTTGCGCCAGGCCCTGGATGTGGCTGAAATGGCCAAGCGCATGGTGCTGCCCTGGGCACAGTTCGACATCCGCGAAGAAGGCGATCTGGCCTACGTGGCGATCAGCTTTGAAGTGCCCGTGGTCGACGTTGAAACCCTCGGCCTGCCGTTGCACTATGTGATCGAAGCCCTGCTGGCCTGTGTCCGCAAGTTCGGCCGTTCCTTGCAAGGCTCATCCGATGGCTTCGTGTCGGTGTCCATCAAACGGCCTCCGCCACCGTATGCCGAGCAGCTGCAGCAGTTCTTCGAGGTGCCCGTCAACTTCAACCAGCCCATGGACGCGCTGGTGTTTGAAAGCCGCATCCTTGACCTGCCGCTGGAAGGCGCCTTCCCGGCCCTGCACGAGCAGGCGCACTTCCTGGCCGAGCAGCGCTTGGGCAAAGAGGCCCGTCGCCAGGGCGTGGCCGCCGAGATCGAAGAAATCATCGCCCTGAAACCAGGGCTCTTGGCCCTGGGCGTGGAAGACATGGCCGAGCGCCTGAACCTGCATCCCCGCACGCTGCAGCGCCGTCTGAAGGACGAAGGCGATGGCTACCTGCACCTGCAGGCCCGCATGCGCCACCGACTGGCCTGCGATTGGCTGCGCAAGGGTGACATGTCCATCGACGACATCAGCGCGCGCCTGGGCTTCTCCGACCGCCGGGCCTTCACCGCAGCGTTCAAACGTTGGGAAGGTTGCACCCCCAGCAACTGGCGCGATCAGCAGGGCAGGGCGTGAGCCGCTGAATCAGGCCTGAATGTGGCCTGACGAAGGCCTGATGACGGCCTGGAGTGCGGACAACGTTCGTTTCCAAATGGTCCTGCCGACCGGTCGCTGTCCGTGTCGTCGCCGCCGCCTTGGCCCATGAACTCCCTGCCATGCCGTGGCCGACGAACCGTGATTATCGACACGGATTTGATCAATGTCGTCATTTATTCCCGTTTTGATGCCTGAAAAGCTTGTGGTGGGCCGAGAATTTAAATAGATTGGATTATCCAATTCATACGATCGTTCGATATTCGTTGAATTCCCTCATAAATTAGAAAACGTACGTATTCAGATATTGATTGGAAATGATTTTGCTCACCTCCAATGTCCAATTAAAGCCAAGTGTGGAGCAGGCCTCCTGGAGCCCGGAGATTTCGAGCTTGTCCGCCACCATTCCCATGTTTGGCGTGCCCAGTTGGGTTCGTGCCGCCGCCCGTTGCGGCTTCCCGATCGAGTCCGCTTTCCAGGAGGCGGGTGTTGAGCTGGATGTGAACAAGCCCCACGTTGGCATGGTGACCGCCGATGCGCTGCTGCGGGCCATTGAGGTGTGTGTCAAGCACTCCACCACACACTATTTCCCCCTGGCATTGGGCGAGGCCTATGTGTTTGACCGCTTCCCCCAGGTCGAGGCTTTTCTGGCCACCAGCCCCACGATGCGAGAGGCCATTGAAGCCTTGCCCTGGATCCGGGCCATGCAACTGCCCTGGCTGTGGGTCAGCCTGGAAGAGACCGACACCGAAGCAGCCATTGTGGTGACCCTTGATCCCGAATTGGCCCGCCGTACCGAAGCGCCCTTCGTGATTGAAATCGTGCTGGCTGCTTGCCGCAAATTTGCCAAGGCCATGCTGGGTCGTTCGTTGGCGCTGTTTTCGCAGCCGCTGCATGCCGTGCAGTTTCAAAGGGCGCGGCCTGACAATGCCGCCTTGTTTCAGGATTTCTTCCCTTGCCATGTTCAATTTGGGGCCCCCCGCAATGCCTTGGTGTTTCCCAAAGCCATGCTGGATGTCCCGCTGCAAGGCGCGCTGCCCTCCATCCACGGCCAGGCGCGCCAGGCCATCGTGCGCGAGTTGGAGGCCAGCAAGCCGCACTTTGCCGCAACCGAAGCCGTACGCCAGGCCTTTGAAGGCCAGCCCGAACTGCTCAAAGGCGGCCTGGACGAGGCGGCCGAGTCCATGGGCATCCATGCCCGCACCTTGCAGCGGCGCCTGCAGGCCGAAGGGTTCAAATTCGCCGACTTGCAAGCCCAGGCCAAATACGCCCGTGCCCGGCAAATGCTGAGCAAAAAAGCGATCAGCATGGAAATCATCAGCATCGAGCTGGGTTTTTCCGACCGGCGTGCTTTCACCTACGCTTTCAAACGATGGTCGGGCATTTCGCCCAGCACCTACCGTGCGCGGGTTCTTCAGTCACCTGTGACGGCTTTGCGGCATCCTTGATCTGGCGGGCTGGACAAGCCTGCTAGAGTCCGGCCCATGTCAGAACGTTCAGATCTCCTGGGCAAGCACATTGTGCTGGGCCTGACAGGCGGTATCGCCTGCTACAAATCGGCCGAACTGGTCCGCCTTTTGATCAAGGCAGGTGCCACCGTTCAAGTCGTCATGACCGACGCGGCGCAAGCCTTCATCACCTCGGTGACGATGCAGGCACTGTCCGGTCGGCCCGTGGCGACCAGCCAATGGGATGCGCGCGAGCCCAACAACATGGCGCACATCAACCTCAGCCGAGAGGCCGATGCCATCGTGGTGGCGCCCGCCAGCGCTGATTTCATGGCGCAACTGGTGCAAGGCCGTGCGCATGAACTGCTCAGCCTGATGTGCTTGGCGCGGCCTCGTGAGCGTTGCGCCTTGTTGGTCGCCCCCGCCATGAACCGCGAGATGTGGTCGCACCCGGCCACGCAGCGCAACGCGCAAACCCTGCGAGAGGACGGCACCATCTTGCTCGGCCCCGACAGTGGTGACCAGGCCTGCGGCGAAGTCGGTGATGGCCGGATGATCGAACCTGCTGATCTGCTGAACGACCTGATCGCCTTTTTCCAGCCCAAGATCTTGCAAGGCCAGCGCCTGTTGATCACCGCCGGGCCCACCTTCGAATCGATTGACCCGGTGCGCGGCATCACCAACCACTCCAGCGGCAAGATGGGTTTTGCTTTGGCACGCGCTGCGGTGGAAGCGGGTGCCCAAGTCACCCTGATCGCCGGGCCGGTTCATCTGCCCACACCCCGGGGCGTGCGCCGCATCGACGTGATGTCTGCATTGCAGATGCAGGACGCTGTGTTGCCGTTGGCCGGCGACCACGACGTGTTCATCGCCACGGCGGCGGTGGCCGACTGGCGCCCAGCTTCACTGAGCCAGCACAAGATCAAGAAAGAAGGCAAGAAAGTGGCGCCCACTTTCGAGCTGACCGAGAACCCCGACATCCTGGCCGCCGTGGCCGCCCTGCCCAAAGCGCCTTACTGTGTGGGCTTTGCCGCCGAAAGCGAGAACCTGCTGGCGCACGCGCGGGCCAAGCTGCTGCGCAAGCGCATCCCTTTGATCATCGGCAACCTGGGCCCCGCCACGTTTGGCCACGATGACAATGCCTTGGTGTTGGTGGATGCCACCGACCAGCGCCAATTGCCCGAGGACGGCAGCAAGGCCGACAAGCTGGTGCTGGCGCGCGCACTCATGCTGGAGCTGGCCCGCCGACTGAACCTTCTTCCTGTGAACTGAATTGACATGACGACCGTTGACATCAAAGTACTCGATGCACGCATGGCCGACCACTTGCCCGCTTACGCCACGCCGGGCAGCGCGGGGCTGGACTTGCGCGCTTGCCTTGACCAAGCCGTAGTGCTGGAGCCGGGGCAGGCCCAACTGATCCCCACGGGCTTGTCGATGCACCTGGCCGACCCCGGCTTGGCGGCCATGATCCTGCCGCGCTCAGGCCTGGGCCACAAGCACGGCATCGTGCTGGGCAACCTGGTCGGGCTGATCGACTCCGATTACCAGGGACCCTTGATGGTCAGTTGCTGGAACCGTGGCAATGCGCCCTTCACCATTGAGCCGATGGAGCGCATCGCGCAGATGATCATCGTGCCGATCGTGCAAGCCAGCTTTCGGCAGGTGGATTCATTCGAGGCCACCGCGCGGGGCGAAGGTGGCTTCGGGTCCACAGGGCGCGGCTGAGGAGGCCCTTGAACTCAGTGCATCACTGAGCCAGGGGGGGCTAGATTGGGCGCCAGCGTGAACACCGATTCGGCCACCGAGCCTTGCTCGATCTCTTCCAGCGTGGCCGTGCGCACACCTTCTACCTTCATGGACAGGCGCAGGGCCACGCCAGCCAATGGATGGTTGCCGTCCATCACGACGTGGGTGTCGTACACCTCGGTCACGGTGTAAAGCACGTCTGGCGGCAAGTCGGGGGTGGTCGAGCCCACAGGGGGGCCTTCGAACTGCATGCCAACGTCCACTTCGGCCGGAAAGATGTCGCGGGTTTCAAAGAAAACCAGCTCGGCTTTGTAGTCGCCAAAAGCCTCTTCGGGCGCCAGGTTCAGGTCGGCCGTGAAGCCCGGGGCTTGCCCGATCAGGACCTCTTCGACCTTGGCCAGCAGGTCATTGCCACCGACGAAGAACTCCATGGGTTCAGGCAGTTCGTCGATCAGTTGGCCTTGCGCATCTTCGAGTCGCCAGACCAGGCTGACGACGCAGGGGGAGGAAATCATCATCCCTCAATCATCTCATGGACGCCATGGCGGCTGGCGTCAGAGGTCGCACAATGGCGGCCATGACATTGACCACCAACGATCTGAACCACGCGCCCCTGGACGCGCCATCGACCTTGCTGGGCGGCCTGTCGCCCCAGCAATTCATGCGCCGCCATTGGCAGAAAAAACCCCTGTTGATCCGCCAGGCCATGCCCGGCGTCAAGCCCCCGGTGGGCCGCTCTGCCTTGTTCGCCTTGGCGGGCCAGGACGAAGTCGAATCCCGCCTGATCGTGCAAGATCCGGTCAGCAAAGAATGGCGTTTGCGCCAGGGCCCGATTCCCCGGCGCGCCGTGCCCAAGTTGGAGCAGCCCGGCTGGACCCTGCTGGTGCAAGGCCTTGACCTGCACGTGCCGGCAGCCCACGCGCTGCTGAGGCAATTTGGCTTCGTGCCCCAGGCTCGTGTGGACGACCTGATGATCTCGTACGCCAGCGATGGCGGCGGGGTCGGGCCGCACTACGATTCCTACGATGTGTTCTTGCTGCAGGTTCACGGACGCCGCCGTTGGCGCGTGGGGCCGCTCAAGGATGCCAGCCTGCGGCCTGATGTGCCTCTGAAGGTGTTGGCCAACTTCGAGCCGCAAGAAGAATGGCTGCTTGAGCCCGGCGACATGCTTTACCTGCCGCCCATGTGGGGCCACGACGGCGTGGCCGAGGGCGAATGCATGACCTGCTCGATCGGTTTTCGTGCGCCCGAGGCCGTCGAGATCACCCGTGAGGTGTTGGGCCGGTGTGCCGAAGCCATGGAGGCGGCCCCCAAGCCCCGTCTGTACAGAGACCCACAACAAACCGCGACCGATCAGCCAGGGCGCATCCCGGTCGACCTGCAGCAGTTTGCGCTTGATGCTGTGCAGCGCTTTCTGAACGATCCACAAAAGATCCAGGCCGCTTTGGGCGAGTCTTTGACGGAACTCAAACCCCGCGTCTGGTTCGAATCCGGTGAGCCTTTGCCCGATGGTGCGGGCGTGGTGCTGGACGCCAAAACTCGCATGGTCTACGACGACAAGCGCATTTTTGCCAACGGCGAATCGTGGTTGGCGGCAGGGGCCGATGCACGCTTGATGCGTGCCCTGGCCGATCGCCGTCAACTCAGCGCTTCTGCCGTGGCCAAGGCC
>NZ_JACMNS010000028.1 GCF_014378415.1 Aquabacterium sp.
GCTCGACGAAGCCATGGCCGTCGCAGCGGCCTTGTGCGAAGGCGTTCGCGCCGCGCACATCGAGCACAAGGCGTCCACGGTATCTGGGCATGTCACGGTGAGCGTGGGCGCGGCGCTGGCCTGGCCGGCGCAAGGCGGTGGCGCACAATCTCTCGTGGCCATGGCCGACCGCGCGCTCTATGGCGCCAAGGAAGGTGGGCGTGACCGCGCCTGTGCCGACAACGCGGTTGGCGGCCCGCCGCAAGCGCAGCCCGTAGCGGCTCGTCAAGAGGAGGCTGCGTCCGAGCCCAAGGCTGGCGAGCCCGCCGTGGTGGCACTGCCGGCTTCTGCTGAAGCCGGATTTGCGCACACCCTCAAGGGCAAATTCATCAAGCTGCGCTTCCCCGCGGAACAAGAGGCCGCCTACCGTGAGCACGATGCCGACCAACGTCGCAAGCAGCTGGCGCTCATGTCGGTGGTGGGCCTGATGATCTACAACGTTTACCTGCTGGCCAACCGCTCGATGTTCCCCGACATCCAGACCAGTACCTTGCTCTGGATGGTCGGACTCTGCGCAGTTTTATTGCTGTTGTCGGGCGTGGCTTATGTCGCCAAGGTGCCCATCCTGTGGCACGAGGCGATATTCAGCCTGGGCACGTCGATCGTTGGGGTGGCCTCGGCGTGGCTGCTGTCTCAGAGCACGCATTTGACGGCCATCGCCTGTTCGGTGTGCCTGGTGCTGATCCCGATGTTCTCTGGCGTGGGCGCGCGCCAGCCCTTCTGGTTCACCTGCGTGCCGGCGGTGATCACCTGTGTCGCCGCGTCGCTGTTCTTGCACCCCGTTGGGGATCTGCAGAAACTGGTGTTTTTAGACACCATGCTCATGATCGTCAACAACACCAGCTACACGCTGATCCTGGCCTACATGCTGGAGTACGGCTCACGCAAAGAGTGGCTGCTCTCGCACATCGAACGCTACCAGCGCCAGTCTTTGGTGACCGCTACCGAGCGCCTGCATGAGATGTCGATACTGGACCCGCTCACCGGCATCTGCAATCGAAGGCAGTTCGAAGAAGACTTCCAGCGTCTCTGGCTGGATAGCCTGTATAGCGGCAAGCCTCTGGCCATGTTGATCATCGACGTGGATTTCTTCAAGCTCTTCAACGATGGCTACGGCCACCCGATGGGAGACCGTTGCCTCAAGCAAGTGGCCGCGGCCATCAGCCAGACCGCGCAAGAGGGCTTGGGCCTGACGGCGCGCCTGGGCGGCGAAGAGTTCGGCATTTTGCTGCCGGGCGCCAACGCCAAGCAGGCCACAGAACTGGGCGAGCGCGTTTGCGCGGCGGTGCGCAATGCCGCCATCGAGCATCGCTTCTCCCAAGTACCTGGCCACCCCAAAGTGACGGTGAGCGTGGGCGCAGCCAGTGTGGTGGCGCAAAAACGCGTCAACCGCCGCACGCTGTTTGCCATGGCCGACGATGCGCTCTACCAGGCCAAGCACGCCGGCCGCAACCGGGTGGCCACCTTGACTGGGCCGGCCCCATCTCCGCTCAAGATGGCGGGTGCAGCGTGAACGTGCTGGGCGAGAAGTCTGAAACCTTCACACGCGTGGCGCGTCGATGACCGTGACCCGATGCGTGTTACGCCCGGCCGCCTTGGCCTCGTACAAGGCCTGATCGGCGGTTTCGATCAGGGCCGGTGCACCCTGTATTGGCCCAGCCTGGTACGCAACACCAATGCTGGTCGACACGTGCAGGATGAGGTCACCGCTGAGCTCGAACGGGGAAGAAATGGCGTTCAGGATCTTGGCGGCCACCACATCGACTTCTGATACCCGGCTCATCCCCTCCAACAAGATGACGAACTCGTCGCCTGCCAGCCGCGCCACGGTATCGCTGGCTCGCACGCTTGCTGTCAGCCGCAAGGCAAAAGTTTGCAGCACTTCATCGCCAATGCCATGGCCATGGGTGTCGTTGATGGATTTGAACCGATCCAGATCTAGAAAGGCCAGCGCCAAAGGCCGGCCAGAGCGGTGCTGCCGGGCAATGGCCTTGTCCAGCATGTCTTCAAAAGCTCGTCGGTTGGGCAGGCCGGTGAGGCTGTCGGTGCTGGCCAGCGCGAGCAGGTTGCGTTGCGCCAGGCGGGCGTCGGTGACGTCAGTGCCAAAGACGAAGAAGCCAACCACCTGGCCGTCGGGCCCGCGATCAGGCAGGTAGACCAGGTGCAGGTGCCGAAGGGATGTACCTTCGCCCACATCAACATCTGTTTCGGCAGGCTCGCCCCGCAGGGCTTGCTGCAAAGACGCCTTGCGCAAGCCATAGGGCGCATCCCCCAGCACCTCCTGCACCGTGCGGCCAATGGCTTGCTGCTTGCCCACACCCAGCCAGGTGTCAAAGGTCTGATTGCAAAAAAGGTAACGCTCCTGGGTGTCCACATAGGCGATCAGCGCAGGCAGGTTGTCGGCGATGGTATGCAACCGTCGCTCGCTGTCTTCCAAGGCGCGCGCGGCCTGTTTGCGTGAGGTGATGTCGTGCAGAAAGGCAAAGTACCTTCGTCTCGGGTCGCCCGGCAAGGATGGCAGTGCATTGATGGTGACCTCGCAGGGGATGTGGTGTCCCAGTCGGTGCACGGCGGGCAGCTCCAGCCGCTGGCCCATGAGCGGCGCATCGCCCGTCTGCAGCATGTGTTGCATTCCCCGGCGATGGGCATCTTGCAGGTGCGGAGGAATGATGAGCTGAGCCAATTCGAGCCCCATGACCTCATTGCGTTGCCAACCAAAGATGGCCTCTGCCTCAGGATTCCAATCCAGCACCAGGCCTTGTTCGTCGATGCAGATGAAGGCGTTGCGTGCGTTGTGCAGCACCGCCTTGATCAGATCGTTGCTGCGCTGCAGGTCCCGGGTACGCTCCACCACGCGACGCTCCAGGTCGGCTCGCAGTTGTTCCATGGCCTTGTCGGCGCGCTTGCGGTCCGAGATGTCGTCGATGACCGAGATGAAGTAGCGCGCCACGCCATGGCGGCGCACCAGCGCCACGGTCAGATTCGCCCATACCACCTCACCATCGGGGCGCAGGTAGCGCTTTTCCATGGCGTACTGATCAGCCTTGCCTTCGAGCAGTTCATGGACGTGCTGCAAGTCCAGCGACAGGTCGTCTGGGTGGGTGATGTCCTGGAAGGTCGCGCCGTGCAACGACTCAGGAGGCCGCCCCAGGATGCGGCACAAGGTGCTGTTGAACTCCAGCCAATGGCCATCCAGCCCGACCAGGGCAATGCCCACGGCAGCTTGCTCAAAGATGACGCGGAACAAGGCATTGCTTTCAGCGCGGTCGGCGTCCTCTTCAGCCGCCAGGACTTGAGCCCGCCAGGCGGCCTCCCGGCGCAGGATCTCATTGCGCGCGAGCATGGCCAGGTCTTTAAGGGTTTCGAGGTCATCGGCGCTGAAGACGCGAACCCGGTGGTCGATGACGCACAGTGTGCCCAAGGCCAGGCCCTCAGAGGTCGTCAGTGGTACACCGGCATAAGCACGCACCGGGTTTTGGCCGGTCACCAATGGGTTGTGCTGGAAGCGAGCATCCTGACAGGCGTCTTCCACCACCAACGGCTCGCCACCATGGATGGCATGAGCGCAGAAGGCGACGTCACGCGGTGTTTCCGTGGCCGACAGCCCGACGTTCGACTTGAACCATTGCCTGGACTCATCGACCAGCGAAATGAGTGCCACTGGTGTGTGAAGCAACTTGGTTGCCAAGCGCGTCAGGGCGTCGAATACAGGCTCTGCAGGCGTGTCCAGGAGGTGCAAAGCCCGGAGCATGGCCAGCCTGGCAGCCTCATTGGGGGGTTTGCCCGGAGGGGTCATGCTCATCCTGAAATGGTGCCGAGCACATCATGGCACGCAGAAACACGGCCTTGCAAAAGTCCATCAGAAATGCGGCGCATTGAAGATCGCTGGAAAGCGTGTTCAGTTGGTCACGGCCTTGGAGGGCTATGCCCTGTGGAAGGTGCTGGGCAAGGTTGAAGTGCCTTGCGGCCCGGGTTCAGAAGCCCGCCGCCCGCGCTCAGCGCTTACCCAATAGCGGTGACCGGCCTATCTTTTGCCCACCTTGCGCTCAAGCCACCTTGCGTGGCGCCGCTGGCGCTGCCCCCGCCGCATGCGGCTTGCGGAACGCCATCACGCCATCTTCCAGCTCGCCGTTGTGCAGCTGCTCGGTGTCAAGCTTGTAGTTTTGGTACAGCTTCCACGGAGCGCGGTCGGCGCCCTTGGGCAGGTAGTGCTCGGCACGGGCCACGTAGTTCGAACTCATGTCCAGCATAGGAATGGGCTTGACGTTCGGGTCATTGCGCTCCGGCACGGCAATGCGGGTGCCGGTCTTGTCCATGTGCTTGAGCAGGCGGCACACGTATTCGGCGATCAGATCGGCCTTCAGCGTCCACGAGGCATTGGTGTAGCCAAAGGTGTTGGACAGGTTGGGGATGTCACTGAACATCAGCCCCTTGTACGAGATGTGCTGGTTCATCTCGATGGCCTGGCCGTCCACGCTCATCTGCATGCCGCCAAACAGGCGCATGTTCAGGCCCGTGGCCGTGACGATGATGTCGGCCTCCAGTACCTGGCCCGATTTCAGCAGGATGCCTTGGTCGGTGAAGCGATCGATGTGGTCCGTCACCACCGAAGCCTTGCCCTTGCGCAGCACCTTGAACATGTCGCCATTGGGCACGGCACACAGGCGCTGGTCCCAGGGGTTGTAAGGCGGCGTGAAGTGCTTCATGTCGAAGTCCTTGCCCACCTGCGCCTTCACCTGCTTGAGCAGCACCTTGCGCATGAAGTTGGGGTACTTGCGTGACAGCTTGTAGATCGACTGGGTGATGAAGTTGTTGCGCGCCCGGCTCATCTTGTAGACGGTCATCTCGGGCAGGAACTTCAGCAGCAGGCGCACCATCGGGTCGAACTGCGGCACCGAGATCACATAGCTGGGCGTGCGCTGCAGCATGGTCACATGCTGGGCCTTTTCCGTCATCGACGGGATCAGGGTGATGGCGGTGGCGCCGGAGCCGATCACCACCACGCGCTTGCCGGTGTAGTCCAGGTTCTCGGGCCAGAACTGGGGGTGGATGACCTGGCCTTTGAAGTCGTCGCGGCCCTTGAACTCGGGCGTGAAGGCTTCTTCGTAGTTGTAGTAGCCGGAGCACATCATCAACCAGCCGCAGCTCAGTTGCACCGTCTCGCCCGAGGTTTTGAGCACCGTCAGCGTCCAGGTGGCGGACTCACTGCTCCAATCCGCCGACAGCACCTTGTGGCCGCAACGGATCTTGTCGTCCATCTTGTTTTCGCGGGCCGTTTCGCGGATGTAGTTGCGGATGCGGTCGCCGTCAGCGATGACTTGCGGTTCGGTCCAGGGCTTGAAGTTGTAGCCCAGGGTGTACATGTCGGAATCAGAGCGGATACCGGGGTAGCGGAACAAATCCCAGGTGCCGCCGGTGGTGTCGCGGCCTTCCAGGATGGCAAAGCTTTTGTCGGGGCAATGGGTCTGCAGGTGGCGGGCTCCGCCAATGCCGGACAAGCCCGCGCCAACGATCAAGACGTCAAAGTGTTCAACCATTTGGAATTCCGTGTGCAGGCCCTGGGGACTGACTGCGATGTGATAACGAATGTGCGCACTCTACATCTGGCAAGAGGCGTTGTCAAATCACTTCCTTTGCGTGCTTGGTCATTGGCCGACGCCACCGGCCCCATCACCCATCACCATCTGGACCGGTGATCTTCGGTCACGCCCAACAAGCCCGAGACCTGACGCACCGGCGCACCCTGCGAGGCCCTGACGGTGCCGTTGAAGGTGCCCACCGGCTGCACATAGTGGCTGGACGCGATCCAGACATCGCGGTCTTCCTGCCGGGCACCTTCTGGTATGAACATCAGGTCGAGCAGGCCGTCGTCGGTGTGGACATGCCAAGGCGCCATGGGCCGCTTTGGATTGAACTCGAACTGGGCGGCACCCAAGGGAATCAATTGGCCATCCAGCCAAAGCGCGTTTTCATTCACGCCGAAATAGCCTTGCTGCAGGTTGAACCCGAGCTCGGCGCTGTGCGCGCAAGCCCAGCGCCAATCGGTGTCGCGCGCCAGCAAGCCGTTGGAGCTGTCCAGGCAGGCCACGGCGTTTGACAGGTCAAAGCGCCGCCCCCGCACATTCAGCCAACCACTCACCGGCAAGGCCGACGACTTTTGAGTGGCGTGCGCGACACCGCCCGCCACCGGGCCCACGCCCAATAGAAAAGGGGCTGCCCCGGCCAGGGATAAATCCACCTGCACCTTCATGGCAGGGGTGCGCACACTCAACTCGAGCACGTCACCCCCCGGAGTCTCGCCATCTTCATCTGAGGCGCCATGCTCAAGCCGCAAGCGCGCAAAGGGGCCTTTGAACCAGGCCCGCGCGCCCTGCACCGGTTCGTCAGACACGCCACCCTGCCAGCCCGGCAAACCGTCCTGCCGCCAGTTGGCCACCATCTCGCCGCGCACACGGTCAAACGCGTAGGCAAACGCGGAGCACATCCACCCCAGGTCCACGATGGCCACCCCGACGAACACCTCGTCATTGCCGATGCCCACGTACTGCCAACGCTTGTGGTGCAAGTGACGCCACAGCCAGGAACGCGCGTGCGGCCCCTGCAGGGCTTGCCAGTCAATGCGGTCGATCCGACCCGCATAGCGACCGAACAACGGCGCGCCACCGGACACGATGTGGGAGGGGGCTGGCGGCAACATGGGCAGGTCATCTCGCTTCATGGTGTGAAGCCTCGGCTTGATTGGGCCCTTGGTGACTCGGTGTTTTCCAATGGGAAGAGTGACAAATCACCGCTTTGCCGTGCCATTACCCCAAGCGGGGCCCACTCGCGGGATAATCCCCCTCATGCAACCCCAAGCCCTCCTCGAACTCACCGGCGCTTTGCTGCGTGACATCCTCAAGCTCGACGCCCCAGCCGACGTGCTGGTATCGCTGTTTTTCCGCAAAAATAAAAACCTGGGCCAGCGCGAACGCCACGCCCTGGCCGAGACGGCCTACGCTGTGCTGCGCCAGAAGTTGCTTTGGCAACATTTGGCCCAGTCCGGCTTCGGCCCCATGGACCGGCGCCTGACGCTGCTGGCCTGGCAGGGCCAGGAACACGTGCTGAAACTGGGCATCAACCCGGACGAAGCCGCCTGGCTCGACCGCATCAAGAAAATCGACCGCACCACCCTGCCCGACAAGCTGCGCCACAACCTGCCCGACTGGCTGGCCAACCGCCTGCGCGAGCAGCTCAGCCCGGAAGATTTCTGGGCTTTTGTCGAAACCATGTCGGCCGGCGCGCCGCTGGACCTGCGCGTCAACCCGATCAAATCCAAGCGCGAAGCCGTGCTCGAAGCCTTGGCCGCCGCCGAAATCCCGGCCACCGAAACCCCGTTTTCACCGTGGGGCATCCGCATCGAAGGCAAGCCCGCCCTGCAAAAAATGGATTTGTACACCGGCGGCCACGTCGAGGTGCAGGACGAAGGCAGCCAGCTGCTGGCCCTGATCACCGGCGCCAAGCGCGGCGAGATGATCGTGGACTTTTGCGCCGGCGCCGGCGGCAAGACGCTGGCCTTGGGCGCCATGATGCGCAACACCGGTCGCCTTTATGCCTTTGACATCTCCGGCCACCGCCTGGAAGCGCTCAAGCCACGGCTGGCGCGCAGCGGGCTGTCCAATGTGTACCCCACGCAGATCGCGCACGAGCGCGATGACCGCATCAAACGCCTGTCGGGCAAGATCGACCGCGTGCTGGTGGATGCACCGTGCACGGGCCTGGGCACGCTGCGCCGCAATCCCGACTTGAAATGGCGCCAAAGCCCCAAGGGTGTTGAAGAGCTGCAGATCAAGCAAAAGGCCATTTTGCACAGCGCGGCGCGTTTGCTGAAACCCGGCGGCCGACTGGTCTATGCCACGTGCAGCCTGATGCCCGCCGAAAACGAAGTCGTGGCCGATGCCTTCACGGCGGAACACCCGGAGTTTGTGCAGCTGGACGCGCGCCAGTTGCTGGAGCAAGGTGGGGTTGTGCAGGCCGAATCGCTGACAACCCCGGCGGGCCACCTCAGGTTGTGGCCCCACCGGCACCACACCGACGGCTTCTTCGCCGTGGCGTGGGAAAGGAAGGCTTGATCAGAACAAGCTTTCTTTGACGTAGATCACGTCATTGGCCCGGAGCTTGTCATTCATGCCTGGCTCCAGGATCTGCACGGCGCCAGCGGTGTCACGGCGGTGAACCCTGATGCCCTTGGCCGTGCCACGTTGTGTCAAACCGCCCACCGAGGCCAGGGCCTGCAGCAAGGTCATGTCGCGTTCAAGGCGCATGGCGCCGCCACGCAGCACTTCGCCATAGATGTAGACCACGGGGGCACGGTCCACCCAGATGGCGTCGTTGTTCTCTAGCGCGAAATCTTCAGCCGTGCCCGAGGCCGCAAACACCAGCGGGAAGTCGATTTCCTTGCGGAAGGGCTTGCCATTGCGCTTGCCAGACACGACCACGATGTCCGAACCAGCGCCAGCGACAATGCCGCCAGCCTGGGCCAGCAAGTCGCTCACCCGGTTGGAACCCGACTCCAGGGGATAGCGACTGGGGCGGTTAACCTGGCCCAGCACCGACACCTGGTTGCTCTTGACCGCGGTCAGCAGGATGCTGACCTGAGGCTGCTTGAGGAAGTTGCCGCTCTTGAGGCCATCGGCGATTTTCTTTTCAGCATCCGATACCGACAGGCCGCCCAGCTTGACCGTGCCCAGCAATGGGTAAGAGATGGTGCCAGCTTCAGAGACGCGTGCATCCAGCGTCAGGTCCACGTTCTGGAACACCGTGATGCGGATGATGTCTCCGGCACCCAGCACATAGTCGCCTTGCGATGCGGCGTGAGCATGGCCGGCGGCCATCAAGGTCACCGACAGCAGCCATTGAGCGATGAGACGCATCCACTTCATGTTGAAAAATCCTCTGGTCAGGTAAATTTATAGGGCAGACGCCCTGCGAACGTGTCAATGTATCACCTGCCCTTGACACCTCTGGGTAACCCCCAAAGCGCCTCAGGGCTGTGCACAACAGCTCAATAGAGTCCGTTTTCGCGGGCTGGTTCCATGCGGGCCAGAAATGCCGCAATCTCGTTGGCGGGCATCGGCCGGGCCATCCAGAAACCCTGCACCTGATCGCAACCCAGCGCGCGCAACATCACCATCTGCTCGGGCAGCTCCACGCCTTCGGCGGTGGTTTCCAGGCGCAAGGCCTTGGCCAGGCTGATGATGGCGGTCACCACAGCCTGGGCGTCGGGATCGCTGTCCAGCGAGCGCACGAACATGCCGTCGATCTTGAGCTGGTCCATCGGAAAGCGGCGCAAATACGCCAGCGATGAATAGCCGGTGCCAAAGTCGTCCAGGGCCACGCGGATGCCCCGGCTGCGCAAAGCGGCCAGGGTGGCTTGCGCGCCCTCGTGGTCATCGATCAGGGCCGATTCGGTGATCTCCAGCTCCAGGCGCTCTGGGGGCAAACCGCTGTCGGCCAGTGCCTGCTCCACGATGTCCACCACCGAGTGGCTGCGGAACTGCACCGCCGACAGGTTGACGGCCACGCGGATCGAGCCCGGCCACTGCATGGCCACTTTGCAGGCCTGGCGCAGCACCCAGGTGCCCAGGGGCACGATCTGGCCGGTTTCTTCGGCCACGGGGATGAATTCATTGGGGCCGATCAGGCCGCGCTCCTGGTGCTGCCAGCGCACCAGGGCCTCAAAACCCACCACCTGCCCGGTGCGGGTGCTGACCTGCGGCTGGTAGTGAACGGCAAATTGCTCATCGGCCAGCGCCACGCCCATTTCTTGCTGCAGGCGCGCACGCGCCCGCGCGCTTTCGCCCATGACAGGCACGAAGAAGCGGTGCGTGTTGCGCCCGCCGGCCTTGGCCGCGTACAGGGCCAGGTCGGCACTTTGCAGCAAGGTTTGGGGGCTGATGCCATCGCGCGGCGCCAGCGCCATGCCAATGCTGGCACGCACTTCCACGCGGACATCTTCCAGCTGACAAGGGGTGGCCAAGGCCGCCAGCAGGCGATCGCCCAGCTCGGCCGCCGAGGCTTCATCACCGGCCTGCCAACTCAGCAAAGCGAACTCGTCGCCGCCCAGGCGCGCCAGCAGATCGCCCGGTGCCACGCAGGCCTTGATGCGCGCGGCCACACTGCGCAACAGTTGGTCGCCCAGGGCGTGGCCCAGTGAATCGTTGATGCCCTTGAAGTTGTCCAGGTCCACGAACAACAAGGCACAGCCGCGCTGCGAGGTCTCCACGCTGGCGCACACCCGCGCCAACTCCAGGCTGAAGCAATGGCGGTTGGCCAAGCCGGTCAGGGCATCGACATTGGCCAGGCGCGCCATTTCGTCACGCGCAATGCGCCCCTGCGTCACATCGGCGCCCACGCCGCGCCAGCCAGCGGCACGCCCCCGATCGTCAAACAGTGGTTTGGCCATCAATGACCACCAGCGCAATTCGCCATCAACCTGCACGGGCAACTCCAGATCGCGGAAAGGGCGGCCCAGGCGCAAGTGGGATTGCAGCTGATCAAAGGCGGCCGCCGCCTCGGTTGATTCGGCGGGCAGCATGGTGGACACCAGGTCGGTGAACGAGTGCTTGAGCAACTGATGGGCCGACAGGCCAAAAGACTGCGCCAGGCGCGCGGACACGTGGCGGAAATGCCCGGTGTGCGAGATCTCCCAAAGCCAGTCGCTGGCGTGCTCTTCAAAATCGCGCAGCAAGAGGTCGATCAGTTGCCGCTGACGATCGGCCTCGGCCTCGGTCCGCAAGCGGCTGAAGAACATGCGCGCATTGGCCATGGTGACGCCCATGACGGTCACCGCCCAGATGCCCAGCAAGCCCAGGATCGAGACATTGTTGACGTAGATGGAACGCTGCAAGGCCATGGCCGTGGCGCCAGCCATCACCAACACATAGGCGCAGGCCGCGATGGGGATGGAGCTGAGGATCAGACCCCCACCGCACATCATGCCCACCAGGACCGACGAGATCAGCAACTGCCCCAGGTGGTCGGTGGTCGGAAATATCATGACCGGAATGGCGGCCCAGATGACGGCGAAGGTCGCGACGCTCGAGCTCACGATGTGCAAGTCACGTCTGGTGGCCACGGGCTTGGCCGTGCCCGTCAACAGCCCGCGCATGCCCCGGTCCAGCAGCACCAGGCTCAGCACGGCGAGCACCACCCACAGACACAGCGACCAAGAAGGCATCTGCCCCCAGAAGGTGGCCGCAATGGTGACCGTGCCGACGAGGTTGCCCATGAACACCATGGGCAGCAGGCCCACGACGGCCAGGATCTGGCGCGCCCGGAAGTGCCGGGCATTGTGGCCATCCACGTGCTCGCTGGCGGACGCTTCGCGCCACAAGGTCGTCAGGCGCTGTCGCCAGTCGCTCGGCGGCGGCGGCGGTGGTGGCTGTGGCATCGGTTTTGCCTTCAATGGGACGGAAAACTCGGTCATGGGCAAGTCATGGACAACTTCCACGGGACATCGGCCTTTGGGCGCCCAACTTGAGCGCGCGAGGGCGTTTGGGGTCGTTTTGGGGGCATTTGGCTTACCATCAGTGCCCCTGCCGTGCCCTGAATGCCTGCTGCCATGAGCGACTCGAAGCCCTCCCTGTCTGACGCCGAACAATCCCTGAGCGATGCTGCGCTGGAATACCACCGCCTGCCTTCGCGGGGCAAGATCGCCGTCACGCCCACCAAACCGCTGACCAACCAGCGCGACTTGTCGCTGGCGTATTCGCCCGGTGTGGCTTACCCCTGCCTGGCGATCCAGAAGGACCCGAGCCTGGCATTTGACTACACCTCGCGCGGCAACCTGGTCGGCGTGATCACCAATGGCACCGCCGTGCTGGGCCTGGGCGACATCGGCCCGCTGGCCAGCAAACCGGTGATGGAGGGCAAGGGTTGCCTGTTCAAGAAGTTCGCCGGCATCGATGTGTTCGACATCGAACTGGCTGAGCGCGATCCGGACAAGTTGGTCGACATCATCGCGGCGCTGGAGCCCACGCTGGGCGGCATCAACCTGGAAGACATCAAGGCGCCCGAGTGCTTCTACATCGAGCGAAAGCTCAAGGAGCGCATGAACATCCCCATCTTCCACGACGACCAGCATGGCACGGCCATCATCTCCAGCGCCGCGCTGTTGAACGGGCTGGAGCTGGTCGGCAAGAAGATCGGTGAGGTGAAGATTGCCGTGTCGGGCGCCGGTGCCGCCGCCATTGCCTGCCTGGACCTGATGGTGGGCCTGGGCGTGAACCGCGCCAACGTGTTCGTGTGCGACTCCAAGGGCGTGATCCACACCGAGCGCAGCGACAAGCTGGACGAATCCAAGCGCCGTTATGCGCAGCCCACCAATGCCCGCACCCTGGCCGACGTGATGGATGGCGCCGACGTGTTCCTGGGCTGCTCGGCGGCCGGTGTGGTCTCGGCCGAGATGGTCAAGACCATGGCGCGCCAGCCCATCATCCTGGCGCTGGCCAACCCCGAGCCCGAGATCCGGCCCGAGATTGCCAAGGCCGCGCGCCCCGATTGCATCATCGCCACGGGCCGTTCGGACTACCCCAACCAGGTCAACAACGTCTTGTGCTTTCCGTACATTTTCCGGGGCGCGCTGGATTGCGGAGCCACCAAGATCACGGATGAAATGAAGCTGGCCTGCGTGCGCCAGATCGCCGATCTGGCCAAGTCAGAGACCAGCGACGAGGTGGCCGCCGCCTACCCGGGCCGCGAGATGCGCTTCGGGTCCGACTACCTGATCCCGACACCTTTTGACTCGCGCCTGATTCTGCGCATCGCGCCGGCTGTGGCTGAAGCGGCGGCCGCGTCGGGCGTGGCCATGCGGCCCATCACCGATCTGGTCGCTTACCGCGATTCGTTGTCGCAGTTCGTCAGCAACACTGGCCTGTTCATGCGACCGGTGTTCATGGCCGCCAAGGCCGCGCCAAAGCGCATCGCCTTTGCCGAAGGCGAGGACGAGCGCGTGCTGCGCGCCGCCCAGGTCGCCATTGATGAAGGCATCGCGCACCCCATCCTGGTGGGCCGCCCCGAGGTGATCGAAGAGCGCGTGCTGCGCGCTGGCCTGCGCCTGAAAGCGGGTGTCAACTGCGAGGTGGTGAACCCCGGCAAGGACGAACGCTTCCGCCAGTATTACGCGGCCTATCACGCACTGCGCGCCCGCGATGGCATCACGCCTGAGCTGGCCAAAGTGGTGGTGCGCCGATCCAACTCGCTGATCGCCACGATGATGGTGAAGCTGGGCGATGCCGACGGGATGATCTGCGGTGTGATCGGCCGCTACGACCTGCACCTTGAGCAGGTCCGCGAAGTGATTGGCCTGCGCCCCGGCGCCCACGGATTGGCGGCGTTGAACGCGCTGATCCTGGAGCAGCATTCACTGTTCATCGCCGACACCTTCGTCAATGAAGAGCCGACCGCTGAGCAACTGGCGGACATTGCCGTGCTGGCGGTGGAAGAGGTGCAGCGCTTTGGTCTGCCACCGCGCGTAGCCTTTTTGTCGCACTCGATGTTCGGCTCCAGCACGCGGCCTTCGGCCCGCAAGATGCGGCTGGCGCGTGACTTGTTCGTGGCCCGCATGCCGCACATCCCGGCCGATGGCGAGATGCAGGGCGACGCGGCTTTGAGCGAAAGCGTGCGCAGCAAGCTGCTGCCCGAATCCACCTTGCAAGGCGCCGCCAACATCCTGATTCTGCCCAACTTGGACGCGGCCAACATCCTTTTCAATGTGTTGAAGATGACGGGGGGGCAAGGCGTGACGGTGGGGCCGATCCTGCTGGGCGCGGCGGCGCCGGTGCACATCCTGACCCCGTCGGCCACGGTGCGGCGCATCGTGAACATGACGGCGCTGGCGGTCGCGCATGGTGCGGCGGCTAGCGCGGGGCGCTGATGTAGCGTTTGACGATCGCTTTGTCTTGGCGGGGAGCGCGGGGCGCGGGCTGGGGCGGTCTCCGGCAGGGCTTCAGCTTGGTGGTCCCGCTGTTAGCGGGACTCCCTTGCGATGCTCGTGCCAAGGTGGGGCCGTGGAACTCACTGCGCGGATTGCATCCGCTTCGTTCAAACAACCACGGCCAGTCAGATGTTGATGCGTGCTGCGCACGCCCACCTCGGCACTGTGCTTCTCAGCACCAAGCAGGCGCCCTGCCGGAGACCGCCCCAGCCCTTTTTCGCCCCGCTGGTGGCATGCCACGGTTGCAATTCGTGCCACGCCACCAGCGGGGCGAATCAGGGATGAGTCGGAGGCGGGCGGGGCGACTTCGGGGGCGACGAGGCGCGCAGGCCACGGCGGGTTGCCCCTCGCACAGGGAGGGGTCGGCGAGGACTGTTTGAGCGCGCAGCGCGAGTTCCGCAGCCGCCCGCCGTGGCCGAGCACCGAGCGCAGTCCGCCGCAA
>NZ_JACMNS010000029.1 GCF_014378415.1 Aquabacterium sp.
GAAGGAACTGGGCGTGATCAAGGGGCGTCAGGCGGTGGCGCTGATCAAGGCGCCCTCGGTGTTCCTGGCTTTGCCCGATTCGCCCATGCGCCTGTCGGTGCGCAACAGCCTTCAAGGCCAGGTGTCGGCCATCCACACCGGTTCGGTGAACACGGAAGTGCAGGTACGGCTGAAGGGTGGTCAGACCATGGTGGCCATGGTGAGCAGGGACAGTGCTGATAAGTTGAAGCTGGCGCAGGGCCTGGATGTGCTGGTGCTGTTCCAAGAGACCAGCGTCATCATCGGCGTGGTCTGAGTTAGGCGCTTCGCTTCACTCAAGCCCGCTACTGGAAGTAACCCAGCATGCGCTCCAGCGCCATGGTCAGCGGCATCTGCATCATGGGCAAGGTCAGCCATAGCCCGGTCAGGCCAACGCCCAGCGTCACCGGAAAGCCAATCGAGAAGATGTTCATCTGCGGCGCCACGCGCGAGACCAAGCCCATCACCAGGTTGACCAGCGACAGCATGGCCACCACCGGCAAGGACACCCACAGGCCGATCTTGAAGATCTCGGCCCCCCAGACCTGAGGCTGGATCACGCTCAAGAAGGCCAAGGGCTGCGGGGACACGGGGAAGGTGTCGAAGCTGTGCACCACCGCTGCGGTCAGCATGAGGTGCCCGTTCATGACCACGAACAGCCACGCGGCGCAAGTGCCATAAAAGCGGCTCACTGCCGTGGCCTGCCCACCGCTCATCGGGTCAAAAAAGCTGGCGAAGTTCAAGCCCATTTGCAGACCTACGATTTCACCGGCGAACTCGATGGCGGCAAACACCACGCGGGCGGCAAAGCCCATGGTCAGGCCGATCAGCACTTGCTGCGCTAACACCATCAAGGCTTCGGGCGAGTTCAGCGCCACCACGGGCATGGGGGGCAAGGTGGGCTGGGCGGCCACCACGATCAACAGGCCCAGGCCCATGCGAACACGCCGGGGGATGGCGCGCATCGACAAAATCGGTGCCGAGGTGAACAAGCCCATCACGCGAAAGAAAGGCCACAGCCACGGCGTGATCCACGCCATCACCTGCGCTTCGCTGAAGGTGATCACCGTTCAGCCCACCACGCTGGGGATCGATTGCAGGACTTGCTGGATGTAGTCCACCAAGGTGCTGAGCATCCACGGGCCGGCAATGCCCAGTGTGGCAAACGCGGCCAGCAGCTTGGGCACGAAGGACAAGGTCGCTTCGTGGATTTGCGTGGCCGCTTGGAAGATGCTGACGATCAGGCCCACGGCCAGCACCACCATCAGGATGGGCGCGCACACGGTGAGCAACACCAACAGGCCATCGCGGCCAATGGTCAGGACTTGTTGTGGATCCATGGCTTGCGTCCCTACTGTGCAAAGCTGGCGGCCAGTGAACCCAAGAGCAGGTTCCAGCCATCGGCCAACACGAACAACATGAGCTTGAAAGGCAAGGCCACCATCACCGGCGACAGCATCATCATCCCCAAGCTCATCAGCACACTGGCCACGATCATGTCGATCACCAGGAAGGGGATGAAGATCAGGAAGCCGATCTGGAAGGCGGACTTGAGTTCACTGGTGACGAAGGCCGGCACCAGCACACGCAGCGGCACGGACTCGGGCTTGACGTCGCCTTCGATCTTGGCCAGGCGCACGAACAAGCCCAGGTCGGACTGGCGCGTTTGCTTGAGCATGAACTGGCGCATGGGGCCTTGGCCACGGTCCAGCGCATCGCTGAAGCTGATCTGGTTGGCGGCAAAGGGCTCGTAGGCGTCTTTGTAGACCTTGTCCAGCGTGGGGCCCATGACGAAAAGCGTCAAGAACAACGACAAGCCGACGATAACTTGATTGGGCGGTGCGGCTTGCGCACCAATGGCCTGGCGCATCAGGCTCAGCACGATGACGATGCGCGTGAAGCCCGTCATCATCAGCAACAGCGCGGGCAAAAAGCTCAGTGCCGTGAAGAACAGCAAGGTCTGGATGGGCACCGAATAGTTGGTGCCACCGGCGCCCTGCCCGATCAGCAAGGGCAAACCACCGCCTGGCGTGGGCACGGTCTGGGCCACCGCGGCCACGGAGCACGCAGCCAGGCCCAAGGCCAAGGCCGTGGCCTTCAATCGCTTCGAAAAATGCATGGGGTGTCCTGGTCGGTCGCTCGTCAAACCTTGGGGCGCTCAGCGATGTCTGAAGCACGCTTGAGCAAGATTGGGAACGTCGACGCGGCTCCCTGGCGTTCTGCCTGTTCCTGGCTGTCCTGCGTGGGCTGCAACATGTGCAGTGCTGTGATGCTTTGCGCCGTGACGCCCAACACCAACCAGGTTTTTTGATCGCCAGCGCCCAATTCGATGGTGACGATGCGCTGGCTGGGGCCCAGTGACAACTGGCTCACGGTCTTGAGCACCGCATCGCCCGCGCCCATTCGGCCCTTGGCCAGGCCGGATTTCTTCAGCATGTACAAGCTCAAGGGGATCATGGCCACGATGAACACGAACCAGAAAATCAGCATTCCTGTTGATTGCATGTGTGTCTCCTTGTGTTGGTCTGGTCAATTGCCGCGACTCAGGCGGCGCATGCGTTCGGACGGGGTCACGATGTCGGTCAGTCGGATGCCAAACTTGTCGTTCACCACCACCACTTCACCTTGCGCAATGAGGAAGCCGTTGACCAGCACGTCCATGGGTTCGCCGGCCATCGCGTCCAGCTCCACCACCGAACCCTGCGCCAGTTGCAGGATGTTCTTGATGGGGATGCGCGTGCGTCCCAACTCCACCGTCAGCTGAACGGGGATGTCCAGGATCATGTTGATGTCATTGCCCGCCGGGTTGATCGACGAGGCCGCCGCGAAATTGGCAAAGGCGGCCGACGTGCCTTGGGGAGCGGGGCTGGTCACTTCGCTGGCCGATCCGAAGATGTCATCGGTGGACGCGGCCGGCGTGGTCTGCTGCGCCAGCGCGGCCTCCCACTCTGCCGCCATCGCATCCTGTTCCTCGCCAGGAGGGGCCTCTGAGGGAATCGATTCGGGTTCGGTATCAGACATTTTGTTCTCCAAGCCAGCCATGGCTGGCCGTGGTCAGTAGCTTGTCAATGCGCAAGGCGTATTTGCCGTTTGAAGTGCCGTAGTAGCACTGCAGGATGGGGACACCTTCCACCTTGGCTTCAATGAGTTTTTCAAGGTCCAGCTCGATGAAATCACCGGGCTTGAGGGCCAACAATTGCTCCACCGTGGCAGGGGCATGGGCCATCTCGGCCACCAGCTGCACCTCGGCCGACTGGATCTGCTGCGTCAGCAACTTCACCCAGCGGCGATCAGGTTCGGCCGAATCACCCTGGATCGACGAGAACAGGATGTCCCGGATCGGCTCCAGCGTGGCATAGGGAATGCAGATGTGGATGGTGCCGCTGGCATCGCCGATTTCCAGCGTGAATGAGCAGCACACCACGATCTCGGCCGGGGTAGCGATGGTGGCGAACTGAGGCTGCATCTCAGAGCGTTGATAATCCATCTCCAGCGGGTAGATGCCGCGCCAGGCCTTTTTGTACTCTTCGCAGATGACCTCGATCAGGCGCAGGATGATGCGCTGTTCGGTGGGCGAGAAATCACGCCCTTCGATGCGTGTGTGGTACTTGCCGGCGCCGCCAAACAGCGAGTCGATCACCGCAAAAACCAGCGTCGGGTCGCACACCACCAGGCCCGAGCCGCGCAGGGGGCGGATGGCCATGATGTTGAAGTTGGTGGGCACCACGATCTCGCGCAAAAAGGCGCTGTACTTTTGCACCTTGATGCCGCCCACCGACACTTCAGGCGACTTGCGGATCAGGTTGAACAGGCCGAGGCGGATGTTGCGGGCAAAGCGCTCGTTGACGATTTCCATCGTGGGCATGCGCCCGCGAACAATGCGTTCCTGATTCGCGATGTTGTAGTCGCGGATGCCCTCTTTGGGCTCGTCTTCCTGCTCCAGCTTCTGGCTCTCACCAGTGATGCCTTGCAGGAGGGCGTCAACTTCATCTTGCGAGAGGATTTGCTGATTCATGGCCTGGCTACTGCGGTTGGCTCACTGAACGATGAAGTTGGCATAGTTGACTTTGACGATCGGGTTGTACTGCTCGACCTTCTTTTTCTTCTTCTTTTTCTTCTTGGGGGCCGCTTCTTCATCGGTGACCACCCGATCTTCAGGCTCCTCGATCTCATAGCCCATGGCACGCGCGGCATCGCGGCGGATCTCCTCGGCCAGCTTTTCCTTGCCCGCCTGGGTCAGCAATTGTTCGGAAGTCTTGTGCGACAAGAGCATCAGCACCGCATTGCGGATGGCCGGCATGTAAGTCTTGATCTCTTCCGCCACCTTGGCGTCATCGACCTGCAAGGTCAGGCCAATCTGGGCAAAGCGTTCGGTTTCCTTGTCGGCCAGGTTGACGATGAACGGATCCAGCGGCACAAAGGCCGGGGGGGGGGCGTGCTCGTCCTTGGCGTGCTTGGGCTTGGGCGACTCTTTGGCGTGATCGCCATCGGCGGCGTCGGCATCTTCGCCCTCGGCGGCAGCAACAGCCGCAGCGGCGTTTTTCTTCATGACGAAGACTGCGGCGCCACCACCGATCACCACCAGCAGCAACACGGCCGCGATGATGATGATGATGAGCTTTTTAGGCCCCTTCTTGGGGGCATCGCCTTCGGCAGGCACCGCAGCGGAAGCAGCTGACATTCGCAAATCTCCTGAAATTCAAGCCCTTCGACCCTGAAAAAGTCGAAAAAGGCATGATGGGATTATTAGAAGTCAGGGCCAAACTGAAGAACCGATAAGCGATGTGAAATCCGCGCGATTCTGGACAGGGCAGGCCCAGTCCTATGCATACAGGTCAAGGCCACCTCGTCGCCCCGCCTGGTCGGCCGCGGCGACCATGCGCCCTTCGTGTGATTCACCACCCGACGACTCCAGGCCCGCAGGCCCACCACCCCAGGCCGAGGCGCCACCAGGCTGACCCGAGGCCTGGTTGAACTGTTGCTGGGGCGACTGATCGGACACGCCCGAGCCACCCAGGCTGAAACCGGCGTCGTCCAACGAGGCGGACAACATCGACAAGCTGGCCTCAATGGCACGCCTGGTTTCAAGGTTGGCCGCCGCAAAATCAACCTGCGCCGACTGGCCATCCAGTGAAATCTTCACGCTGATGGGGCCCATCTCGGCAGGATTGAGGTGCAGCTCAGCCGACATCGTGCCGTCTTCGCCCACGGCGTTCACCCACATGCCGACACGGTCGGCCAGGGCTTGCGGAAACTCGGGGCTGTTGACCGCAGGGGCCAAGGTGGCACTGGTGGGGGCCGTGGCGCTGGCTTCGGCGGTTTTGCCGGCCAGGCCGCGCATCATTTCGGTGGACAAGGAGCTGGCAAAGTCGGCGTCCTTGGCCGACGAGTCGGCTGCGCCATCCGGCACGGCCAGGCGGCCTTCGGCGGCTTGCAGAGTCGAGACATCAACGGCGCCTTTGTCGTTGGCGGTGTTCATGGCCGCCAGCGGGTCGTGGCCCGCAGCACCAACCGGCGAGGCGCCATCCTTGGCTTGCAATGGCGCGGCGTCAGCCTCCACACCGGCGTTTTGGCCGCCGCCGCCCAGCACCGCCGTTTTAGCCGCACCGTGCGTCAGGCTGGCCAGCCAGGCCAGCATCGACGAAGGATCGCTGGAGACGGCGCTTTCGGCCGATGGCTGGTCCTTGGCCGCGACTTCGCTTTGCGCGGCGGCCACTTTGCCTTCGTCCAAAGGCGCCCGGTCCTGGCCAGCATCGTTGCTGCGATCGGCCTTGTCAGCACCTTCTTTGGCCTTGCCCCTGGCCGCCTCGGTATTGGCAGACCTGTTCGCATCGCTGGCGGCCGTCTTGGGCTTGTCTGCTTTGGGCGCGTGCGCCGTCTCTGAATGGCTCACCGGGGCCTGGCGCTTGGCCTGCGCGGCATTGGCCTGAGCGCGTGCCAGGGCATGGCGCGCCTCCACCGAGGTGGACGACGTGCCCTGCCCTGCGCTGGCTTTGGCGGGCGCAGCGGCATTGGCCGACAACTGGGCCGCCGTGGCCGAAGGCTGAGTCGTGGCCGCCGCAGCGCGGGCCATCCAGCGCGAAAAATCGGACTGCATGGCGGCCTGATCGGTGCCACTCGCCGGGTTGGACGATGAGGACAACTTCGCCGCCCAATCGGTCGCCGTGCTGTTGGTGGTGCCTGATTTGCCAGAGTTGGTGGCGTTGAGGGGACCGTTCATGTCACAACCTTTCAAGATCATTCAATTCAATAAGACGTCGGCATGAAGCTGGTGGCCGAGCCCATGCACGAAGACAGTGGCGATCCACCTCGGCCCGCGCGCGCGGCCTGCTCATCGGTGGCTTTCTGATCGCGGCGCTGTTCGCGCTGCGCCGATTCAAGCTGGCGCCGGTCGATCAGTTGGCCAACGGCGGCCACCTTGCGTTCGCGCTCGATCAGTTGCAGGCGGCATTGCTCCATGAACAGCGCCGCTTGGTCAACCCGCTTGTCCTGCTCGGACACCGCATCGCCCAGGCGCGCGGTGAAGTCCTGGTAGCAGCGCATGATTTCCACCCCGCCCGATTTGGCGAACTGGGAACTCCAACGCTGCTGGTATTCCTTGCGCCAATCCGCCAGGGACTGGGCCTGCCGGCGCGCAGCCTCGTGGGTTCGGCGCGCGTTTTCCATTTGCGAGATGGCATCGTCCCGGGCCCTCGCGGCCGAATCAAGCAGCATCAACAGGGGTTGGATCGTGCTCATGTCAATCGCTCACGATCTGACGAAGCAGCTCGACGCTGTCGTCCAGGCGCTCGGGCAAATGCATGTCTTGTTGGAGCATGGCCACCATGGCCGGGTGCAAATTCACGGCCAGGTCCAGGTCGCGGTCGTGTCCGGGCACATAGGCGCCCAGTTGGATCAAATCCTTGGCCTTGCTGTATTTGGACCAAAGTTGCCTGAAACGGCGGGCAGAATCGATGTGTTCGCTGCTGGCCACGTTGTTCATCACGCGTGAGGCTGATTTTTCGATGTCAATGGCCGGGAAGTGCCCCGCCTCGGCCAGGTCGCGCGAGAGCACGATGTGGCCGTCCAAAATGGCGCGGGCTGCGTCAGCAATGGGATCTTGCTGGTCATCGCCCTCGGACAGCACGGTGTAGAACGCGGTGATCGAGCCATGGCCGTTCAGGCCATTGCCGCTGCGCTCCACCAGTTGGGGCAGCTTGGCAAAGCACGAAGGCGGATAGCCCTTCGTGGCAGGCGGCTCGCCAATGGCCAGGGCGATTTCGCGCTGGGCCATGGCGTAGCGGGTGAGCGAATCCATCAACAACAACACGTGCAGACCCTGGTCGCGAAAGTGTTCAGCCACGGCGGTAGCGTAGTTCGCGCCCTGCATGCGCGTCAATGGGGGTGCATCCGCAGGTGCGGCCACCACCACCGAGCGGGCCAGGCCGTCTTCGCCCAGGATGTCCTCAATGAACTCCTTGACTTCACGGCCCCGTTCGCCGATCAGGCCCACCAGGATGACGTCGGCCTGCGTGTAGCGCGCCATCATGCCCAGCAGCACCGATTTACCGACGCCGGAGCCGGCGAACAAGCCGATGCGCTGACCGCGCCCCACCGTCAGCATGGTGTTGATGGCACGCACGCCGGTGTCCAGCGGCAAGCGCACCGGGTCGCGCTCCATGGCGTTCATGGGGCGACGCACCAGGGGCTCGCTGCGCACATGGTTCAAGGGGCCGTGGCGGTCCAGGGGTTCACCATGGGCATTGACCACGCGGCCCAGTAGGCCGCTGCCGATGGGCAGGTGACGAGTGCGGTCTTCGCTGCGGCGCCAGGGGTGGTTCGGGCGGCCCAGCAAAGGCGGGTTGATCGGGATGGCGCGCGGCACCACGCGGGCGCCGCTGGACAAACCGTGCGCTTCAGCCGTCGGCATCAGGTAGGCGCGGTCGCCCGCAAAGCCCACCACCTCGGCCAGCACGGGCTGGGTTTCAAGGCGGGTTTCAGAATGGATTTCACAGACAGCGCCCACCGGCAACCGCAGGCCAGCGGCTTCCAGCACCAGGCCGGCCACGCGGACCAGCTTGCCCTGGTTTTCCAGCGGCACGGGTGTGCTGGCGCAGGCGTCCAGGTCGCCCAGAAAACGGTTCCAGCGGTCCATGGCCACGCCTTGGCCGGCGGCGCGAATGGGCATGTTCATGCGGTATCTCCGGTACTAGGCAGTTCATCGGTCATGTCGGTGCTGTCGCCCGTGTCCACTGGCGTGTAGGGCGACTCGTGCCCGCCATGCCATTCGGTTTGGCTCCCCATCGCGGCGGCGGCGCGGAACCAGCGCGCTTCCACGCTGGCATCCACGACAGCGATGTCGGACTCGACCACGCAGCCACCGCGTGTCACGGCGGCGTCGGGCATCAGGCGCGCACCACGGGCCTGCAGCACATCGGTCAGCGAACCTTGCGCCAACGCGTGGTCGTCGGGGTTCAGCCGCACCACGATCTGCTTGGCGGACGACAGCAGCACGCTCAAGGCTTCTTCGGCCACCGTCAGCACGGCTTCAGGGCGTTGGTCCAGTTCGCTGCGCACCACCTGGCGGGCCAACTCCAGCGCCACGCCGGCAATCCGGCCAGCCAGTTGCTGTTCCAGCGATTCAAGGCGGTGGTGAAAGTCAGACGCCAGCGCACCGATCTGGTCGTTCATGTAGGCGGCCAGTTGCGCCGCCTGGGTCTGCTTGTAGCTCTCCAGCGCGATCAGGCCATTGCGGTAGCCATCCTGGTAGCCGGACTTGTGGGCCTTGTCGACCAACTCTTCCACATTGGCCAGGCGCGCTGGTGGCGCGGGCGGCTCGGGCGCGGGCGGGGCTTCCTCGCCCGGCATGCCACCCACAAGTGGTTGGCGTTTGAGGCTGGTGACATTCGCGTTGGGCGCAGCTGCCTTGGGCACTGGCCGGGCGGTGCCCGCTGCCGGTTTGGCGTTGGCGGCCCCGGCCGTCGCCTTGACGGTCAGAGGCACGCTGGCAGCGGCACGCTCCGAAAAAGACTGCTTGCGAACACCCGATTCGCCGCCAGGATCGCCCTTGTCGGCTGCAGGCTTTTCAAAAGGTTGTGGGTTCCAGGCCGCAAACGACCCCAACTCTTCACGCGGGATGAAGCGCGTGTAGGAGTTCGGCACATTGCTGCCATTGCCCCCACTGCCGTTGGCACCGTTGTTGTTGCCGCCACTTGGCGGCACCGGCTTAGACGTACTCATCGTCGCCTCCGCTGGCCATGTTTATCTGGCCTTCGTCGGCCAGGCGGCGAACGATCTTGAGCATTTCCTTCTGCTCACGTTCAACCTCGGACAGCTTGACCGGGCCACGTGAATCCAGGTCTTCGCGCAGCGTCTCGGAGGCACGGCTGGACATGTTCTTGAATATCTTCTCGCGAATCTCTGGCGTGGCACCCTTGAGCGCAATGATGAGCGACTCGGTCTGCACTTCCTTGAGCAGCGTCTGAAAGCCCTTGTCGTCCAGCTTGCCCAGGTCGTCGAAGGTGAACATGTTGTCCATGATCTTCTGGGCCAGGTCCGCGTCGCTTTCGCGGATGTAGTCCAGCACCGAGGTCTCCAGGCTGGAGCCCATCAGGTTGATGATTTCCGCAGCCGGCTTAACACCACCCAGCGAAGATTTTCGGATCTGAGAACCACCTGCCAGCACGCGCGACAGCACGTCGTTCAGGTCTTTCAGGGCCGATGGCTGGATGCCATCCAGCGTGGCAATGCGCACCATCACTTCGTTGCGGTGGCGGTCCGAGAACGACTTCAGCACCGATGAACCCTGATCAGGGTCCAAGTGAACCAAGATGGCCGCCACGATCTGCGGATGCTCGTTGCGTAGCAGTTCGGCCACCGAAGCAGCGTCCATCCACTTCAGACTTTCGATGCCCGTGACATCGCTGCCCTGGATGATCCGGTCGAGCAGCAGGTTGGCTTTTTCTTCGCCCAGGGCCTTGCGTAACACCGCCTTGATGTACTCGTCGGTGTCGGGCACCAGCACGCCCAAATCGTTTGAATCGCCGGCAAAACGCGTCAACACCTTTTCGACGCGGTCGCGCGGCACCGACTTGAGTTTGGCGATCGTTTCACCCAGGCCCTGCACTTCCTTGGGCTCCAGGTGTTTAAAGACCTCGGCCGCCCCTTCCTCGCCCAGTGACATGAGCAAGATGGCGGCGTCTTCGAGTCCTTTGTCATCCATGTTTATTCGTCCTTGACTCACCAGCCATCCAATCGCGCATCACGCCAGCCATGGCCGCGGGGTTTTCCCGCGCCAACTGACGTGCCGCTTCCAGGCGTGCATCACCCGTGGGTGCGCCCAGGGCCGGCAACAGCTGGCCGTTCGGGCCCATCACCATGCCGGGCGGGATCGTTTGCAAGCCAGGCAGCTCTTGCACGTCATCGACCACCGCGTTCAATTTGGATTTTTTGTTTTCTTCAACCGACAGCGGCTGGGCCGCCTTGATGGCCGGGCGGATTGCGCCAAACACCACGATCAGCGCCGCCAAGGTCAAGGCGCCGGGCACGGCCAGCGTGCGCAACAGGTCCACCGTCTCAGGACTCTTCCAGAACGGCGTGTTGTCGGGCTCGTTTTTCACCACCTGGAAAGGCGTGTTGATCAGCTTGACCGAATCGCCACGCTGTTCGTTGAAGCCAATCGTCTCGCGCACCAGCGACGTCAACTTGTCCAACTCTTCAGGGCTGATCGGCTGCACCGTGGTCTTGCCCTTGGCATCGGTCACCGAGCGGCTGTTCAGCACCACAGCGGCGTTCAGGCGCTTGATCGAACCGGTGGCATTGCGCGTCACACGCACGGTCTTGTCGACCTCGTAGTTGGTGACGGCCTCGCGACGGCTGGTGCCCGCGGTGCCACCTGCGCCCTGGCCTGCTTGCAAAGCTTGTGCGGTGCCATTCACCGGTGCCGTGGCGGGTGTAGGAGGCTGGTTACTGGCCGCGCCCGGCACACCGGAAGGTGTGGCCGCGCCACTGCCCGATTGCTCGTTGCTTTGCTGGCTGCGCACAGAAGCGGGTGCCTGGCCTTGATTGGGTTTGTACTCTTCAGCGGTCGATTCAACCTGCGAGAAGTCCACATCGGCCGTGACCTGCGCGCGCAGGTTGTTCTGCCCCAGCACCGGCTCCAGGATGTCCTTGATGCGTTGCGTGTAGTTGGCCTCGATCTGATGCACATACTGCAATTGCTGGGTATCCAGGCCCGCCTGGTCAACACCATCGTTCGGGCCCGACAGCAAGCCACCGGACTGGTCCAGCACGCTCACGGCCTTGATGGCCATTTCCGGCACGCTGGACGACACCAGGTGAACGATGCCCGCCACCTGGCCACGGTCCAGGGTGCGGCCGGCGTACAAGGTCAGCACCACAGAAGCCGACGGCTTTTGCTGCTCGCGGAAGAAGCCGTTCTGATTGGGCAAGGCCAGATGCACACGGGCGCTTTGCACGCCATTCAAGGTCTGGATCGAGCGGGTCAGCTCGCCTTCCAGGCCGCGCTGAAAATTCAAACGCTCCTGAAACTGGGTCACGCCGAATTTCTGGGTTTCCATCAATTCAAAACCCACCACCGAGCCCTTGGGCAAACCGGCCGAGGCCAGCTTCAAGCGCACGTCGTGCACCTTGTCGGCCGGCACCAGGATGGCACCGCCGCCATCGGCGTACTTGTAGGGGATGTTCATCTGCTGCAGCGCGGCCACGATCGCGCCACCGTCCTTGTCAGACAAGTTGGCGTACAGCACCCGGAAATCGCCCTGCTTGCCCCACATCACCATGGCAATGAAAATGGCGACGATGGCCGCCAGCCCGCCCCCCAACATCAACTTGCGCTGCATGGGCAAAGCCCCCACGCGCTGAACGAAGTTGAGCGGCGGGGTGGGTTCGATCACCTGTTTGGGCGATGCGATGACAGCTTGAGGTTGTGCGACGGTGACTTCCATGTGTGGTCGAAGCGTTGGGTCGCGCATCGAAACCATACGATGCCGCAAACCCGCCAGAACCCGTCCATTATTCGAAGGAAGAGCGGGCAAAAGTGCCGGGAACAGCCGCAGATTTACAGGGCACTTCCCAAATTCCAATCAGGCATGACCGCCTAGTATTGGCATCGTGGTGAACTGCATCACGCCTTGTCTGAGATAACGGCACCATGGACCTGAAACTTAAGCCTTTTGATTTCGCACAGGCCGCTGCCAAAGCCGGCATGTCCGACATCGCCGAGCGCGTTCAGGCCAAAACCCGGCTGGACGCCCTGGGCGGCACCGGCAACGTTGAAAAATCCAGTTTTCAGGCGGCTTTTTCCAGCGCCCTGGGCTCGGTCAGCCAGGCTCAGAATCAGGCCTCGTCCATGCAGCGCGAAGTGCAGTTCGACAACCCCACCGTCAGCCTGGAACAAACCATGATCTCCATGCAGAAGGCCCAACTCGGCTTCCAATCGGCTGTTCAAGTGCGCAACAAGCTGGTTCAGGCTTACACGGATATCATGAACATGCAGGTCTGACCGACCCGCCTCTGTTCAACCCACCGCCCCTGGCCGGGCACCCTCCTCATGCGCCAAGATTCCCGACTGCCATTGAAGCAGCTGCTGCTGTGCGGCGCCTTGGTCGTCACCCTGTCCATGGGCATCCGCCACGGCTTTGGCCTGTGGCTGCAACCGATCGTCATGGAACGGGGCTGGAGCCGCGAGTCGTTCTCGCTGGCCATGGCCGTGCAAAACCTGGTGTGGGGCGCCGCCGGCCCGATCGTGGGTTGGTGGGCCGACCGCCGTGGCGCCTTCTGGGTACTGTGGGCAGGTGCCCTGCTGTACGGATGCGGCCTGCTGGGCATGTCCATGGCCAACACCCCCACCCTGTTCATGTTGAGTACCGGCGTGCTGGTGGGCCTGGGGCAGGCCTGCTCCACCTATGCCGTGGTCTATGGCGTGCTGGGCCGGCATGTCGACCCGGCGAAACGCTCGTGGGCCATGGGCATCACGGCAGCCGCCGGGTCTTTCGGGCAATTCCTGATGGTGCCGGTGTCCAGCCTGTTGATCAGCCACCTGGGCTGGCAACAGGCCCTGTGGGTGCTGGCCAGCATCGCGCTGCTGTTGATCCCCCTGGCCTGGGGCCTGCGCGATGACCCCCAAGCATTGCGCGACGAAGCCACCGCGCGCAACATCCAAAACCCGGAGCTGAAGCAAACCGCCGGACAAGCCCTGAGCGAAGCCCTCACCCACCCCAGCTACCTGTTGCTGACGGGCGGCTATTTTGTGTGCGGCTTCCAGCTGGCCTTCATCGGCGTGCACCTGCCCAGCTACCTCAAAGACCACCAGCTTGACCCCACCGTGGCCACCACCGCCCTGGCCCTGATTGGCCTGTTCAACGTGGTCGGCACCTACGTGGCGGGCGCCCTGGGCCAAAAATGGCGCAAGACCTGGATCCTGTCCGCCATTTACACCCTGCGCTCAGTCGTGATGATCGCTTTCATCCTGACCCCGCTCAGCCCACTCAGCGTGGGCCTGTTCGCCGCCGCCATGGGCACCTTGTGGCTGTCCACCGTGCCGCCCACCAATGCCGTCGTCGCGCAAATGTTGGGCGTGCAGCATTTGTCCATGCTGGGCGCGCTGGTGTTTTTCTCGCACCAGATCGGCTCTTTCATGGGCGTGTGGCTGGGTGGGCGCCTGTATGACGCCACCGGCAGCTACGATGTCGTCTGGTGGCTGGCCGTGGGCCTGGGCTTGCTGGCCGCGGCCCTGAACCTGCCCGTCAAAGAAAACGAAGCCCCGGCAGGCCGGTCCTTGGCCCGGGCCTGATCCCCAAGTCGAGATGACCATGCCCTTCATGTCACCAAGGCGACCCTGGCACTGGCTGGCCTGCCTGGGCGCAGTCGCTGTGCTGGCGCTGGTCTTCCTCATGTATTTCCGAAGCCACCTGGTCTTTGACCTGGCCTCGCGTCTGTGGAGTTGCTTTTGAGACAAGTCGTGATCATCACTGGGGCCTCTGATGGCATTGGCGCCGAACTGGCTCGGCAAATGGCGAGGCAAGACGGCGCCGACCTGGCCTTGGTGCTGGCGGCCCGCAGTGCCGACAAACTGGAACAAGTGGCCGAGCAATGCCGCCAAGCTGGTGCCCAGGTGCTGGTGCGCCCCACCGATGTCGGCCAGGAAGACGCCTGCCGAGGCCTGATCGCCGACACCATGGCCCGTTTTGGCCGCATCGACACCCTGGTCAACAACGCCGGCATTTCGGCGCACGCCCTGCTGGAAGACGTGACCGACATGGCTTGGTACGAACAACTCATGCGCATCAACCTGTGGGGCAGTGCCTGGTGTACTCACGCCGCCCTGCCTCACCTGAAGGCCAGCCAGGGCCGCATCGTCGTCGTCTCCAGCCTGGCGGGCCTGGTGGGCGTGCCCGGGCGCACCGCCTACAGCGCCACCAAGTTCGCCATGACCGGCTTCTTCGAGGCCCTGCGCGTTGAATTGCTGCCGCATGGCGTCTCGGTCACCCTCACCTACCCGGGCGTGGTGGCCACCGAAATCCGCTACCGGGGCTTCAATGCCCAAGGCCAAGCCGCCGGCAAAAGTGGCCTGGACGAACGCGGCGCCATGTCCATCGACGAATGCGCCCGCCTCATCCGCGTGGGCGCTGAAAAACGCCAGCGCGAAGTCGTCATGTCAGCCAAAGGCAAGCTGGCGCGTTGGATGAAGCTGATCGCGCCAGGCCTGGTCGACAAACTGGCCCTGGCCGCGCTCAGCCAGGACGCCCACCCGCATTGATGGTGTTGTTCAGGCGCTCCGCCACGTGGCCCCGGGCATACCCCGCCCGCCCCCTTTACACAGGACCCCGTCGCGCTGGGTAAAATCCCGCGATTGAAGGAAACAGCATGAAATCCATTTTTGGCAGTATCGTCGCCCTCATCACCCCCTTGCACGACGACGGCAGCGTTGACTACGACAGTCTGCGCAAGCTGATCGATTGGCACATCGCCGAGGGCACCAATTGCATCGGCGTGGTCGGCACCACGGGCGAATCGCCCACCGTGTCGTTCGAAGAGCACCGCGAAATCATCCGCGTGGCCGTGGAACAAGCCGCTGGCCGCGTGCCGATCATGGCGGGCGCTGGCGCCAACTCCACCCGTGAAGCCATCGAGTTGAGCGAGTACGCCAAAAAGGTCGGCGCCGACTGCACCCTGCAGGTCGTGCCCTACTACAACAAGCCCACGCAAGAAGGCATCTACCAGCACTTCAAGGCCATCGTTGAAGCGGTGGACATCCCCGTGGTGCTGTACAACGTGCCGGGCCGCACCGTGGCCGACATGCAGCATGAAACCGTGCTGCGCCTGGCCAATCTGCCGGGCATCATCGGCTTGAAGGAAGCCACCGGTAACCTGGAGCGCGCCGCCTGGCTGATCAAACAAGCCCCCAAGGGCTTCAGCATTTACTCGGGCGACGACCCCACCGCCGTGGCCCTGATGCTGCTGGGCGGACACGGCAACATCAGCGTGACGGCCAACGTGGCCCCGCGCGGCATGGCCGAACTGTGCAAGGCCGCCATGGCCGGCGATGCCAAGCGCGCGGTCGAGTTGCACATGGGCTTGCTGCCGCTGCACAAGCACCTGTTCGTTGAACCCAACCCCATCCCCGTCAAGTGGGCCCTGGCCCGCATGGGCAAGGCCGGTGGCGCGCTGCGCTTGCCATTGACCACGCTGACCCAGCCCAGCCAGACCATCGTTGAATCCGCGCTGCGCGAATGCGGCCTGCTGTGATCCCTGTAGGATCACGCCCTGTGCGCAATCCATGCGCCGATTGACTTGACCCCGGATGCCCTTGCCCATGTTGAAGACCCAAAGCCCTCTCCGCGTGACCGCTCTCAGCCTGGCGCTGATCGGTGCACTGAGCACCACCGGGTGCTCATCCGTCAGCAACGTGCTGGCTGGCGACAAAGTGGACTACCGCAGCAGCGGTGTCAAAACCGTGAATCTGGATGTGCCGCCCGACCTGACCCAGTTGTCTGGCCAGTCCCGGTATGGTCAGCAGGCGCAGCCGTCCACCGTCTCGGCCAGCAGCATGGCCATCCCTGACCGGAGTGGCGGCGTTGATGCCAGCGCCACCGTCGCTGCGCCCCAAACGGGCCTGGTCAAGCTGGAGCGCAGCGGCCAGAACCGTTGGCTGAGCGTGGCCCTGCCCCCGGAAAAAGTCTGGGAACAGGTCAAGTCTTTCTGGCTGGAATCGGGCTTTGAGTTGCCGATGGAGCAAGCCAACGCGGGCCTCATGGAAACCAACTGGTCAGAAAACCGCGCCAAGTTGCCCCAAAGCGGTGTGCGCAAGCTGCTGGGCGGCATCCTGGACAGCCTGTACGACACCGGCGAGCGCGATCAATTCCGCACCCGCATCGAACGCACCGCACAAGGCAGCGAGATCTACATCACCCACCGCGGCACCCAGGAAGTCTACGAAGACGCTCGCAAGGACCAGACCAAATGGGTTCCCCGTCCGGCCGACACCAGCCTGGAGGCAGAAATGCTGTCGCGCCTGATGCTCAAGCTGGGCGCGCCCAAGGACACGGCTGCTGCCGCGAAAGCCAGTGTGGCTGCTGGCACAGCGGCTCCTGCAGCACCAGCGCGAGTCAGGCTGGAAGCCGATGGCGTTTCGCTGGCCGCCGATGACGATTTCGCCACCGTGTGGCGCCGTGTAGGCCTGGCCCTTGACCGTGGCGGCTTCACGATTGAAGACCGCGACCGCAGCCAGGGCACCTACGAGATCCGGCTGGCACCGAGCAACGATCCCGCCGCGAGCAAGCCAGGCTTCTTCTCTCGCCTGTTTGGGTCGTCAGACGTCAATGCTGATGGCTTGAAGCGCTACCGTGTGCAGGTCTCCGCCAAGGGCATCAACAGCGCGATCAAGGTGCTGAACACCAAGGGCCAAGCCGAGACTTCGGACGCCGGTCGCCGCATCACCAAGCAATTGCTGGACGAGCTCAGCTGATCAACAGCGGACCCAACCCAACACCAAAAAGCCCTGTGCTGGTATAGAACCCAGCCAGGGCTTTTTTTCATGCTGGCCTAGCGCTGTCATGCATACAGGCGTAAAAAAGCCGCTCCGAAGAGCGGCTTTTTAAATCTGCGAGGACAGATTACTTCGAGGCAGCGTCAGCAGCGGCCGAAGCAGCTTCGACAACGGCCGAAGCTGCTTCCGAAGCGGAAGCAGCAACAGAAGCTGCTGCATCCGAAGCGACTTCAGCAACAGCCGAAGCGGCGGAAGCGGCTTCCGAAGCTGCCGAAGCGGCTTCAGCGACAGCGGATTGTTCAGCTTTCTTACCGCAAGCGGCCAGAGCCATGGCAGCGATCAACGAAGCCAGCAGGAGCGACTTTTTCATGCTTGTGTCCTCAAAAGGAATAGTCAAAAAACGGGGTTCATGGAACTATGTGCAAAACTCACAGCTCCAAAAAATATGCAGCGGTGACATTGGATGTGCGGCAATCGTTAAATTGCCACTCATTCAGACAGCAATTATACGGTGCTTCGGGCAATTCCCTATAGGCCCAAAGTTGTCGGAGGTAAGGCCTCACTACAACGTTGCAAAATAACATCAGCCTCTTGACGCCATTCGCTGAGATCAACGGGCCTGCGAGACCACAGACCCCGCCCTGAAATCGGATCCAGCAAGCGCAAGCCCAGCTGTTTTTCAAGCACCAGGGTGGGCATCAAGGACGGCCCCTGGTCCGGATCCGCCAGATAACATTTCACGCGGTGTGCCCAGGTGCCTCGCCAAGCCACCCAGCGCGGATGCCGGCGGGGCAGTTCATCCAGCGTGGCCGCCACCAGCACGCAGTGGGTCACGCGGCTGTTCAGCCCCCATTGCTGAAAGGCCTCCATCACGCTGCGCTCACCCAGTGGCCATCGGCTGAAGTCGCCATCGCAAAAATACAAAGGCACCGGGTGGGCCGCCGCCATGGCCATCGCGGCACGCACACGATCAATGAAGTCGGGCCAGCCATCAATGCGGCCCAAGGCTGGCTCGCTGGGGTCGCCAGCGGGCATCGTCATTTCAATGGGGTCCATCGCAATCAGCCTCCATCAGCCATCAAATAATCTACAGGTCAGGGTGCAACCAGCCATCCTCCGACCACTGGTCCAGCAACTCCCGGGCATCGGCACCGGCCTTGGCCACGGCAGAAGCGCTGAGTTGACGGCGATCGGCCAGGGCACGCATCAAGCGTGCATCGGCCCCTGCCGCCAACCACGATTCGCCGTTGGCAAAAATGCGCTTGTCGTCGTAGACCATGCGAGTTTTGGCGTC
>NZ_JACMNS010000030.1 GCF_014378415.1 Aquabacterium sp.
AGCACCTCGGTAAGAGGTGCCAAGTGCTTGATTCACAAAGAGAAAAGCTTGTCGCTATTCGGCGACAGGGCCATCGGTGCGGAACACGCCCGGGGTCAGGCCATGCTTTTGCAGCAGGCGGTAGAACTCGGTGCGGTTGCGGCCGGCCAGGCGGGCGGCGTCGGCCACGCTGCCGTCGGTCAGCTTGAGCAAATCGACCAGGTACTCGCGCTCGAAACGCAGACGCGCCTCGGTAAAAGTGAGCACTTGCACACTCGGCACCCTCAACGCCCGCTGCACCAGGGCCAGGGGGATCAAGGGCGTGGTGGCCAGCGCGCTGACCTGCTCGACCACGTTGTGCAACTGGCGCACATTGCCCGGCCAAGGCGCGGTGGCCAGGGCCTTGACCGCCTCGGGCGCGAAGCCGTTGACGCGCTTGTTGTATTTGGCCGCCAGCTTGGCCAGGAAGTGGTTGGCCAGCAGGGGGATGTCTTCGCGGCGCTCGGCCAGGGTCGGCAAAGTCAGCGACACCACGTTCAGACGGTAGTACAGGTCTTCGCGGAACTCGCCCTCGGCCATGGCGGCGTCCAGATCGCGGTGCGTGGCCGACATGATGCGCACATCAATCGGGATGGCCTGGCTGGCGCCCACCGGCCGCACCACCCGCTCTTGCAGCACGCGCAGCAGCTTGACTTGCAGGGCCACGGGCATGTCGCCGATTTCGTCCAGAAACAGGGTGCCGCCATTGGCCGCCTGGAACAGGCCGGCATGGTTGGCCACCGCGCCGGTGAAAGCGCCCTTGATGTGGCCGAACAATTCGGATTCGAGCAGGCTTTCGGGGATGGCCCCGCAGTTGACGGCGACGAAGGGGTGCGACGCGCGCGGGCTGGCGCGGTGGATGGCCTGGGCCAGCACCTCTTTGCCGCTGCCGCTTTCGCCCCGGATCAGCACGCTGGCGTCTGACCCCGCCACCAGCTTGGCCTCGGCCAGCAACTCGGCCATCACGTTCGATCGGCTGACGATGGCCTGGCGCCAGGATTCGTTGGCGCTGGCGCTTTGGTTGTGGTCGGTGGGCGAGCCCAGGGCCAGGGCCTGGCCGATGGTCTCCAGCAGCGCCTTGCCATCGAAAGGCTTGGTCAGGTAGGTGTAGACGCCACGCGAGGTGGCCTCGACCGCGTCGGGGATGGTGCCGTGGGCGGTCAGCAAAATCACGGGCAGCGAGGGGTGCTTGGCGCGGATGGCATCGAACAAGGCCAGGCCATCTTTGCCCGGCAATTGCACATCGCTGAGCACCAGTTGCGGCCGCTCCATGGCCAGTTGCGACAGCGCCGCCTCGGCCGATTCGACCGCCGTGACGCGGTAGCCCGCTGCCGTCAAGCGCATCGACAGCAGGCGCAGCAGATCGGGGTCGTCATCGACCAGCAGGACATGGGCGCCAATGGGGGCGCTCATGGCTTTTGGACCGGCTTGGCGGCGGAGGATGCCTGCGGTGCGGCGGGCCCCGGGCCGGGCGTGTTGCGGCTGTTCAGGCTGCGCTCGATGGACTTGAGCGCTTCCAGCTTTTCATTGAGCTGGTCGAGCTTGCGCTGGTTGTCTTTTTGCACATCGCGCAGTTGCTGGTTGAGTCGTTCGACCTGGTCTTCGGCGCGGCGCTGGTCGGCGTAGCGGGCGGCCAGCAGGCGTGCCAGGCCATGCCAGGCTTGGGCCTCGGGCGATGGGTTGCCGAGGACCTGGTCCAGCAAAATCTGGGCCTTGGCCAAGTCGCCCGAGGTGCGGGTGAGGCCCAGGACCAGCGCCAGGTCCATGGTGGCCTGGAGGGAACTTGCGCCGTCGCCCAGGCGGCCCAACTCACGGGACAGGTCGGCGGTGGGCAGTCGGGACAGGGTCTCTTGGTAGGCCAGCAGGTGGCGCGCGGCCGTGTCCACTGGCTCAACCGTGGGCACGTAGACGATGGCGGGCGCCGGTGGCATCTCGGCCACCTTGGCCTCGGGATGTTTGATCGGTGTGATCGGCGCGCAGGCCATGGACGCCCCGGCCACCAGCAGGCACGCCGCGATGCAGCGTTGCCGTGAGCGGGCCAGCCAGGGCTGGGAATCAAATGACAGCATGCGGAAGCTCGATTCGAAAATGGGCGCCCGGTCCTTCGGGCAACAGGTCCACGCGGCCACCATGCGCCTCGATGTACTCGCGCACGATGGACAGGCCGATGCCGGTCCCGCGCACGGCGCCTTCGGGCTGGCGTTCACCACGGTAAAAGGGTTCAAACACCCGGGCGATGTCGCTGTGGGCCACCCCGGCGCCCTGGTCCACGATGTCGATGCGCGCCAGGCCTGGCGCGCGCGACAGTGAAAATTGAATGGTAGCGCCCAGCGGGCTGAAGCGGATGGCGTTGGACAAAAGGTTGCCCAATGCGGTGCCCAATTTGTCGGGGTCAACCTCGACCTGCAGCGGCCCGCCACGCACGTTCACTTGCAATTGGCGCGCTTGCCATTGCAATTGTTGGGCGTTGATCAAGCTCTTGATCAACTCGGCCAGATCGGTCTTGCGGCGGCTCAGTCGACGCGCATCAAAGGCGGCGGCGTTGAAGCGCAGCAGATCCTCGATCTGGCTTTGCAGGGCCAGGGTGTTGTGGCCCAGGATCTTGGCGATCTCGCGCTGGTCGGCGCTCAACTCGCCGGCCACGCCGTCTTCCAGCAAAGCCACGCCTT
Organism: Aquabacterium sp.; assembly: GCF_014378415.1. Classification (GTDB taxonomy): domain Bacteria; phylum Pseudomonadota; class Gammaproteobacteria; order Burkholderiales; family Burkholderiaceae_C; genus Aquabacterium. The sequence goes on from NZ_JACMNS010000030.1 coordinate 2,688, forward strand.
CGCGCAGCGCGGCCAGCGGCGTCTTCAACTCATGCGAGACATGGCGCAAAAAGCGCGACTTGTCGTCGTCCAACTCTTTCAGGCGCAGGCGCAGCCACTCCAGCCGCTGGCCGAGCGATCGCAAGTCGCTGGGGCCCTGGATGTCCACGGGCACATCCAGGCGGTTCTCGCCCAGGCCCACGATGGCGCGCTCCAGCCGCTTCAAGGGGCGGGTCAGCCACACGCCAAAACCCAGCGCCATCAACACCGCCAGCGCGATCGCGATCAACACCTGGCGGGCCAGGGCGGCGCGGCCGGCTTCCAGTTCATCTTGCAGGCGGTGGTTGCGTTGCTCGCTGTCCTTGCGCACCTGCTCGGCGATGGCCGCGTTGGTGAGGTCCAGTTCGCGGAACTGCTGGGCCAGGGCCAACTCGCGCAGTTGCCCGGTGGATTTGGGGCCTTTGAACTGGTCGGTGATCACGGTCAGCTGGCCACGCCAACGCGAGACCAGGGCCGGTGGCAGTTGTTGCGCCTGCAGCTCTTGCAGCACGCGGTGGGCGTCTTTGGTGGCGTCTTCAAAACGGCGCAGCAGCACGGGGTCGTCCAGCACCAGGTACTGGCGCGCGGCGCGCTCCATGGCCACGCTGCGTTCGGCCAGGTGCTGCGTGCCGGCGGTCAGTTGCACCGTGCGCTCGGCGGCGGCGCGGCTTTGCACCATCAGGCGTTCCAACGCGTACAGGCCGCCCAGCGAGGCCGCGGCCAGCAGGCCGGCGATCAGCAGGAAGGCGGCCAGCAGCAACTGGCGAAAGGACGCGCGGTAGAAGGTCAGCATGCGCATGGAGTCGTTGGCGATCCATGGACTTTAACGGTTGACCGGATGGCCCAAGGCCTGCTGGATGATTGTTGGCGAAACAGCGGGCAAGCGGGAAGACCGGCCGGGGGAGGTGCCTTAGCAGGCTGCTGAAATACCTTCACCGAAGGCCTGTTCAACCTCAAGAAGCTCGATGACTTCGTGCCCGCCACTCACCCACTGCGGTTCATCCGCACAATGGTCAACAAGGCACTGGCCGAGATGGGCGAACTGTTCGCTCAGATGCATGAGGCGGACGCCCAAGCATCGCGCCATAGAAATTGCTTCGAGCCATGCTGCTGCAGGTGTTGTACTCGATCCGCTTCGAGCGTCAGCTTAGGGTGCAGACGCAACACAACCTGCTGTTTCGCTGGTTCATTGGCCTGTCGATGGACGACTCGGTGTGGATGCCCACGGTGTTCACCAAGAACCGTGAACGCCTGATCGAGCGCGATGTGGTGGTGGTCTTCTTCAACGAGGTGCTCAAGCAGGCCCACAAGAAGAAGTGGCTGTCCAAAGAGCACTTCAGCGTGGACGGGACGCTGATTCAAGCCTGGGCAGGCCACAAGAGCTTCGTGCGCAAAGACGGCAAGGGCGATGAAGATGGCGGCGGCTTTCGAGGCAAGTCGTGCAGCAACGAGACGCACGAATCCAGCACCGACCCCGACAGCAGGCTGTGTCGCAAAGGCAAGACGGCCAGCGAATTGCGCGTCATGGGGCACACGCTGATGGAGAACCGCACTGGGCTGATCGTCAACGCCATGGGGGCAGACGTTCGCCAAGTCAACCCAGGCGCTGCAAGGCATGAAGGTCACACCGCATGTGGCGCAGAATAAATCAAACCGCAAGTCGGCTGTGCCCGATGAGATCGCGAGTGCCGAGAGCGCAGCATCTCGATGCAAAAACGCAAGCTCATCGAACAGGGCTTTGGCTGGGCCAAGTTCATTGGCCCGATTCGCCAGGTGATGGTGTTCTGCATCAAGAAGTTCGATCAGGTCTTCACGATGGCCGTGGCCGCCTACAACCTCACGCGCATGCGTACCTTGGGACAAGTCCGTCCGGAGCTAACTCGCATCGTCGAAAAACGAACCTTCACGTCAGCAGCGGAGCTGCGCGCTGTGGGCATTTCCGCAGCCTGTTAGTGGCCGCGGCCGTTCAGTTGCTCGACACCTTGATCAATGGCCGCTCTTGCTGGCAAACGCAGCGCCTTGACCCGCTGCAGTGATCCAGTGCAAACCGTACCTGATGCGGCAGACCGCTTTGGTGCAACCGCGCGTGATTCCGGTCCCGGACTACTGTACTCGCGATCGGTGTTCAGTCCATCGAGCCCGGTTGGCCATCGTCACCAACACACGGAGAACCTGCTACGCACCGTTCGATAAGGAGGTGATTGGGACGATCTGTGCCGTGCCAGCCAAGTGCTGAATCTGTAGCAGCAGGCTGGGCTAATGGTTCCAAGAGCTTGCGTTTCGTTTGGTTACACAAACCCCGACTTTTGGGGGGAGCCAGTTTTAGGGATCATCAATAAACTCTCGGCACGGCGATCGGGCGAGATGATCTCTCCGAAATTCAGTTCTGCAGCAAGCCGTCTGCATCACATCAATCGTTCAGGGATGAAACCATGAAAAGCAATCTACAGCAGCGCGGCCAAGGCATGACCGAGTACATCGTGATCGTGGCATTGATTGCCGTTGCCGCAATCGCCACCTACCAATTCTTTGGTCAAACAATCCGCAGCCAAACCGCCGGCATCGCCCAAGAGTTGTCTGGCCATTCGTCTACAGTCGCCAGAACGGCGGCTGGCACTGCCGCTACCGCCGCTCAAACCGAAGGCGGAGCCACTAAGGGCATGGCCACGTACAACAACGACAATGCACGTTGATCTGTAGATAGAGCAAAAAAAATGATGACGGCCAACCCTGCACGGGGTTGGTCGGCAAGTCAGGGAGGGCTGCGTCAGCGTGGTCAGGCATTGGTCTATGGACTATTTGTTCTGGCCGCAGGCCTGACGTCCCTGTTCTTCCTGTTCAATGCCGGCCAACTCACACTTGAACGAGACAAGCTGACCACCACGGCCGATGCCGTTGCGTACAGCGCTGGCGTCATGAACGCCCGCGCGCTCAATTTCACGGCGTATACCAACCGCGCATTGGTGGCCAACGAAGTGGCCGTCGCCCAAATGGTGAGCCTGGCTTCCTGGACACACTTGATTGAGAGCGAAGGGCAAACCGCCGCCTCTCTGGGCTGTGAAACCATCTACAACTTTCCTTACGGTGCAACCTTTGCGCGGTACGGCACCTTGTGCATGGGGCTGTTCTATTCGGCGATCTACACCTCCAGCATTTCACAGTTTCTCGACAACGCGGCACCGGTCATGTTGGCGGCGATTGAAGGTGTGAAAACGATGTTGCAAGGAACCCAAGCCATCATGGTGGGCGTCCTGATTGCGCAACGCCCGGTGGTCATGCAAGAGGTGGCAGATGCCAATTACCGCAACAACGGAAGCATTCGTGTTGAACTGCCCCTTGAAGATGATTTCCTTCTATTTGATGGCAGCGGCCCGTTTCTGACGTGGCGAACAGGCGCGGCTCGTAATCGCTTTGCCAGCGTCGCAGTGGCCGCTGCCAACAGCGACCCCTTCTTGCCTGGCCGCAACTGGACGGATGAGCAGGGTTTAGGGCATCTCTGTGCGTTTGGTTGGAAGAAAGACCGCATTGATCGCACCGGGGGTACTTCACTGATAGGCCTGAGCGAATGGCGCGCCACAGACAATGTTCGTTACACCTATTACTACACGAAGTGGAAGTGGAGCGGCCCGAAATGCCGCTCCGCCGGAACCACATGGGCCTCTGGCAAGCAAAGCGCGGGCGGCCAGGGAAGCAGTACCAACTGGACCGCCTATAAAGGCATCCCCTCGCACCTCGACCTGTCGGATCGAGCGCTGAGCTTCACCCCAGAGAATAGCAACCCCAACAAACGAGACCCACGCTTGCGCTTCACAGCTCGGCTCACTCGCGATGTGGCTCAAACAGCGACATCCGAGGGGCGTTCGAACATCAAGCCCGCGCCTGGTGGCGGTATGTATGGGATCAACCAATTCAAGAGCAATGCTGCCAAGAAGCAATATGGCGCAGTGGCGACATCCGAGGTGTACTTCGAGCGACCAACCAAACGAGCTGATGGCCGAACTGAACTGGCCAACGTGTTCAATCCTTATTGGCAGGTCCATCTGGTCGAAACATCTGGTGGCGTGAAGACGGTAGCCCGCGCCCTCCAAGGGGTGGCATTTTGAACGGCGCCATTTGGCTACTGCGCGCCAGCCTATGCGCGGCTGTTGGCATCAACGCACCGTTGATTTCCCACGCAGAAACCTCCTTGGAGCGCCAGATATTCAGCGAGCCCTCACCGCACAAGGGCTTGCGTAGCGAGGGCCGTGCCGTTGCAGCGCATTGGGCGCGATACGTTGAGCAAGTAGGCAATGAGGCGTCCAACCAAAAACGCATGACTCAGCTGCGTCGAGCGGTGGCCGAATGTGCGCACAGCAATCGCGAAAGCGGCTTGCCCGTTGTCGAAATCAACCAGTGGCCCATTCGCCTGAACAGCGTGCGCGTTGACGTATATGTTGCCGTCGATCGTGTGGCCACTTACAGCCATGGCGTCGCATATGTGCTGAACCCGCAAAATTGTGCCCTCCTTGAACACGAGAGCCTCGCGGCAACGGTGCGTTCACTGCAGGGAGTGTGCAAAGTGGATCTGCTGTCGAAAGCGGCCAATAGCAGCTGCGCGAACGGCAATCAACGTGTCCGCCGTCTGCCTCTCTCCGCTGTTGCGTCCAGGCCTGGTTTTTCGCCACTGGCTGTGCAATCGCCTTTCACACCTCGCGTCACCGGTGAGCGCCGAACAGTCGCGGGCCACACCTGCGATGTGGCGACCAACCCGCTTGATCCCAACCAAGGCACCCACTGTTACGCAAGGGGGGGCGGGTTTCCTGGCCATGGGCCGCGCGTGGTGGCCGACGGTACGGCGTTGGTGATCGAGTCAATCTCAGCAGAAGGGTTTGTGTTCAGGGCTGATGAAGTTGTTCTCGACATGGCTGTCTCTGTCAGCATCTTTTCGCCTGAATCCAGCGCGGGCATTCGCGTCGAGAGGGCCGAAGAATGAAGGTCGTCCTCGGCAAGCCCTCACAAAGGGGTCAAGCGCTGATCGAGTTTTTGGTTGCGTCTCTGGTGCTCATTCCGCTATTTCTTTTGCTGCCCATGATTGGCAAGTACCAGGATATCTCTCACGCCACCTTGATGGCCAGTCGATATGTGGCGTTCGATGCGATGGTGCGCAACGACAGCGTGAACTCCTGGAAGCCCGAGGCGCAAGTAGCGCAAGAAGTGCGTCGGCGCTTTTTCGGCGACTCCCAAACCCCTATCAAGACGGACGACACGGGAGGCGACGTCACCGCCGATCGCAACATGCTGTGGGTCGATCCAACGGGCAAGCCATTGATTGAAAAATTCGACCGCGATGTGATCGTCACGTTCGGCCCTGGCAATGGCGCCGCCCATGTCAATGGTTTCACTGCTGCCCACGATCACCAAGCATTTCAAGGACACAGTCGCTTTGACTTGCCTGCGCGCGGCATCTACAACGCCAACGTCACCGTTTCGCTGGCCAATCTGCCCAGCGGGCTCACCTTCCTAGAGCCATTCAACACCCTGAATTTGACGGTCTCGCGCACGACCGCGGTTTTGCTTGACCCCTGGGCGGGGCGCAATCCCAATGAGGTGCAAACCAAGTTGGACAACATTTTGGACAACCCTGCGGTTGCGTTGGCCCCCATGGACCCTCTGCTGGACTTGGCTGTTCAGGCCCTGGACGGCAGGCTGCTGACGCTAGGAGACATTCGAGGTCCGAAACTCGGCAAATTGCAGTTCTGGGCTGACGTCGTGCAGCCTGACCGGCTTCGATAGATTTATGCGCCGCGCCCCGCCCCAGACAATCCCCATGCGACTACCCACCAAACTTCAAAAAGGCAAGTTCGCCGCGACCCGTTTTTGGGGCATTGCACTCGTCATCGCAGTGCTTGCCTCGGTCGTGTTCATGCGCCCTAGCATCAGTGCAGGCCAACCCCAGGTCTGGCCCACCATTCAATTGCCTGCAGATGCCGAATCAATCAGCATCAGTGATCACATGGTCGCCAACGGCGTCCCAATGCGGACGAGTAGCTTCACTGCAAGACAGGATGTGGCGACCACCGTTGCATGGTTCAAAGCACGGCTGGGATCGCCCTTGGCGGAAGACCGCCTGGGCAACAAGACCATTTTGGGACGCGCTGAGGGCGATTTCTACATCACGATTCAACTTGAGCAGATTGAGACCGGAGTGCTCGGCCTGATTGGGGTCAGCGACATGAGGTATGCCTTGACTCAACGAGGCAAGTCACGTGAGGCCACCGATGCATGGGCCCGCGACTTGCCGTCTGGCACAAAAGTTTTGAATCTTCTGGTGTCGCAGGACGATGGGAAGTCGTCCACTTACCTGCTGGCGAGCAACTTGCAGAGCGATGCCCTTAATGCAGAGCGCGCTACACGGGCACTGGAGCGTCGCGGCTTTGTGGTTGAGCGCAAGGTCGATCTTGAAAAGGGCGCCACGGTCAACGGCAGCGTCATCACGGTGTCAGGAAGAACAGTGCTCTTCAAATCCGCCGGCCGAGAAGCCACCGTGATGGCATTCCACGATGAATCAGGCAGGGCTGCCATCGTGATCAACGCGGTTGTTCTGACAGGGCGGCTTGCGCCATGAAGGTAAAAGTCGCCCCCCTTCAGCGCACACGCGGGCAGGCCATGGTCGAGTACATGGTCGTGGTTGCCGCGCTCACGTTTGCATTGTTTTATCCCATCACGGATGCATCCAGCCCCGATCAGCCCCGCACAACGGTACAGATCATGATCAACGGCTTTCGTCAAGCCTACGAGAACATCAGTGCGGCATTGTCCATTCCAGAGTAGTCAGCCCCAGTTATGAAGTTGCCGTTGCCAAAAATGAAGTTCAAGCCATCCAAGGCGGTTGTTGTTCTCGGCGTTGCCATCGCGATTGGGTTGCTTGCCGCACTAGCAGCGCGCAACTATCTTAGCAATCGTGTCGAGGCCATTGATGCGCAGGCACGAGGCAAGATGATCGATCTTGTCGTGGCCAAGATCGATCTCGACAAAGGCGCGACGTTGACGAATGAAAACGTCGCCGTTCGCTCGATACCTGTCGAGTATGCCCACGAAGCTGCCATTTCACCAGGCAGTTTCGATCGGGCCGACGGCGAGAAACTCGCTTACCCGCTCAAGGCTGGTCAATTGCTCATGTGGGGACTGCTCGAAACGAAACGCGTGCCGACGTTTTCTGCGCGGATCGACGTCGGGCATCGGGCCATGACGGTGCCTGTCGACGAGATCAGTTCAATCTCTGGAATGCTTGAGCCCGGCGATGTGATCGACCTGATCGTGACAGTTGACCGCGATGGCAAGAAGACGACTTTCCCTTTGCTGCAAAGCGTGCCGGTGTTGGCCACCGGGCAACGCTCGATCGACGATCCCAAGAGCGGCGAACGGCGCGAATTCTCGACGGTCACCCTGGACACTACGCCTGAACAGGCTCAGCACGTGATCATGGCGCGCGAGGGCGGCATGATCACTGCGTTATTGCGCAACCCGCAAGACCAGCAAAAGATAGGGGATCAGGCCGTCGATATCGCGTCGATGCTCGGAAGCAAGTCCCTCAGCGGCTCCACAGCAACGACGCCGAGCGGCGCGGGTACCGATGAGGGCGTGCCGGTGCTGTATGGCGGCGGGGGCAAATTCACACCCGAGCAATTGAACATGGGGGGCAGTCCTCGCCTGGCTTCAGCCAAAGCGATGTCCAAATTGGATCCAGTCGACAAGCCATTCTCCGCAACCACCAATCCGGTCAAGCCTGGCGAATTGCTCAACGAGCAAGCCAAGGCATTGGTCAGCGCACAGCGTTCCAACGTGAAGCAGCAGTAATTGAAAGTTCAGCCATGAATTCCCTTCCGTCCGGTGGCAAGACCACCGGGTATGTTTCGCGCTTTGCTGTTTTGCTGGTATCGGTCACCGCCGCGTTGGCTTGCGGCGAGTCAACGGCGCAGTCATTGACAGGCAACCCGGCCAAGGTCAATGCCCCCTCTGCCGCGGCCACTGAGCCCGCCCGGCCAAGCAGCGCGGTGAGCAGGGCAAGCGGCGGTTTTGCCCCGAACCTCAAGCCAGTGCTCAAGCGCCGGGTTGGCGATGTTGCTTACGCGCCCGTAAAACTGCTTGATGATCAGGGCCAGACGCCGGAGATCGAAATGTTCGCGGGCGAGTCGCGTGTGTTGCCCGCCCCTGGGGTGGGGCGCATTGCGGTCGGTAACGGGCAGATTCTCACCGCTGCGGCGCTGGACAAGCGTGAAATCTTGTTGTTTGCCAATCAGCCGGGCACTTCCTCGCTGTTCATCTGGAACGAAGATGGGCGCTATCAGCGGCTCAAGATCAACATCGTGCCCGGGGACACCTCAAGGATCGGCCGTGAAATCGCCGCTTTTTTGGTCAGTATCCCGGGTGCCCGGGCTTCGATCGTGGGCGACAAGGTCATCGTCGAGGGAGAGCGCCTTTCTGATGCAGACTTGGCCAAACTCAAGAAGCTAGAAGGCACCTATCCGCAAATCGTCAACTTCACCAGCGCACAGGGCTGGGAAAAGATGGTAATGATGGACGTGAAAGTGGTGGAGTTTCCCCGCTCGGAAATGCGGGAGCTCGGGCTCAAATGGTCACCCACTGGTGGCGGAACGATCGGCGCGGTCTGGGCGCCGATTCGCCAGGGCAATAACGGCCCTTATCAGATCAATATCCCATCGAACTCGACCCAGGGTGTGGGTCCCGTCTCCGATCCAGGTCAAACCACCACCACCCTGCACTCCGCATTGAACGTCATTGGCGGGTTCAACATCGGGCTTAACACCCAGCTGCAGGCCCTTGCCCAAGATGGCAAGGCTGTCGTGTTGGCAGAGCCGCAGCTGTCTACTCGAAGCGGCTCTGAGGCCAAGTTTGTGGCCGGCGGGGAATACCCCTACACGGTGTCGAATATCACCGGCACAACCGTGTTGTTCAAACCGTACGGTATCCAGTTGACGATCAAGCCCACCGTCGATCAAGAGGGCTACGTGCGCGCCACGATTAACACTGAAGTCAGCTCGATCGACTCTTCAGTATCGACGCCTGAAGGCCCGGCGCTCAAGACGCGTTCGACCAAAACAGAATTCAACGTCAAGGCTGGGGAGACCATTGTGCTCAGCGGCATGTTGACGCGCGACAACAGCACCAACGTCGACAAAGTCCCCTTCCTTGGCGACATTCCTGTCCTTGGTGCGCTGTTCCGCTCGAAACGTTTTCAGAACAGCGAGACCGAGCTGGTTGTGTTCGTGACGCCCATCGTCGTCGACTCCCAAACGCCTGGTTTGGTCGATCGGGTTGAAAGAACCAAGGCCCGCCTTCAGGAGCAGTTTGGTCCGGCGCCGTACCTGACCGATCCCTTGCAGCCTGGGCGACAAGCTGAGCGCCTGACCGAGGCATCGTCATTGCATCAGCCAGGACATGCTGAAGACGCCAAACGTGCATTGCCAGCGCCAGCCCCACAGCAGGACATCGGCAAGCCCGCACCGCGCACACCGCTGACTGGTTCAGCGCTGGTGCCTGCCGCTCAAAACCCACTCACGCGCTCTGCCCAGCCGCTGGGTGGTGGCTCCAGTCTTCGCGTCAAGCTGGAAGGTCTTGTGTTGCGAGCATCGCCCGACATTCGCAGTCCGACACTCATGCGATTGGGCAATGGCTCGGTGGTTCAACTTGGCAATCAGGAGGCGCCCCCCGAATTGCGCAGTTTGTGGCGCAACGTTTTGGTGGGTGCGGTGAACGGCTGGGTGGCGGCTAAGTGGGTGGAGCCGACAACTCGCGCTTTTGCGGCCAATACCGATGAGGGCCCCGCTGCCCGCGAAGCGCAAGGCGGCCAGGCTTTGGGCGCACCTATTTCGCCGGGCCATCTGGTCCCTTTGACCGTGCCGGCGCCCGACGAGTCAGTCAAGGTGGTTCGGCAATATCGCGTTGCATTGCCCAAACTGGCCATGCGCGTTGCGCCGGATGTGAACGCCGCCATCTTGCAGCAGATCCCTGAAGGAACCATGGTGGAAACAAGTGAAGCGAGTGCCCGCGGAGGGTGGTTACCCGTCGATGCGGGCGGCAAGCATGGCTGGGTGGCAGCCCAGTGGCTTGAGGCTCAACCTTGAGGCGGTCATCATGATGAATATTCTGATCGACGAGCCTGATGGCACTGTGCGTGAGATGCAGGTCGGGGACGATTGCGTGATCGGCAAAAATGCGAAAAGCGAGATCCACCTGTCCAGCTGGCGTGTCGCGAAAGAGCATGCGCGCCTGTTCAGAACCCCGTCAGGCGTGCTGGTTGAGGACATGGGTGCCTTTGGCGGTGTCACGGTCAATGGCGAACGAATCGACATTCAGCATGGCCCGCTCAAAGCCAGCGATGTGATTGGTGTGGGGCCCTATAAGCTTCGCATCAAAGGGGCGACTGAAGGCGCTAAGCCGGTGCGTCCCTCCGCGCAGCCCGACACTGCAGCGCAGGCCCGGCGCCACGCCCAGACCGCTGAAATCCTGCAAGCTTCTCACACCCACGCCCGCCGCGTGCAAAGTGAGATTGTTCGCACGCGAGAGGTGGAAGCGTCTGAGGTGACGCCTGCCGCCGAGGGGCGAGTCAGCCTGGCGTTGGTCCTCCTGCCCGACCAGGATCAGCGTGAAATGGAGTTCGAATGGCGCAAGCGCATCCATGGTTTGTTACTCGAAACCATGGACTTGCGTCGCCAGGATGTTTCGCGAATGACCGATGAGCGCTTGCGACAGGAGACCGAAAGTCTCATTCGCACGCTGCTCAAGGAGCGTGATCGCGAGATCCCCCCAACGATTGATCGACAACTGCTGTGCCGCCAGGTGCTCAATGAAGCCGTCGGGCTTGGGCCACTTGAAGAGCTCCTGGCCGATGACCAAGTGACTGAAATCATGGTTAACCGCTACAACGAAATCTTCGTCGAGCGCGCCGGCCGATTGCAGCGCCACCCGCTGACTTTCACGGGGGACCGAGCCGTCATGGGCGTGATCGAACGCATCGTGGCGCCGCTGGGGCGGCGCATCGACGAGTCATCGCCGATGGTCGATGCGCGCCTGAAAGACGGCTCCCGCGTCAACGCCATCATCCCGCCGTTGGCACTTAAGGGCCCGACGCTCACCATTCGGAAATTCTCGAAGCGAAAGCTGGCCGCCAGTGACTTGGTGTCCTCTGGGTCAATCAGTCCGGCCATGGCCGAATTTTTGCAGATCTGCGTCGAGCGTCGAAAAAACATGGTGGTCTCGGGCGGCACGGGCTCTGGAAAAACCACCTTGCTCAACATCTTGTCGAACTTCATCCCCGCTGGTGAGCGCGTGATCACGGTCGAAGATGCGGCCGAGCTGCAACTCAATCATGAGCATCTGATCAGCCTTGAATCACGCCCGCCAAACGTTGAAGGCAAGGGCGGCGTGCAGATTCGTGATTTGGTCAAAAACACGCTGCGCATGCGGCCCGACCGCATTGTGGTGGGCGAGTGCCGAGGTGCCGAGGCACTCGACATGCTGCAGGCGATGAACACTGGCCACGAAGGGTCGCTGACCACGCTGCACGCCAATACACCCCGTGATGGCCTGGCGCGGCTGGAGACCATGGTCTTGATGGCGGGCATGGAGCTACCGCTCGTCGCCATCCGTGAGCAGATCGCCTCGGCGGTCGACATCATCGTGCAACAAACGCGGTTTTCATGCGGCACGCGCATGGTCACCCACATAGCCGAGATCACGGGCATTGAAAGCGGCACGATCCAGATTCAGGATCTTTTCAAGTTCGTTAACCGGGGCTATGACCCGAACACTGGCAAGGTGCGCGGTTACTTCACGGGCTGTGACATGGCGCCCTGCTTTTATGAAGATTTGCTGGCATCGGGTCAGGCCCTTGACCTGAGCATCTTCAAGCCCACGGGGCCCGACACCAGCCATCACGCCTCGCTGCGTCATGAAATGGACGAGGACCTGCTGTGAACTCGTCCGCCTTCATCATCACGACCTCCGTCGTTGTAGCGCTGTCTGCGGGCTTGCTGGTCTGGTTCATCATGGACGTCGGCACCACCGGATTGGCGCGCTACCGTGCCCATTTCACGGCGCAGGTAGGTTTCCAGGCTCGCGAGTTTTTCCTGTTCCTCGATCCACGCCGGCTTTTCGCTGCCAATTTGGCCATCATGGCATTGAGCGGAGTGATCGTGTATGCCATCACGGACAGCCTGGTGATGGTGATACCTGTGATCGGCTTTCTGGTCTTCGCGCCACGCGTGCTGTACGCGTGGATGCGCAATAAGCGGCTACTGACATTCGAAGAGCAATTACCCGACGCCTTGATGACGCTGTCCGGTGGCATGCGTGCCGGTATCGGGCTGAGCGCAGCCATGACTCAACTCGTGGCTGAGGCGCAGAACCCGCTGGCTCAGGAGTTTTCGCTGATGTTGCGCGAGCAGCGATTGGGTCTGACGTTGGAGCAAAGCTTGAACAACCTGTCGCGCCGCGTACCCACCCAGACCACCGTGCTGGTGGTGTCCGCCATGCGCATCGCGGTTGAGACTGGTGGAGGTCTGGCCGAAACGCTGGAGCGCACAGCCCAGATGATCCGAAACCGCTTGCAGATGGAGGGCAAGATTCGAGCGCTCACCTCGCAAGGAAAGATGCAGGCATGGGTTGTGGGCATGTTGCCAATCTTTCTGATGTTTGTGCTGAACAAGATGGAGCCCGAGGCCATGAGCGAGTTGTGGCACACGCCTTTGGGTTGGGGCGTGTTGGCCGTGGTGGCCTTCCTTGAGGTCATGGGCATCTACGTCGTGCGCAAGATCGTCACGATTGACGTTTGATGAGTCCGCCATGATCAATGACATTCTTTCCAATGCGACCGTGGTGTTTGTGCTCGTTGGCCTGGGTGCCGGTGTAAGTGTCGCGCTGATCGCCTGGCTGGTGAGCGAGGCACTCGTCGCGGTGCCCAGCGAAGATCGCGAGTTCAAAGACCCCCCGCCCTTGGGCTTTCGTTTGCTCTGGTGGCCGATCCAGTGGATCGGCCATTACCTTGATCCCTACATCACCGTCAAAAAGAAGAGCAAGCTGTCAGTTGCCCTGCGGCAGGCTGGCCTTGAGTTCAGCATCCACCCAACGCAGTACATCGCTGGGCGACTGACTGCAGCCTTTTTTCTGGCGGGCCTGAGCTATCTGCTGCTTGGCAGCTTTGACAAGGGGCCACCGGGCAGCGGCTTTTCCGATAAGGTTTATCTTCAAGTCTGCGCCTTCGGTGCGTTCTTCGGGTGGGTTTATCCGGCGATTTGGATGAAGGATCGCATTGCCCTGCGACGAAAGGATCTTCTCAAGGCGCTGCCGTTTTTCCTTGACATCGTGACGCTGTGTGTCGAGGCTGGGCTGAACATTCAGGGGGCCATGAGCCAGGCGGTCTCCAAGGGCCCCAAGGGTGTGCTGCGCAGCGAATTCTTGCGTGTGTTGCGCGACGTTCGGGCGGGCAAGCAACGTGCGGATGCCATGCGTGCCATGGCCGATCGGCTCAAGGAGTCTGCTGTCACCTCCTTCACGACCGCAGTCATTCAGGCCGAAATGATGGGCATGAGCCTGGGGCCGGTACTTCGTGCTCAGGCCGATCAGCGCCGCTCGGAGCGCTTCTTGCGCGCTGAAAAAATGGCCATGGAAGCGCCTGTCAAGATGCTTTTCCCGCTGATTGCTTTCATCTTTCCCTGCACGTTCATCGTGCTGTTCTTCCCGATCGTCATCAAGTTCATGCATTCCGGACTTTGATCAGGGTCGTTGCATTCCTAAAAAAATATTCAGGTGAGCATCCATGAAATCCATAGGCACGCCTGCCCTGCGCAGCGCGGCCACCGGTCGTCATCATCCGGTGACCATCAAGGTGGCGGACTCATTTTTTGAACGCTTTCGCGGCTTGATGTTCACCAAGAGCCTGCCTGCTGGCCACGCATTGTTGCTGATGGGCTGCCCCAGTGTGCACACCGCCTTCATGCGCTATGCCATTGACGTGCTGTACCTGGACGGTCAGGGCCGTGTGCTCAAGTGCGTGCCTCGGCTGCGCCCTTGGCGAATCAGCAGCAGCGGTCTGGGCTTGTTCGCGGCTCGGCGTGTCGGGGGCGTGAACACGCTGGAGTTGCCATCTGGCAGCATCGAGCGCCTGAGGCTGCAAGTGGGGGACCAAGTCGATCATGCGTTGTTGATCGCCAATCAGCAGCCCCAGGCCCCGCTTGGCACCGAGAAGACCGATGCGGCGCCGAGCACCTCGGTGCATCGTCAGCGTGGTGCGGCAATGGTCGAGTTCGTGGTGGTCGGCCCAATCGTCACGCTGCTTGGCCTGAGTGCGGCTCAGTACGGCATGTTCTTCAATGCCAAAAACATGATCAACCATGCTTCGTTCATGGCAGCCCGCGCGGGAAGCTTTTCAAACGCAAAGGCCGACAAGGCGACGGAGGCGTACATCAAGGCCCTGCTGCCACTGTATGGCGGAGGCAAAGATTTAAGCAGCCGCACCAAAGCGCTGGCGGAAGCAACACTCGATTTGAAGAACCCCATCCACCTGCGGGTTGAGATCCTCAACCCCACGAAGGAAAGCTTCGACGATTGGAGCGAGCCGGCGCTACAGACCGCACTCAAGACGGGCAGCCTGCGCGTCATCCCCAATGCGAATCTTGCCTACAAGCTGGCTGATGCCACTTCAGCCAAACAGCTGGGAGTGAACAAGGATTTCAAAAACATCAACGGCGAACTGGTCAAGAACTCGTCGGGTCAGAGCCTGACGGACGCCAATCTTCTCAAGCTGCGCATCACGCACGCCTATGAGCCCAAGGTGCCGTTCATGAAGGCATTCATCATCAATTACATGAAGTGGATGGACACGAAAGAGGACGCGGCGCGCACGGCCATGATCGCCGATGGGCGCATCCCCATCGTCAGCAATGTGACCGTGCAGATGCAAAGTGCGGCCATTGAGTCCCCCGCGCTGGTTTCGGCCCCCGGCGAAGGCAACCACGGTGCTCCCCAGGACCCGGGCGAGCCGCCCATCACGGCAGATCCTGGGCCATCGCCGTCCGATCCAGGTGGCACTGGCAATGGCTCGGGCACCTGTCAGGGGGCAGCCTGCCCCGTCTGTCCCAATACAGTCAAGCAGGTGTTGAGCGCGGACGCGCTGTTCAAGTTCGACAAGTCGTCGCTCAGCGACATGCTGCCCGGCGGCACAGCGCAACTCGACAGGCTGATCGAGTACGCCAAGACGACCAAGCCCACCAGCGTGACCGTTGTTGGCTACACCGATCACCTTGGCACGCTTGCACACAACCAGAAGCTGTCGGAAGACCGGGCCAAGACCGTGCGTGATTACCTCAAGGCGCACGGTTTTCCGGATGTTCCCATCAAGGTGGTCGGCAAGGCCGATGCCGATCCCATCGTTGATTCGGCCACATGCGCCAAGCTGCCCAAGGCCCAAGAGATCAACTGCCTGCAACCCAATCGCCGCGTCGAAGTGTTGCTGCACGGAGTGTGAAGTCATGAAAAAAATGAACAAGAGTTGGTTGGCGTGCGCCCTGATGCTCATCAGCTTGCTGGGTGGTGCGCAAGCTGCGGACGTTACATCGGGCACAGGTTCTACCGGCGGCAGTTGCAGCCCGGCCACGGGGGGCGACCCGGCCAAGACCTGCTCGGGCGCGAGCAACCCGATCAATGTCACCACGGGCAACAAGTACCAGCGTGAGGTGGACATGGCGCCGCTGCCCGGCGTGCTGGGGCTGGAGTTGATTCGGCACTACAACAGCGCCTACAGCACCACCAGCAACGTCAATGGCATTGTGGGCCGAGGTTGGAAGCTCAGCTACGAGACCGAGCTGGAGGCCATTGGCAACTCGGTGCAGATCATCCAGGCCGATGGCGAGCGCATCATCTTTGCGCGAAGCCCGCTTGACCGCAACCTGTGCTCGACGCTGGACCCCGCGCAGGGCAGCATCACGGTGGCCCGCACCGACCGGGGCGACGAGTATCTGTGGCGCCTGCCGTCGGGCCGCCAGTTGAGCTTCAATGCACAGGGCAAGCTGGTGCAGATCCGCGTGCCCAGCGGCGAATTCGTCAGCTTGCAGCATGATCGCCGGGGCCACCTGGTCAAGGTGACCGACCCGCAAGGCCGCACCCTGCAGTTGACTTACCTGGACCCCAAGGCCCGCGTCAGCAATTCGGCGCAGCCGCGCTTCTCGGGCGTGCAGCACATTGACACGCCGGTGGGGCGCTACAGCTACCAATACGGCAGCCCGTTGCCCAAAGGCACCAAGGCCTCGGCCCTGGAGGTGTCGGCCAACCTGGTGCAGGTGAGCCTGCCCGCAGGCAAGGGCCTGCCGGTGCCAAGCCGGCAGTACCTGTATGAAGACGCGCGCTGGCCGACCTTGCTCACCGGCATCGCTGTTGGCTCGCAGCGCGTGGCCACCTATGCTTACAACGAGCGCGGCTGGGCGGTGCGCAGTGAGAACGGCCAAGCGGTGGACCTGCTGGAGCTGGAGCGGGCCAGCCTCAACGAGCGCGGCCAGCCCGGGCGGGTCGTGCTGGTGCACAGCAAAGATGCCCAGCACCCGCAAGGCCAAGCGCTGGAGGTGCTGAGCGCGCAAGTGGCCGGCCAATACCGCATCACCGAGACGCGCGGCGTGGCCTGCCCCATCACACTGAACTGCCCGGCCGGCAATGTGCGCTACGCCTATGACGAGGGCGGCCGCACGCGCCAGGTCACGTACTTTGCCCCGCCCGCCGTCACCCGCACCGACAAGGGCTGGCAAGTGGCCCCGCTGAGCCAGGCGCTGCGCGCTGACAAGTACGACTACGACGGCCTGGGGCGCACCACGCGCCACATTGACGTGCGCTACAGCCGCGCGCCCGGCCAGCCGATGCGCACGACCGCCCCCACCACCGAGCGCATTGTCCAGGAGGTCCACTACGACGGCCCCAGCGACCGCATTGCCCTGGTGCGCCAGCCCAGCGTGGTTCCCGGCCAATGGCATGAAGTGCGCACGAGCTACAACGATGTTGGCCAAGTCACGCAGGTCAGCCAAAGCGGCTGGCGCCCGGCCCTGGCCGATGCCGCTGCGCAGCCCATTGAGCGCAGCACCACCTACCGCTACGCCCGGATCAATGGCCGCAGCGTGCTGGCCGCCGCTGATGGCCCCTTGCCCGGCCCGGCCGACACCACCGGCTACGATTGGGACGCGCGGGCCGACCACCTGGTGCGCACCCGCTACCCGCAAGGGTTGCGGCACAGCTACCAACGAGACGATGCCGGGCGCATCGCTGAAGAGACACCGCCCGACGGCGTGAGCATCGCGCACACCTACTTGCCTACAGGGCAAGACACCGGCTGGCGGCGTGGCCCCGCGCAGGTCACCGTGAGCTACGACGCCATGCTGCGCCCCACCCGCATCGATCTGCCCGATGGCGAAGTGCGCCGCATGGCCTATGAAGACCGCAGCGGCGCTGTGGCCCTGGCCAGCAACACCGGTCAGGCGCAGTGGATCACGCCACCGAACATGCCGGGCCTGCCGGCCGTGTCGAACCCCGCCGTCCAGCGCCTGGCCCCTGATCTTGTCCCCAGCACGCCACCGGCGCCGTGGACGGGCCAGCAAGTGCTGGTCGATGACTTCGGCGGGCTGGTGGCCCTGCACACCGACACGACGGGCTGGGAAACACGCCGCCATGACCAGGCAGGACGCCTGATCGAGCGCCGCCTGGCCGACGGCACACTGTGGCGCTGGCAACGCGACGCGCTGGGCCGCATCGTGCGCCATGAAGTCAGCCGGGCGGGTGCTCAGGCAGAGACGACCACCTTGACCTACCAGGGCGTGCACCTGATCGGCATCGACCACCCCAATGAGCGCGAACGCCATGCCTACGACGCGCTGGGCCGACTGGCCAGCCGCACGGTGCAGCGCGCCGGCCTGGGCTACACCGAGCGCTTCGAGTACGACGAGGCCGACCGCGTGGTCCGTCAATCACTGCCCGAAGGTGGCGCGCTGAGCTACACCTGGGGCGTGGGCCGCCAGTTGCGGGCCATCGAGCACGACGACGGCCGGGTCAGCGCCGTGCTGGGCCAAGGCATGAGCCAATGGCTGGGCTGGGGGAGGCACACCCTCATTGAGCCGCTGAAGGCTCAGGCCACCGTGGTGGCCACGGCCGCCACCCCCACGGCCACCAAGGTGGCGGCCTCGGGCCCGGCCATCATGCAGGCGGCGCTGGACAAGGCTCTGCAAGCTGAGCATGGCTACCGCTGGGGCAACGGGGTGGAGCTGCGCTGGCAGCTCGATCAGAGCGGGCAGCTCTCAAGCATGCGCTATCAGGCATCGGCCGAAAGTTCATGGCAGCAGGCCTTGCTGGCTTGGCTACCCAGCGCAAACGCCGCCAACGCCACGAACGCCACGAACGCCGCCAATGCCAGCGCTGTGTCCGGGCGACCACTGCTTGAACTGGCCTATGCCTACGACCAGCAAGGGCGCATGAGCCAGCGGGACGAAGATGGCGCCAGGACCGGCTATGGCTACGACGCCAGTGGCCGCCTGCTGGTGGCCCAAGGCCAGGCCGATGAGGTGGAGTACTACGCCTACGAGCAAGGCCGCATGCTGGGCAGCGAGATCCAAAGCCAGACCACCGATTGGCGCCAGGTGCACACCGAGCGCAACGCCAGCGGCATGCCGCAGCTCATCGACCGCCAGGGCGTGATCCGCCGCCTGAGCTACAGCGCCGACAACCGGCTGATCGAAGTCAAGGAGGGTGACAAGGTTCTCGCCCTGTACAGCCACAACACGCATGGCCAGCGCATTGGCAAGACCTTGGGCAATGGCCGCGCCACCAGCTACCTGTGGCAAGGCGGGCAGATGGTGGGCGAGACCCAGCCAGCCAGCCATGGCGCACTGGCGCGCCGCTATGTTTATGCCCATGGCGTGCCGGTGGCGGTGATCGATTACGAGCACGGCGCCAGGCTGCAAGTCGAGGCCAGACCAGGCGAGGGTGGTGCGTGGCATCAAGCCGTGCATTGGGCGCAGACGGCCTGGCAGGCGAGCACCGCCAGCGCACCAAAGTTGACCTACCTGCATACCAACGAAATCGGCACACCGATTGCGGCCACCAATGCCCAAGGCAAGGTGATCTGGCGGGGCAGCTACAGCGCCTATGGCTTGACCAAAACCAAGACAACGAGCCGACCTGGCCATGTCGCGCAAGCAGGTGTCCAAGGCATTGAGCTGAACCTGCGCCTGCCGGGCCAGTACTTCGATGCCGAGACCGGCTGG
>NZ_JACMNS010000005.1 GCF_014378415.1 Aquabacterium sp.
CATATGCTGTCGGGCGGTTTCCAAGGCGAGTTCTGACCCCAAGAGGCCTGCGCCAGCAGGCCTCACAATGCGGGCCATGAACGATCTGGCCTCACCTTCCGATGCCCTGCCAACGCTCCTGTTGGTGGATGGCTCCAGCTACCTGTACCGCGCTTTCCATGCCATGCCCGACCTGCGCGGGCCGCAGGGTCAAGCCACGGGCGCCATCCACGGCGTGGTGAACATGCTGGGCTGGCTTCGCGACCACATTGACGCCGACCATGCCGTTTGCGTCTTCGATGCCAAAGGCCCCACCTTCCGCGACGAGTGGTACCCCGAGTACAAGGCCCATCGCCCCTCGATGCCGGATGATCTGCGCGCACAGATCGAGCCCATCCACGAGGTCGTCAAGTTGCTGGGCTGGCCCGTGATGGAGGTGCCCGGCATCGGGGCCGATGACGCCATTGGCACGCTGGCCCGCGTGGCCGCCGCGTCTGGCCACAAGGTGGTCATCTCCACCGGCGACAAGGACCTGGCCCAACTGGTCAACCCGCAGGTCTCCCTCATCAACACCATGGCCAAGCCGCCCGAGGTGCTGGACACCGCCGGGGTGCTGGCCAAGTTCGGCGTGCCGCCCGAGTTGATCATCGATTACCTGACCCTGGTCGGTGACACGGTGGACAACGTGCCTGGCGTCGAGAAGGTCGGCCCCAAGACGGCGGTGAAGTGGCTGCAGGAGCATGGCACGCTGGCCGGCGTGATGGCCGCAGCCAACTCCTTCAAGGGCGCCACGGGCGAGAACCTGCGCAAGGCGCTGGACTGGTTGCCACAGGGCCGCCGCCTGATCACCGTCAAGCTGGATTGCGACCTCACCGGTCACGTGCCCGAGTGGCCTGCGTTGGACGCGCTGGCGTTCAAGGCCCCCGACCTGCCGGGCTTGCTGGATTTCTACACGCGCTTCGGTTTCCGCTCGGCCAAGGCCGAGCTCGAAAAGCTGCTGGGCGCCGGCGTATCGGCTGCCAAGGCCGCGCCGCCCGCCGCCAAGAAAAAAGGCACGGCCAATGTGGTCAATGGCACTCAGGACCTGTTTGGTGCCGGGGCCGCCGCAGATGCAGAAGCGGGTGCCGAGTTGCCTGCCGATGCCTCGGTTGCCGCCGAGCCCGGCATGGACACCCACTACGACACCATCCTGGACTGGCCCGCCTTCGACGCCTGGCTCGTCCGCATCCAGGCCGCGCCGCTCGTGGCCTTCGACACCGAGACCGACTCGCTTGAGCCGATGAAGGCCCGCATCGTGGGCCTGAGTTTTTCCGACCAGGTGGGCTCGGCCTGCTACATCCCGCTGCGCCACGAGGGCCCGTATGCCCCGGTGCAACTGCCGCTTGACGAGGTGCTGGCGCGCCTCAAGCCTTGGCTGGAAGACGCCGACAGCGCCAAGGTCGGCCAGAACATCAAGTACGACACCCACGTGGTGGCCAACCACGGCATCCACATCCGCGGCTACGCGCACGACACCATGCTGCAAAGCTACGTGCTGGAGGCGCACCGCCCGCACAACCTGGGCAGCCTCGCGCAGCGTTTCACCGGCCGCACCGGCTTGAGCTACGAGGACGTGGCCGGCAAGGGCGCCCAGCAGATCCCGTTTGCGCAGGTGGCCGTGCCGGTGGCCGCGCAGTACTCCAGCGAAGACAGCGACCTGACGCTGCACGTGCACCAGACGCTGTGGCCCATGCTGGAGGCCGAGCCGGGCCTGAGGGACATCTACGAACGCTTCGAGATGCCCACCTCGCGCGTGCTGCAGCGCATCGAGCGCAACGGCGTGTTGATCGACAAATCGCTGCTGCAGCAGCAAAGCCACGAGCTGGGCCAGCGCATCGTGCAACTGGAGCAGGAGGCCTACGAGCTGGCCGGCCAGCCCTTCAACCTGGGCTCGCCCAAGCAACTGGGCGAAATTCTCTTCGTCAAGCAAGGCCTGCCGGTGGTCAAGAAGACCGCCACGGGCGCGCCTTCCACCAACGAAGAGGTGCTGGAAAAGCTGGCCGAGGACTACCCACTGCCGGCACGCATCCTCGAGTACCGCAGCATGGCCAAGCTCAAGTCCACCTACACGGACAAGCTGCCGCTGATGATCAACGCTGAAACAGGCCGGGTGCACACCAACTATGCGCAGGCCGTGGCCGTCACGGGGCGCTTGTCCAGCAACGACCCCAACTTGCAGAACATCCCCGTGCGCACGGCCGAGGGTCGTCGCATCCGCGAGGCCTTCATCGCCCCGCCGGGGCACTTCATCGTCTCGGCCGACTACTCGCAAATCGAGCTGCGCATCATGGCCCACATCTCGCAGGACGAGAACCTGCTGCGTGCCTTCGCCGAGGGGCTAGATGTGCACCGCGCCACGGCCAGCGAGGTGTTTGGCGCGCCGGTGGACGAGGTCTCGAGCGAGCAGCGCCGCTACGCCAAGGTCATCAACTTCGGCCTGATCTACGGCATGAGCGCACACGGCCTGGCCAAGAACCTGGGCATTGAGCGCTCAGCGGCGTCGTCCTACATCGAGCGCTACTTTCACCGCTTTGCCGGCGTGAAGCGCTACATGGACGAGACCCGCGCCCTGGCCAAAGCCCAAGGTTACGTCGAGACCGTGTTTGGCCGTCGCCTGTGGTTGCCCGAGATCAACAGCCCGAATGGCCCCAGCCGCGCGGGTGCGGAGCGGGCCGCCATCAACGCGCCCATGCAGGGCACCGCGGCCGACCTGATCAAACTGGCCATGGTCGATGTGCAGAAGGCGCTGGACGCCGAGCACAAGGCCAGCCTCATCATCATGCAGGTGCACGACGAACTGGTGCTGCAGGTGCCGCAAGCCGAGCTGGACTGGGTGCGCACGCAGGTGCCGGCCCTGATGGCTTCGGTGGCGCAATTGCGTGTGCCTTTGTTGGCCGAGGTTGGGGCCGGTCTCAATTGGGAGGCCGCTCATTGACCCAGGCTGCCCGTTAAGCGGTTGTCACAATGTTTGCGTACACTGAGGCGCCCCATTCCGTGTTGTTGAAGGGGATTGCCCTGTCCATGAAATCATGATTCCGTCAGATGAGGTGCCCAAGGCATCAGGAGCCCTGCGCTTGAAACTGCTCAGCCGCGAACAGGCCATTTTGGAGTTCAATCGGCGCGTCCTGGCCCAGGCCCAGCGCGACGATGTGCCCCTGCTTGAACGGCTGCGCTACATCTGCATCGTGTCCTCCAACTTCGACGAGTTTTTCGAGGTTCGCTACGCCGACGTGCTTGAGGCCTCGCGCATGCAGGGCACCGGCATTGGTCCCAAGTACCTGGCCGATGTCTCCGGCGAGGCGCACCGCCTGGTGCAGGAGCAATACCGGATCTTCAACGAGGTCGTGGGCCCGGCGCTCAAGGCAGAAGGCATCGACATCCTCAACCACGCCGACCGCGATCTGATGCAGCGCGAGTGGGTGTCCAGCTTCTTCCACAAGCAGGTGCGCCCGCTGCTGGTGCCCATCGGTCTGGACCCCTCGCACCCCTTTCCACAGGTTGCCAACAAGACGCTGAATTTCATCGCCAAGCTGGGTGGGCGCGATGCCTTTGGCCGCGACAATTCGATCGCCATCGTGCGCATCCCGCGCGTGCTGCCCCGCGTGATCCTGCTGCCCGAAGCCATCAGCCACGGGCGCCAGTCATTCGTGCTTTTGTCCAGCGTCATCCGGGCGCACTTGCACGAGCTGTTCCCGGGGCGCGAGATCCTGTTCTTCTCGCAGTTCCGCGTCACGCGTGACACCGACATTGATGTCGATGAAGACGACGTGACCGATTTGCGCCAGGCTTTGCGCACCAAAATGACCACGCGCCAGTTTGGCCAGACCATCCGCCTGGAAGTGGTCAGCAGTTGCCCGCCCGAGCTGTCCGACTTTTTGCTGGAGCAGTTTGGCTTGACCGAGCAGGCGCTGTACAAGGTCAACGGCCCCGTCAACCTGGTGCGCCTGACGCAACTGATCGACCAGGTGCGTGGCGATGAGTTGCGCTTTCCAGCCTACCTGCCTGGTTGGCCAAAAGGCCTGCCCCAGCAGGGCGGCATGCTGGAGCACCTGCGCAAGGGCGACATCATGTTGCACCACCCTTTCGAGTCTTTCGACACGGTGGTCGAGTTCCTGCGCGAGGCCGTTCACGACCCTGATGTGCTGGCCATCAAGCAAACCATCTACCGCACTGGCAGCGAGTCCGTGCTGATGGAGTTGCTGCTGGAAGCCGTGCGCCGTGGCAAGGAAGTGCTGGCCGTGGTGGAGCTGAAAGCGCGCTTTGACGAAGAGGCCAACATCAACTGGGCCGAGCGCCTGGAGGCCCTGGGGGCCCAGGTGGTCTATGGCATCGTTGGCCTGAAGACCCACGCCAAGATGATGCTGGTCACGCGCCGCGAAGGCACGCGCCTGCGCCGCTATGCCCACTTGTCCACTGGCAACTACAATCCGCGCACGGCGGGTGTCTACACCGACGTGGGCTACCTGACCACCAGCCAGGAAATCACGGCCGATGTGGACATGGTGTTTCAGCAACTGTCCAGCCTGACGCAACTGCGATCGCCCAAGCAACTGATGCTGGCGCCCTTTGGTTTGCAAAAGCAGTTGATCCGGATCATGGCCCGCGTGGGCGAGGCGGCGCTGGCCGGCCTCCCCGCGCGCATCGTGCTCAAGCTCAACTCCCTGACCGACGAGCCTTTGATCGTGGCCTTGATCGAAGCCGGCCAAGCCGGTGCCAAGATCGACCTCATCATCCGCGGTGCCTGCGTGTTGCCGCCCGGCGTGCCTGGTTTCACCGACAACATCCGCGTGCGCTCGGTGGTGGGGCGCATGCTGGAGCACACGCGGATCTTGTACTTCCGCTGGGGCGAGAGCGAGCATGATGAGGCGCTGTACCTGTCCAGCGCCGACTGGATGAACCGCAACATGACGCGGCGCATCGAGGTGGCCTGGCCGGTGCGCGACCTGGCCTTGCGCCAGCGCGTGATCGACGAATGCCTGGTGCCCTACCTGATGGACAGCTGCGACGCCTGGCAGCAGTTGGGCGACGGGCGTTATGAACGTGTGGGTGTGGATGGCCCCAGCGCCCAGCGTGCGCTGATGGAGCTTCACCGCGCGGTGGATTGATCCAACCAGCCAGCAAGACGACCATGGACCTGATCCTCTGGCGACATGCCCAAGCCCAGGCCCTGGTCGCCGAAGACGGCTCGCCCGCATCATTCGCCGATGATTTGGCCAGGGCCCTCACGCCCAAGGGCGACCGGCAGGCTGAGCGCATGGCCGCCTGGTTGAACCAGCGCCTGACCGACACCACGCGGGTGCTGGTCAGCCCGGCCAAGCGCTCCCAGCAAACGGCGCAGGCCCTGGGGCGATCCTTCAAGACGGTGGCCACCATCGCACCCGACGCCTCGGTTGAAGACTTGCTGTTGGCCGCGCGGTGGCCGGGTGGCAAGGACCCGGTGCTGCTGGTCGGCCATCAACCCGCTCTGGGCCTCGTGGCCGCCCGCCTGTTGGCCGGACAAGACCTGCCTTGGGCCATCCGGAAGGGGGCGGTTTGGTGGTTGCGTGGCCGCGATCGCGAAGGCACCCTGGAGGTGACTTTGCACGCCGTGCAGCCCCCCGACTTTCTCTGAGCCTGCGGGCCGGGCGTGATTGCCGGGATAATCGGGGCACATGTGCCCGATGACCGCTTTCCCTCCCGCACCGTGTTCTGCAAGAAGTCTGGCCGGGTGATACCTTGCTGTTCCAAAACCAACAAGCCTCTGGAGGTTGACCGCCCATGAATCAAGACTTGTCCATCATTGAATTGGTGAAGCATGCCAGCGTGGTGGTGCAGATCGTGCTCGTGCTGCTCTTGGCCGTGTCGCTGGCCAGCTGGAGCGTGATTTTCGGCAAGGCCATCGGCCTGAAGCGCCTGAAAAGCGACAACGAAGAATTCGACCGCGAATTCTGGGCGGGCCGCACTTTACAAGAGCTTTACCAGGATGCCTCACGCGCCAGCGGGCCACCGTCGCCGCAAGAGCGCATCTTCGCGGCCGGCATGCGCGAGTTCCTGAAGCTGCGCGAGCGTCGCGTCGTCGATGTGGCCAGTTTGCTCGATGGTTCACGCCGCGCCATGCGCGCCAGCTACCAGCGCGAAATGGATGTCATCGAAGCACGCCTGGATTTTTTGGGCTCAGTGGGCTCGGTCTCGCCTTACATCGGCCTGTTCGGCACGGTGTGGGGCATCATGAATGCGTTCACGGGGCTGTCGAACATGCAGCAGGTGACGCTGGCCACGGTGGCGCCCGGCATCGCCGAAGCGCTGGTGGCCACGGCGATTGGCCTGTTCGCGGCGATTCCCGCCGTGCTGGCGTACAACAATTTCTCGCGCGACATCGACCGCATCGCCACCCACCTGGAGTCCTTCATCGAAGAGTTCTCCAACATCCTGGCGCGCAACACGCAGCCTGCGGCGGGTGCCGAGGCGGCTCGCCCAGCCACCACCGTTCGCTGAGGCCGGGTCATGGCGCAAAGCAATTGGCGAGGTGGGCGCGGCCGGCGCACCAAGAACGAGATCAACATGGTGCCGTTCATCGACGTCATGCTGGTGCTGCTCATCATCTTCATGGTCAGTGCGCCCTTGATGCCCACGGGCGTGGTTGATCTGCCCAGCGTGGGCAAGGCCAAACAGGCGCCTGAAAAAGTCATCGAGGTGGTGGTGGGCGAGGGCGAGCAGGTCAGCCTGCGCATCGACCAGCAAGACAGCGGCAGCATGAAACTGGCCGAGCTGACCCAGCGCGTGAAGGCGGCGCAAGACAGCACGGCCGGTGGCCCCACGGCGGCACCCGTCATCATCAGTGCGCGCAAGGATGTGCGCTATGACGCCGTGCTCAAGATCATGGACACCTTGCAGCGTGCAGGCGTGGCCCGCGTCGGGCTGACGGTGCACACGACCGGGGGATGAGCAGCGTGGCCGTGGCGCGTGCTGAGTTTTTTCGGCCAAAGACCGAAGACACCTTGGGCTTGGGCATGGTCCTGGCCCTGGCGGCGCACCTTTTGCTGGTGCTGGCCCTGGCCTTTGGCGTGAGTTGGCGCACGAACACGCCCGTGATCGCCGAGGCCGAAGTCTGGGCCGAAGTGCCCAAGGCCGCGGCCCCCGCCGAAGAGCCGCCACCACCGCCACCCACGCCGGTTAAAGAAACCCCGCCACCGCCACCCCCAGTGGCGCAGGCCGAGCCTGAACCCGTGCCAGAGCCCGAGGCCGACATCCCGAGCGCGCCCGTGCCCAAGGCCAAGCGCAAGAAGGAGACGCCTGTGCCGCCCGTGGCCAAGGTTGAGCCACCGCCCAAGCCCAAGAAGAAGCCGGCGCAGCCCAAGGAAACCTTCATCAACGAGCCGCCGGTGGTCGCGAAGAAGCCCAAGACCCCGCCTGTGCCACCGACCAAGCCCGCGACGCCCACCGATGCGCCCACCGTGTCATCGGCCGAGCGCGATGCCCGGCGCAAGGTCGCCATGCAGCGCATGATGAAAGACCTGGGCTCGCTGGGCACGTCCGAGCAATCCGCCGGTCCCTCTGCCAGCTACCAAGGCAAGATCAGGGCGCGCATCATCCCCAACATCACCTTTTTGATGGACGAGGGCAATGGCAATCCGACGGCCTGGGTGGAGATCCGCTGCGCGCCCGACGGCACCATCCTGTCGCGCCGCCTGCTGGATCCCAGCGGCTCGCCGGCCTGGGACAAGGCCGTGCTGGATGGCATCGACAAGACGCGCTCGCTGCCCTTCGATGAACGCGGTCGCCTGCCTGACACGGTCTTCCAGATCGGGATCAGCCCGCGGGATCGGTGACGCTCACGCGCCAGATCCAACCTTGGTGCAAGGCCAGCGCCAGCCACTGACCCAGGTCGAAGTCGGCGGGTGCGCTGGCCAGCAGGGTGGACAAAAGGGGGCTGGATTGGGCGGCTGATGGTGCGAGTGCGCTCATCCAGCCCGCCATGCACTTGGGCAATTCGCAGACCTCGGCGCGCCATTCGCGGCGCCACACCACGGCAGTCTCGGCTTGCCTGGCAGCCAGGGCGCGGCGCAGGGTTTTAAGCCGGTCGGCTTCTGGTGGCAGGTTGTCGTGGGTGCTTGCGGTTTGATGCGCCTGCCAGAGGCTGACCACCGGCCAGTCTGACCGGATCACGCTCAAGCCCGGCCGCAATTCAATCCGCAGATCGGCGGGATCTTGCGTGCCCAACAAGGCCAGTGAACCAGGCTCGAATGGGGCATCGCCAGCGTGCTCCGCGGTGTGCCGAGCCCAGTCCAGCCGCGCGCAATCGGGCACATAGGGCCAGTCCTGCATGTCGGGCAGGTCGGCCAGCCACTCAGGCAAGATCTGTCCCCAGGCTGTGAGGTCGCCCTGCGTGGGGGGGTGGTGGTGCCACAACTGCCTGGCCAGCAAGGCCAAGGCCTCGTCGCCCAGCAAGGCTTGCACGGTGGGGTAGGCGGCGGCCAAAACACGTTCCGCCGTGGCGCCGGCATTGCCTTGGTAGGCGGCCCGGCCTGCGCGCAGAGGCTCGCCGTGTTCACGCCAGCCGGGCGTCGCTTCAGGTGCTGCTGGCCAGCCCCACAGGTCTTGCAAGACGCCAGCTTGGCGTTGGGCTTCAGTATTCATGGTGACCTGCCGTGGCCTGCGCGGCGGCGGCCTGAGCGGTGATCACATCCGCTTGCCGGGCCTGGTCCAGCAATACGCCCAGTTCGGGCAGCTTGTGGTCCCATTCAAGCAAGGTGGGCTGTGCGCCAAAGCGATGCACGGCGGCGGCGTAAACCTGCCACACCACCGGTTGCACGATGGCGCTGTGGTCGTCCACCACCAGTTGTCTCGCGGCGGTGGGTGTTTGAAAGCCGGCCAGGTGCACCTCACCCACCAGCCCGGGCGGCAGGGCCTGCACAAACGCCAGGGCGTGTGCGCCTGCAGCCTCCAGGTCTGACGCCAACGTGGCCTCGTCCGAGCTTGATCGGCCCTGGCGCACGGCATTCAATCCATTGACCACGAGGTTGTTGACGTCCAGCAGCAGCTGGCAGCCGCTGCGTTGGCACAGCGATGCCAGGAATTGCGGCTCGGGGATTTGATCGTCCACGTAGCTCAGGTAGGCGGACAGGTTCTCGACCAGCATGGGGCGCCGCAAGCGCGACTGCACCTCGTCGACGTTGCGCACCAGGATGTCGAGTGAGGCGCGGGTGAAGGCCACGGGCAGCAGGTCGCTGGCATGCACGGTGTCGCCGCCCGGCCAGGCGCCCCGGGCAAAGCAGGCGTGGTCGGACACCCGAATGGGATCAATCCGCTCAACCAGCCTGGCCAGCTTGTCCAGGTTGCCCGCGTCCAGCCCGCAGGCCGAACCCAGTGACAGACCCACGCCGTGCAGACTCACGGGGTAGTGCGCCCGAGCGGCAGTCAGCACGGCCAGGGCCGCCCCGCCGTCACCAAAGAAGTTCTCGGAGTGAACCTCGATGAACCCCAAGGGCGGCAAGTGCGCCATCAGAGCCTGGTAGTGCGGCTGGCGCAGGCCGATGCCGGCCAAGGCGCTGGCGGGGATGTCCGCCATCCGCTTTACTTCTTGTCGGCTTTGGCCACGGCGATCTTGGCTTCTTCAGCCGTCAGGCCGCCCAGTTTGGCGCAGGTGCCCTTGGCCACCAGCTTCCATTCGCCGGGCGCCTTGTCCAGCGTGGACTGGCCGGCGCAGGAGTGGCTGCCCGAGAGGTTGGCGCAGCTGTTTTCGCCCGCCTTGGCAATGCCAAAGCACTTTTCCTTGCCTTTTTCAGCGCCCATGTCGGCCGAAGCTTGAGATACCAGGCCCAAAGCCATGACGGAGGCGAGGGCGGAGGACAGCAGTTGACGTTGGTTCATTTTGTAGACTCCAAAGAAGTGGTTGGCAGTGAAGCGGCTGCATCGGCCGCTGATTTCTTGGTCGTTGGGCGCCCGAAAATCTGACACTGGGGCCCCTGATTTCCATTTGCCGTGAAAAACTGCCTCATATGGCAGTTTCACGATCCTAGGCTATTTCATAGCATGGCAACCATTCACGACCGCCGTTGGTGCGTGGAACGTTAGGAGTGTCATGTCTGATTCACCATTGCCGCCGCTGAACTGGGAGGGTGCCTTGAGCCAGCTCGAATCGAGCACGCCCGGGTCGGCCGATTCGGCGGACCAGGATCAGTCGATGATCGACAACGAAAGTGGTGCGTTCCTGTGGCCCACACCGCCTTTCGCCGCTTACCCGGCCGCCCGCCAGCAAACCGAGCACGAAGCCTGCCAAATCGAAGGCCTCAATGGCCGGATCATGAAAGGGCGCCTGAGCTTTTTCGTGCCTGACGAGGAGGTGGCCCACATCCAGGTGCCACCGTCGCGCACCACCATGGCCCTGCGCTTTGGCCAGTTCCGCACCTTGTTGCTCACCAACCCCATCAAGCCCAAGCGGGCGGCGGATGGGCAGGACCCTCACGCCTCCATGCTGGGGCACCGCGCCAGTGTTGACTTCAAGGTGAAGTTCAAGGCCGGAGGGCAGATCGAAGGCCAGACCATGGGCCACCGGGAAGCCGAATTCGGCATTTTTCTGTTCCCGCCCGTGGGTGACGAGGGGGCGGTGCAGCGCTTGTTCGTGGGGCGCGAGGTGTTGGCGGCATTCGAAGTGGGCGGCAAGATCGGCGAGATCCTGGTCAACACGAAGGCGGTAACGCAAGAGCAGGTGGAGCAGGCGGTTGAAGTGCAAAACCAGATGCGCAACCAGAAGCTGGGCGACATCCTGCTGACCCAGCAGGTGGTCTCGCCTGAGCAGTTGCTGGCCGCCATTGAGCAACAGGGCAAGATGCCCATGGTGCGCATCGGCGAAGCGCTGATGGCCCTGGGCATGATCAACCATGCCCAACTTGAAGACGCCCTAGAGCGCCAAAAGCGAGATCGCAGCGTGCCGCTGGGCGAGTTGTTGGTCAGCCAGGGCCTGGTGTCGCGGCTTGACTTGCAAACGGCCCTGGCGCGCAAGATGGGCTACCCCTTGGTTGACCTGGACAAGTTCCCGATCGAGGCTGAAGGGCTGCGCAAAGTGCCGTTCACGGTGGCTCACCGCCTGATGACGGTGCCCTTGCTCCTGCGAGATGGCAGTCTGATCGTCGCGGTTGAAGACCCCAGCAAGCGCCTGACCCTGTCTGAACTCGAATTCATCACCCAGTGCAAGATCGTGCCGGTGTTGGCCCAGCACACCCAGCTTGAATTCGCGATCAAGGACGCGTACAGCAAGATTGGCGCCGACGTCAGCGCCGATGTCTATGGACGCGCCACGAGTGTTCAGAACAGCGACTTTGACGTAGAGCCTCAAAGCTCCAATTCGTTGATGGAGGACCTGGAGAAGCAGAACGAGGAATCCAACTCGCGCGAAGACGACCACCCGATTGAGCAAAGCGACAACTCGCTGGTGCGTCTGATCAACACCATGATCATCGAGGCGCATGCGCAGGGCGTCTCTGACATCCACGTCGAGAGCTACCCCGGCAAGGAAAAGATCAAGATCCGCTTCCGCAAGGATGGTGTGCTCATGCCCTACCTGGAGCTGCCGCCCAACTACCGCAGCGCCATGATCGCCCGCATCAAGATCATGTGCGACCTGGACATCTCCGAGCGACGCAAGCCGCAGGACGGCAAGATCAACTTCGCCAAGTTCGTGCCGCAGCACAAGATTGAGCTGCGCGTGGCCGCCATCCCCACCAACAACGGGATGGAAGACATCGTCATGCGGATTTTGGCCTCGGCCAAACCCTTGCCGCTGGACAATATTGGGCTGAGCCCGAGCAACCTGTCGCGCTTGAAAGAAGCGATGGAGCGGCCTTATGGCCTGGTGTTGTGCGTGGGGCCCACCGGTTCTGGCAAAACCACCACCTTGCACTCAGCGCTCAGCTTCATCAATGTGCCCGAGCGCAAGATCTGGACGGCCGAAGATCCAGTCGAAATCACCCAGCCCGGCCTGCGCCAGGTGCAGATCAATCCCAAGATTGACTGGACCTTTGCCAAGGCCTTGCGCGCCTTCCTGCGGGCCGATCCCGATGTGATCATGGTGGGCGAAATGCGCGACCAGGAAACCGCCAGCATGGGCGTCGAAGCCTCGCTGACCGGCCACTTGGTGCTGTCCACCCTGCACACCAACAGTGCGCCCGAAACTGTCACGCGCCTGATCGACATGGGCCTGGACCCCTTCAATTTTGCCGACTCGTTGCTGGTGGTGCTGGCGCAGCGCCTGGTGCGCCGCCTGTGCGCGCAATGCAAAGTGGCCGAACCCGCCACCGAAGAAGACATCGACATCCTGCTGCGCGACTTCCTGCAGGTGTCACCCAAGGACGTGCCTGAGTTCGATCGGGACCATGTTCACAAGGATTGGGTGGACCGCTTTGGCCGCGAGGGCCGGCTCATGAAGTACCACAACCCGGGCTGCGCTCACTGCAACCAGACGGGCTACAAGGGCCGTGCCGGCCTGCACGAATTGATGTCCATGAGCCGTGAATTGCGCCACATGATCCAGACCGGCGGCCGCGCGGAACAGATCCAGCAACAAGCTTTGCGCGAGGGCATGCGGACCTTGCGGCAAGACGGGATCGAGAAGGTTTTGATGGGCATCACGAGCATGGAAGAAGTGCGTGCCACCAGCAACTCTTGACGTTGTTGTGCCCGTGCCGCACGCTGGCTTTGAAAAAGGTGCAAGATAAGCACCAATGAAGTCACAGATCAGCCCTGTCTTCTTCTGGTTATTCGGGGTATGAACAAGGGGTGATTTCAGCGATCTTTGGTGTTATGGCGATGCTTGTGTGCTCGCGCCGGGCCACCAGACGGATATCCGGCAGTTCACCCTAGCGTCGATGGCTTGTGTCGATGTCTCGGAGGTCTGCATGGACGTGATCAGTAACTTCGCCGCTCGCTACGAGCGCACTCGTGAAGAAGAGTATTCCCTGGAGGAATACTTGGACATCTGCAAACGCGATAAAAACGCCTACGCGACGGCTGCCGAACGCATGCTGCAAGCCATTGGCGAGCCGCAGACGATTGACACCCGCAACGACACGCGCCTGTCTCGCATCTTTGCCAACAAGGTCATCAGAATCTACCCGGCGTTCGAAGAGTTCTACGGCATGGAAGACGCCATCGAACAGGTGGTGAGCTACTTCCGCCACGCCGCGCAGGGCCTGGAAGAAAAGAAGCAAATTTTGTATTTGCTGGGCCCGGTGGGCGGCGGCAAATCGTCGATTGCCGAACGCCTCAAGCAACTGGCCGAGCGCGTGCCTTTCTACGCGATCAAGGGGTCGCCGGTCAACGAATCGCCCCTGGGCCTGTTCGAGCCCACCGAAGACGGACCCATCCTGGAAGCCGAGTACGGCATCCCGCGCCGCTACCTGCAACGCATCCTCAGCCCCTGGGCGGTCAAGCGCCTGGACGAATACGGTGGCGACATCCGCAAGTTCCGCGTCGTCAAGCGCTACCCCAGCGTGCTCAAGCAGGTCGGCATCGCCAAGACCGAACCGGGCGACGAAAACAACCAGGACATCAGCTCCCTGGTCGGCAAGGTTGACATCCGCAAGCTGGAAACCTATGCGCAGGATGACCCGGATGCCTACAGCTACTCTGGCGGCCTGTGCCTGGCCAACCAGGGCCTGCTCGAATTCGTTGAAATGTTCAAGGCCCCCATCAAGGTTTTGCACCCCTTGCTGACGGCCACGCAAGAAGGCAACTACAAGGGCACCGAAGGCTTTGGCGCCATCCCCTTTGACGGCGTCGTGCTGGCGCACAGCAACGAAAGCGAATGGAAGGCCTTCCGCAACAACAAGAACAACGAAGCCTTCCTCGACCGGATCTACATCGTCAAGGTGCCGTACTGCCTGCGCGTGTCAGAGGAAATCAAGATTTACGAAAAGCTGGTGCGCACTTCGTCCTTGTCCAAGGCGCCTTGCGCCCCGGGCACGTTCAAGATGATGTCGCAGTTTGCCATCTTGACCCGCCTGAAGGAGCCAGAAAACTCCAGCACCTACAGCAAGATGCAGGTCTACGATGGCGAGAACCTCAAGGACACTGACCCCAAGGCCAAGTCGCTGCAGGAGTACCGCGACTATGCCGGCGTGGACGAGGGCATGATTGGCGTGTCCACCCGCTTCGCATTCAAGATTCTGTCCAAGGTGTTCAACTTTGACAACGCTGAAGTGGCGGCCAACCCGGTGCACCTGATGTACGTGCTGGAGCAGCAGATCGAGCGCGAGCAGTTCCCGGCGGAGCTGGAAGCCAAGTACATCGCCTACATCAAGGAATCGCTGTCACCCCGTTACGCCGAGTTCATTGGCAAGGAGATCCAGACGGCCTACCTTGAAAGCTACAGTGAATACGGCCAGAACATCTTTGACCGCTACGTGACCTACGCCGACTACTGGATCCAGGACCAGGAATACCGCGACAACGACACTGGCGAGAGCTTTGACCGTGGCGCGCTCAATGGCGAGTTGGAGAAGATCGAAAAGCCCGCGGGCATCTCCAACCCCAAGGATTTCCGCAACGAGATCGTCAACTTTGTGCTGCGGGCGCGGGCCAACAACGGCGGCAAAAACCCGCTGTGGACCAGCTACGAGAAGCTGCGCACGGTGATCGAGAAGAAGATGTTCAGCAACACCGAAGAGTTGTTGCCGGTGATCAGCTTCAACGCCAAGGCCAGCGCCGACGAGGTCAAGAAGCACGAGGATTTTGTCAACCGCATGGTTGAAAAGGGCTACACCGCCAAGCAGGTCCGCCTGCTCTGCGAATGGTATTTACGCGTTCGAAAGTCGTCCTAAAACGGAGTCCCGATGCGGCAACACATCATTGACCGACGGCTTGCTGGCAAAAACAAGTCGATCGGTAATCGCGAACGCTTCCTTAGGCGTTACCGCGACAAGGTTCGCGATGCGGTGCAGCGGGCCATCAATGGACGCAGCATCCGGGACATCGAAAAAGGCGAAGACATCGCGATCCCCAAGCGCGACCTGTCCGAGCCGGTGTTCAGCCACGGCCAGGGCGGCATCCGCGATGTGGTGCACCCGGGCAACCGCGAGTACGTGCGAGGTGACCGCATCGAGCGGCCACCGGGCGGGGGCGGGCAGGGCAGCGGGTCGGGCGAGGCCAGCGATTCCGGCGAGGGTGAAGACGACTTTGTCTTCTCGCTCAGCAAGGAAGAGTTCATGCAGGTCTTTTTTGAAGACCTGGCCTTGCCCAACATGGTCAAAACTGCCCTGGCCGAGATCCCCGAGTGGAAAAGCCAGCGCGCGGGTTACTCCAACGATGGCACGGCCAGCAACCTGCACGTGGTGCGCTCCATGCGCGGAGCCTTGGGGCGGCGCATTGCCCTGGGCGCGGGGCTTCGCCGTGAGTTGAAAGAGCTGGAAGAGCACCTGGCCACGTTGCGCGCCGAGGATGAGGCTGGCGACGCTGCCCTGGTGTTGGAACATGCCCATGAAATCGAGGCGCTGGAAGCGCGCATCGACCATTTGCGGGCTCGGGTGCGCGGCATTCCTTTCCTGGACCCGATCGACCTGCGCTACCGCAGCCGAATCAAGGTGCCAGTGCCCACCACCAAGGCTGTGATGTTCTGCGTGATGGACATCTCAGGCTCGATGGACGAGCAGCGCAAGGAGTTGTCCAAGCGCATTTTCATCCTGCTGTACCTGTTCCTGACCCGGCACTACGACAAGATCGAATTGGTCTTCATCCGGCATCACACGCAGGCGCAGGAAGTGACCGAAGACGAGTTCTTCCACGCGACCGAAACCGGGGGCACCGTGGTGTCCAGCGCGCTGGTGTTGCTGGACGAGATCATCACCGCGCGCTACCCCACCAACGAGTGGAACCTGTACGTGGCCCAAGCCAGCGATGGCGACAACTGGCACCACGATTCGGCCCGTTGCCGCGAGATCCTGGAAAACAAGATCCTGCCCCTGGTGCGCTATTTTGCTTATGTGCAAGTGGCGCAAACGGAGCAAAATTTATGGGATGAGTACATGGGCCTGAGCGAATCGCACAAGCAATTCGCGATGCGCAAGGTGCTGGATGCCTCGCAGATCTACCCCGTGTTCCGTGAACTGTTCAAGAAGGAAGGGGCAGATTCATGAGTGCCATTCTGAAACCTGAGATTCGACCCGAACCCCTGCCAGGCCCGTCGGATTGGTCGTTCGAGCTGATTGAGCAGTACCACGACGTCATCCGGGCCACGGCCGAGCGTTACAAGCTGGACACCTACCCCAATCAGCTGGAAATCATCACCGCCGAGCAGATGATGGACGCCTACGCCAGCGTGGGCATGCCGGTGAATTATCGGCATTGGTCTTACGGCAAGGAGTTCATTGCCACCGAGAAGAACTACCGCCGTGGTTTCATGGGGCTGGCCTATGAAATCGTCATCAACTCCAACCCCTGCATCAGTTACCTGATGGAAGAAAACACCATGGCCATGCAGGCCTTGGTGATCGCGCACGCGGCCTATGGCCACAACAGCTTCTTCAAAGGCAATTACCTGTTCCGGATGTGGACGGACGCCTCCAGCATCATCGATTACCTGGTCTATGCCAAGAACTACATCGCTGGTTGCGAGGAGCGCTATGGCCTGGACGCGGTCGAAGAAACGCTCGATTCTTGCCACGCACTGATGAACCATGGGGTGGACCGCTATCGCCGCCCCAGCAAGCTGTCGTTAGAGAAAGAGCTGGCCCGCCGTGAAGAGCGCGAGTCTTATCTGCAGCAGCAGGTGAACGACCTGTGGCGGACCTTGCCGCGCCGTGTTGACAAGATCGGCGATGACGACGGTGCGCGGCGCTTTCCGTCTGAGCCTCAGGAAAACATCCTGTATTTCATCGAGAAAAATGCACCGCTGCTGGAGCCCTGGCAGCGCGAGGTGGTGCGCATTGTGCGCAAGGTGGCGCAGTATTTCTACCCGCAGCGCCAGACGCAGGTGATGAACGAAGGCTGGGCCACGTTCTGGCACTACACCTTGCTCAACACCATGTACGAAGATGGCCACCTGAGCGACGGCATCATGCTGGAATGGCTCAAGTCGCACACCAATGTGGTGTACCAACCGCCGGTGGGGCACCGCGCCTACAGCGGGCTGAACCCGTATGCGCTTGGCTTTGCGATGTACACCGACCTCAAGCGCATTTGCGAGCACCCCACGGACGAAGACCGGCATTGGTTCCCCGATTTCGCGGGGTCGGCCGAGGGTGCGGCCAAGGGTGATCATGCCTGGCTCAAGACCCTGGATTACGCCATGCGCAACTTCAAGGACGAGAGCTTTGTGGGGCAGTTTCTGTCGCCCAAGGTGATGCGAGATTTCCGCCTGTTCGCGATCCGTGATGACGAGGATGAGCCGGAGTACGAGGTGGCCGCCATCCACGACGAGGCAGGGTACCGGGCGCTGCGCGAGAGCCTGTCACGTCAATATGACTTGAGTGCGCGTGAACCGAACATTCAGGTCTGGAGCGTGAACCTGCGGGGCGATCGCTCATTGACTTTGCGCCACACGCAGCAGGCCAGCAGGCCTTTGGCCGATGGCACGCGCGAGGTGCTCAAGCACGTGGCGCGTTTGTGGGGCTTTCCGGTGCACATGGAAAGCGTCAATGGCGATGGCGAGGTTCGCCAGCAGTGGACGGTGGTGCCTTCGTCCATGGAGTGATGCAATGGTTTTGCGGAGCATGTGGCGTTCTTGCAATAGGCCCCCTATTCAGGCGTTTTTCCGTATTTTGTGGAGTGTGGGCGCAGTTAATTTTGAAGTCGTCCGATAAGCCTGAATGTTTTGGACGATTCAAGATGATGACGCTTCAACCACTCCATCAAATTTCTGGAGAACAAGATGACCTACATTCCACGCCAGACCGCTCTGGCGGCCGCTCTTTGCGCGACGGGTGTCGCCTGAAAGTAGTGTTCTCGCTGGACTGATTTTTTTCATCCTCAGCCCAATCGGGGGACGAAGCGTGACAAACATCACGCTGCGTCCCCTGATGCATTTCGGCCCCCGAAACGGGGCGTGAAATGGGTGCCTTGGTGGCTCTTTATCTCGCTCAAGATTTCGGCCGGGTCGCCAAGAATCGGAGCAAGCACCCAGGCACTCACCCACCATGTCCGACAGCTCCCAAGACAAACAACTACCAGCCTCAGAGCGGAAGCTTAAAAAAGCCCGTGAAGAAGGCCAGGTGGTTCGTTCGCGTGACCTGGGTCACTTCCTGGTGATCTTGGCCGCTGCCAGTGTCCTGATGGTGCTGACGCCGGTCTGGATGGACAAGATGCAGTTGCAGCTCAATGCCGGCATGCGCTTCGATGCCCGGGCGGTGGCCAATCCGGACGTGATGGTGCAGCGCCTGTCGCAATGGAGCACCCAGGCCATGATGATGGTGGTGCCCTTTGGTGCTGGCGTGGCCCTGGCCTCGGTGGCGGCCAGCGTCCTGGCGGGTGGCTGGGTGATGTCATTCCAGGTCATCTTTCCCAAGTTTGGCAAGCTTAACCCCATCACCGGTTTCGCCAACCTGCTGTCCAAGCAGCAAATGGTGGACGCTTTGAAAGCCAGCGCCTTGGGTTTGATCCTGGGCGGCACCGGGGCTTTCTTCTTGTCGCGTGTGTGGCCCGACATGGTGGGCCTGATGGGCCTGCCGCTGCCAGCCGCCATCCATCATTTCGGCATGACGCTGGGCAGCGTGATGACTTCGATGTTGCTGGTGCTGGCCTTGTTCGCCATGGTCGATTGGCCGCTGCAGCGCTTCATGTTCATGGGCCGCATGAAGATGAGCCACCAGGATCAGAAGGACGAAGTCAAGCAGATGGAAGGCAACATGGAAGCCAAGCAGCGCATCAAGCAACGGATGCGCGAGATGGCCCGCAAACGCATGCTGGCCGCCATCCCCACGGCCGATCTGGTGGTGATGAACCCCACCCACTATGCCGTGGCGCTGAAGTACGACGAAGGCAAGATGGGCGCCCCCCGCGTGGTGGCCAAGGGCCTGGACTTGCTGGCCTTGCGCATCCGCGACCTGGCCACCGAGAACAAGGTGCCCGTGCTGGAAGCCCCGCCGCTGGCCCGCGCTTTGTACGCCAACACCGAAATCGACGCCGAGGTGCCCATGGCCTTGTACGGCGCCGTGGCCCAGGTGCTGGCCTACGTGTACCAACTCAAAGCGGCCTTGGCCGGCAAGGCGCCCCTGCCGGGCAACCTGCCTGACCTGGACGTTCCCGCTGCCCTGGATCCTGCCAATAAGGCTGCACACGCATGAACCCGTTCCTGCAACAACTTCAATCCGTGATGAGCGGCAAGTCCGCCAAGGGCTTCCAGGTGCTGGCCGCCCCCATCGCCGTGCTGCTGGTGCTGGTCATGATGATCCTGCCCTTGCCGCCGCTGGCGCTGGACATCTTCTTCACCTTCAACATCGCGATGGCGGTGATGGTGATGATGGTGTCGGCCACCATGCTGCGCCCGCTGGACTTCGCCGCCTTCCCATCGGTGCTGTTGCTGACGACGCTGTTGCGCCTGTCGCTGAACGTGGCCTCGACCCGGGTGGTGCTGCTGGAAGGGCACAACGGCCCAGGCGCTGCCGGCCAGGTGATCGAATCCTTTGGCCACTTCCTGATCGGCGGCAACTTCGCGGTCGGGATCATCGTGTTCGCGATCCTGGTGGTGATCAACTTCGTGGTGGTCACCAAGGGCTCCGAGCGGATTGCCGAAGTGGGCGCGCGTTTCACCCTGGATGCGATGCCCGGCAAGCAGATGGCCATCGACGCCGACCTGAACGCCGGCCTGATCGACGAAAAAGAAGCCAAGCGCCGCCGCATCGAGGTGGGCGAAGAAGCGGAGTTCCACGGCGCCATGGACGGTGCCTCCAAGTTCGTGCGCGGCGATGCCATCGCCGGCATCCTGATTTTGTTCATCAACATCATTGGCGGCTTCATCATTGGCGTGGTGCAGCACGACCTGTCGGCCAGCGAAGCTGCCAGCTCCTACGTGCTGCTGGCCGTGGGTGACGCGCTGGTGGCGCAAATCCCGGCCCTGCTGATCTCGGTGGCATCCGCCATGGTGGTGTCCCGCGTCGGCAAGGGCGAGGACGTTGGCGCGCAGATCATCTCGCAGATGTTCCAGAACCCCAAGGTGATGGGCGTGGCGGCCGGTGTGATTGGATTGCTGGGCATGATCCCTGGCATGCCCAGCCTGGTGTTTTTGCCGATGGCCGGTGGTTTTGGCTGGATGGCGTGGCGCATGCAGGAAAAGCAGGAGCTGGCCCGCAACGCGCCCGCGCCGATCGACAAGCCGGTGGACGCGCCCGTCAACAACAACGGCGAAGCCACCTGGGAAGACCTGCAGCCCGTGGACACCCTGGGCCTGGAAGTGGGCTACCGCTTGATCCAGCTGGTGGACAAGGACCGGGGCGGCGACTTGCTGACCCGGATCAAGGGCGTTCGCCGCAAGTTCGCGCAAGAAGTGGGCTTTTTACCGCCTTCGGTGCACATCAAGGACAACCTGGAGCTGCGCCCCAGTTTTTACCGCATCACTTTGCGAGGCGCGATCGTGGGCGAGGGCGAGGTGTTCCCCAACATGCTGATGGCCATCAACCCTGGCCAAGTGACCAATCCCCTGAAGGGCACGGCCGCGGTCGACCCGGCATTCGGTTTGCCGGCGGTGTGGGTTGAAGAGCGCCAACGTGAAGCGGCGCAAATGGCCGGGTACACGGTCGTTGATCCCTCGACCGTGGTGGCCACGCATCTTTCACACTTGATGCAGGTCCATGCGGCCAAGTTGTTGGGACGGGTAGAGACCCAGCAGCTTGTGGAGCATGTGACGAAACTGGCCCCCAAACTGATCGAAGACGTGGTTCCCAAAATGGTTGGCATTGCGACCTTGCAGAAAGTGCTGCAGCTCCTGTTGGAAGAAGGCGTTCACATCCGTGACATGCGCTCAATCATTGAAACGCTGGCCGAGCAGACCTCGGGCGCGAACCACCTGGCCAATGATCCCGCCGAGCTGGCCCGCCGCATCCGCGTCGGCCTGGCCCCCGCGATCGTTCAGCAGATTTACGGCCCGGTGAAGGAACTGGATGTGATTGCCATCGAACCCGATCTGGAGCGCCTGCTCACCCAGGCCTTGACCGCCCCCAGTGGCCCGATGCTGGACCCGGGCGTGGCCGACCACCTCACACGCCAGGCGGCCGAGGCCACCCAGCGCCAGGAAAACCTGGGCCACCCCGCCTGCCTGCTGGTGCCCGACGCCATCCGGCCGATGGTGGCCCGCTTGTTGAAACGTGCAGCACCGCGTCTGAAGGTGCTGGGTCACAGCGAAATCCCTGAGACCCATTCGATCCGCATCGGTACCCTGATTGGAGGCCACGCATGAACGTCAAACGCTTTATTGGACGCACCTCACGCGAGGCAATGCAAAAGGTCAAGCTCGAGTTTGGCAACGACGCTGTCGTGTTGTCGACCAAGCCCGCGCCTGAAGGTGGCATCGAGGTGCTGGCCATGGCGACCGACAGTGTGCCGTCGATGGATTCGTACCCACCGGCTGAACGCGAAGAGCGTGCGCCTGCCCGCAAAGCCGAAGTCGCACCGGCGGCGGCCCAAGCGCAACCCCAATCTCCGGCCCGCTCGGCCATGGCCAACCTGGCCTCGACCGTGCAGGACGACGTCAAGCAACTGGCCATGAGCACCTTGTCCTTCCAGGACTATGTGCGTGAACGCATGCTCAAGCGCCGCCAGGTGGCCCTGAAGGCCGCCCGCACCGAACCCGCGCTGGCCGGCTCGCCTGAGGATCAACTGTCGCAGCGTCTGGGCAATGTCAAACCTCAGCCGGCCGTGCAAAGCCCCAACGTCGACCTGTCAGCGGGCCTGAACGCCTGGTTGTCCTCGCCTCCAGCGGCGGCGCAAGCGCCGGCACGTCCTGCGGTGCAAGCCGTTCGAGCTGCCCCGCAAGACACCAGCCATGTGGCCCAGGTGCTGCCCCTGCGCGCCGAATCGCGCGACGAGGCGCCACCGGCTCGTCCGGCGCCCGCCAGGGCCGTTCGCCCCGCCAGCGATCCCGCTGAGTTGATGCTCAAGTCCGTGACGGGCCGCAGTGCCGCCGCTGCCGACAGCGCGCGCCCCGATGCCGCCACCATGGCTGCCCTGAAGGCTTCGCAAGACGCTAATGCCTTCATGCTCACGGAGTTGCGCGCCATGCGGGCCATGATGAAAGAGCGCTTTGAGACCATCGCCTTCATCGAAAAACTGCGCCGCACGCCCGCCCAGGCTGGCCTGGCCCAAAAGCTGTTGGACGGTGGTTTCTCGGCCGTGCTGATCCGCAAGATGCTGGACGCCATGCCCGCCGATGTCAGCTCCGGTGCGCAAGATGAAAACGTGTGGGCCGCCCAGGTGCTGCAACGCAACCTGAACACGGCGGACAAGGAACTGGCCATTGAAGACCAAGGCGGCATCTTCGCCCTGATCGGCTCCACCGGCGTGGGCAAGACCACGTCCACCGCCAAGCTGGCCGCCATGTTCGCTGCCAAGCACGGCGCACAGAACCTGGGGCTGATCACGCTGGACGCTTACCGCGTTGGCGCCCACGACCAACTGCGCGCCTACGGCCGCATCCTGGGCGTGCCCGTGCACATGGCCCACGACCGCGCCGCGCTGGAAGACCTGCTGGAGCTGTTGTCGGCCAAGAAGATGGTGCTCATCGACACCGCTGGCATGGCCCAGCGCGATGGCCGCACCAAAGATCTGCTCGAGATGCTGGCCCACCCGGCGATCCGCAAGGTGCTGGTGATCAACGCTTCGTCGCAAGGCGATGCGATCGAAGACGTGATGGCCGCCTACCAGGTCAATGCCTGCGCTGGCGTGATCCTGTCCAAGCTGGACGAGGCCGTGAAGCTAGGTCCGGCGCTGGATGCGTTAATCCGTCACAAATCCAAGGTTCTGGGCGTCGCCAACGGCCAACGCGTGCCAGAAGATTGGCACAGACTGTCATCGCAGGCTTTGGTGCACCGCGCATTGCGCGCCAGCCTCAATCCCGCGTACCGACTGGACCCCAATGAAGTCAGCCTGGTGTTCTCGACCCCCGCCATGCCCGATGTCACGGCCACACCGTCCGCGCTTTGAACCTGTCGCCGCCCATGACCAGTTTTACGCCTCAACCCCTTGCCGCCAGCCCCCCGGCCGACCAGGCCCAGGGTTTGCGCCAGATGTTCGCCTCGCGCGTGCTGCGCTTTGTGCCGGTGGTGGCCAACCCCGGCGCGGTGTGCGGCGGTGTGGTGCTGGAGCGCCTGTGCGCCGCCTACGCCAGCTTTGGCCTGCACACCCTGGTGGTCGATGCCGGTGACCAAGCCCGAGCACCCAGCGAATTGGCCGAGTTTGATTTGAGCGAAGGCATCGAGCCTTTGTCCAAGCAGGTGAGTTACCTGGCCGCCCGTGGACTGCCCTTGCGGCATGCCGATGCGCGCGGCTCGTGTGGCAACTTGTTGCACGCCCTGGCCAATGCGGCACCGCAATGCGATGTGGTGCTGGTCCACGCCTCGGCCAGCGAGTTGGTGCGCATCTTTGGCGAACGCGCCCGGCACGGCAACCTGCGTCCGCTGGTGTCCACCAACGATTTGGCTGAAGGCCTCAAGCAGGCTTACGCCGCCGTCAAGCTCATGAGCCAGCGGGGCCCGTGGCTGGCCTACGACCTGCTGGTGTGCGCACACCCCCACTCGGACCAGGCCGATGCCGTGGCCGAGCGTCTGGGCCAATGCGCCGACAGTTTCCTTGGGGCTGCGCAACGTGATTGGCTGCGCATCAATCCCCATGAGCCATCCAGTCACGACCCCAGCCCCCGGTTCATGGAGCTGGCCGCCGGACTTTTGCAGTGTGCCTTGCCGCTCACCCTGGGTGATGCCGCATTCGACCATTTGGTCTCACCAGGGTCTGCCTTGCCTTCGCGCATGGGCCCCGTACTCAATTGATGTTCATGGAGCAGCGCATGTACACCGCCAAAGGCCGCCTCGATATGGACGCCCAGCTCAAGCAATACAGCTCGCTGGTTCGGCGTCTGGCTCACCAGATGATTGCCAAGTTGCCGGCCAACGTCGAGATCGATGACCTGATCCAGGTTGGCATGATCGGTCTGAGCGACGCCTTGACCCGCTTCGATGCCGGGCAGGGCGTGCAGTTTGAAACCTTTGCCACCCAGCGCATCCGTGGCGCCATGCTTGACGAGCTGCGCGGCGCCGACTGGATGAGCCGAGGCACCCGTAAGCAGCAGCGCGACATTGAGGGCGCGGTGCACCGCCTTGAGCAGCGCCTGGGTCGCGCGCCACACGAAAGCGAAATCGCCAAGGAAATGGACATGAGCCTGACGGACTACCAGGAAATGCTGGGCAAGGTGCGTGGCACCCAGCTCATCCACCTGGAAGACATGAGTGGTGAGGATGGCGACAACGACTACCTCGACCGCCACGTCACCGACCAGGGCAACGACCCCCTGGCCCTGCTGGGGGACCACCGCATGCGCTCGGCCCTGGTCGAGGCGATCAAGCACCTGCCCGAACGCGAGCAGTTCGTCATGAGCATGTACTACGAGCAGGACATG
Source organism: Aquabacterium sp. (assembly GCF_014378415.1). Classification (GTDB taxonomy): domain Bacteria; phylum Pseudomonadota; class Gammaproteobacteria; order Burkholderiales; family Burkholderiaceae_C; genus Aquabacterium. The sequence continues at coordinate 24,587 of NZ_JACMNS010000005.1, forward strand.
AACCTGAAAGAAATTGCCGCAGTGTTGGGCGTGACCGAATCGCGCATCTGCCAGTTGCACAGCCAATCCATCGCCAGGTTGAGAGTCAAATTAAGAGAGTGGTGACCACGTGTTTGGTTTCAAGCGCAAGGACACCGTTGCAGCGCCGACAACCACGGCCACACTGACCGATTCGGCCCAGAGATCCCACTCCGATGCTCACGTGCTGGCGCAAAGGCTCCAGCGTGTTGGCGGGCCAGTTGAAAGACATCGGCCAGGCCCAGCACCGCATCCAGGGCGCCAGCCACCAGAGCCTGGCCTCGGTGGCGCAAGCCCGTCAAGGACCTGGCCACGCAAGTCGAGGCATCCTCCAAAACCATCATGAGCACGGTCAGCCAACTGGATGACCGCATCCAGGCTTTGTCGCGCGAACTGTTGAGGCGGGGGTGCTTCACATCACCGAGGCGGCGGACCAAAGCCGCAGCCTGTCGGATGGTGATGGAGTTGATCGCCAGCAGCGGTGTTCGCACCCCCGACACGCCTTACATCGAGCTGGCGCAGAGCGTGGCCAGCCAGATCGCCCAATCGTTGGAAAAGGCCGTGAGCACGGGCCAGATCAGCCTGGCCGATTTGTTCGACGAGCTGTACCGCCCCATTCAGGGCAGCCAGCCACCGCAACATCACACCAAGTTCAACGCGGTCACCGATGCCCACTTTCCCGCCATCCAGGAAGCCGCGCTGATGGCCTTGCCCGAGATCGTGTTTTGCATCTCGGCCGACCGCAACGCCCGCCTATTCACATTGCTTTTCGGGTGGCAAGCCGCCCCATCGCGCACGCCTTTCACAAGGCGGCCATTGACGCCGGCTCGCATGAGGCGGCTTGAGCTGATGTTTGATGCACTCGTCAGTGCCTTAGATGCAAAACGGTGCTTGCCAATATCAGCAATAAGTCAGGGGATGCCCACGCCTGACCCGATGGCCACGAGGTACGTTGCCTTGACTAAAACGTCAACACTCCCTGAACTCAGCATCAGCGATATCTGAGTCCTGCCTCGGCCATGAGGTGCTGTTAAAGGTGGCAAAGTGTGCGGGGTTGGGAGGCTCGCTCGCTCCGGGCGCTGGAGCTTGGTTTTGGTGAGCTATCAAGCCTGCGGCTGGGCCACAGGTTCTAGGCCCTAGCCAATGCGGCCCAGCAGCAGGTATTCCATCAGCACCTTTTGCACGTGCAGGCGGTTTTCGGCCTCGTCCCACACCACCGACTGAGGCCCATCGATCACCTCGGCGGCCACTTCCTCGCCACGGTGTGCGGGCAGGCAGTGCATGAACAGGGCATCGGGCTGGGCCACGCTCATCATCTCTTCATCGACACACCAGTCGGCAAAGGCCTTTTTGCGCTCTTCGTTCTCGGCCTCGAAACCCATGCTGGTCCACACATCAGTGGTCACCAGTGAGGCGCCTCGGCAGGCGTCCATCGGGTCTTTGAACACCTTGTAGCAATCGGTGTTGTTGATGCCGGCCACGACCGGGTCGATCTCATAGCCGCTGGGCGTGCTCACATGCACCGTGAAGCCCAAAATCTCGGCCGCCTGCAGCCAGGTGTTGGCCATGTTGTTGCCATCGCCCACCCAGGCCACCACCTTGCCCTGGATCGAGCCACGGTGCTCGATGTAGGTGAAGATGTCGGCCAGGATCTGGCAAGGGTGGTATTCGTTGGTCAGCCCGTTGATCACCGGCACGCGCGAGTTGGCCGCGAACTTCACCAGCTTGGATTGCTCATACGTGCGGATCATCACGATGTCGACCATGCGCGAGATGACCTTGGCGCTGTCCTCGATCGGCTCGCTGCGGCCCAGCTGGCTGCCATCGGTGGTCAGGTGCACCACCGAGCCGCCCATCTGGTACATGCCCGCTTCAAAACTCACGCGCGTGCGGGTGCTGGCCTTCTCGAAAATCATCGCCAGCGTGCGGTCGGTCAGCGGCTGGTACTTCTCGTAGTTCTTGAAGCGGCGTTTGATCAGGCCTGCGCGCTCGAACAGGTAAACGTATTCCTCGGTGCGCAGATCCTTGAACTGCAGGTAGTGCTTGATCAGGCTGGATCCGGGTTTCATGCTCAGGCCGCGTTGGTTTCGTTCAGGAACTGTTTGACCAGGGGCACCAGCAAGGCCACGATCTGGTCGGCCTCTTCAAGGGTCAGGATCAAGGCGGGCAGCAGGCGAATCACCTTGTCGGCGGTCACGCTCAGCAGCAGGCCGGCTTTCATCGCGCGGCTCAGCAGCACGCCGCAGGGGCGGTCCAGCTCAATGCCGATCATCAAGCCCAGGCCCCGGATCTCGGTCACGCCCTTGAGCTCGCCCAACTCGCGGGCCAGCGCATTTTGCAGGTGCTGGCCCACGCGGGCTGCATTGGCCAGCAGGCCGTCTTCTTCCATGATTTTGAAGGTCTCGACCCCGGCACGCATGGCCAACGGGTTGCCGCCAAAGGTGCTGCCATGGTTGCCTGCCTGCAGCACATGGGCCGCTTTGGGGCCGCACACCACCGCGCCGATTGGAACCCCTGATCCCAGGCCCTTGGCCAGCGGCATCACATCAGGCTGGATGCCCGCCCATTGGTGCGCGAACCACTTGCCGGTGCGGCCAATGCCGCATTGCACTTCGTCCAGCATCAGCAGCCAACCGCGCTCATCGCACAGCTTGCGCACGGCTTGCAAGTAGTCGTTGCGAGCGGGGTTCACGCCCCCTTCGCCCTGGATCACTTCCAGGAAAACCGCCACCACATTGGGGTGCGTTTCGGCCACTTCGTCCAGCGCGGCCATGTCATTCAGCGGCACGCGCACAAAGCCCTCCACCAGGGGCTCGAAACCGGCCCAGATTTTGGGGTTGCCCGTGGCAGACAGCGTGGCAATCGAGCGGCCATGGAAGGCCTTTTCGTAGACGATCACTTCAGGGCGGTCGATGCCTTTATCGTGCCCGAACTTGCGGGCGATCTTCAAGGCCGCTTCATTGGCCTCCAGGCCCGAATTGCAGAAGAAAACGTTGGTCAGGCCCGAGCGCTCGACCAGCAGGCGCGCCAGCTCTTCCTGCAGCGGCACCTGGTAGTAGTTGCAGCTGTGGATGATTTTGGTGAGCTGATCCTGCAAGGCGGGGACCAGCCTGGCGTGGTTGTGGCCCAGCGTGTTCACGGCGATGCCTGCCAGCGCGTCCAGGTATTCGCGGCCATCGGTGTCCCAGACGCGGGAGCCTTGGCCGTGCGACAGGGCAATCGGCAGGCGACCATAGGTGGGCATCACGTGGGGCATCGTCACTGGGGCGTTCATGGCTGGAGTCTCTCGCAAAAAAGAAAAAGCGCAGTGGCAATGCTGCGCTGTGGGCATTCTAAGTAAAAGGCGCGGGTTCGGCGCGTGTCCTCAAGCATATGCGTGGCCGGCCGATACACCTGAGTGCGTTCTGTTGGCGTTCCACTGATGCACGGGGTTACTGGCATCAATGTTGCGGCGCACCAAGCTTGTGATCGACAATGCAGGGCTGTTGACGATGGATACCACCCTTGAAATCGCCACCTCTTTTTGCAGCACGCCGGCAAAACCGGCCGCCATGGAAAGCCTCACCGTGCCCTTGACGCCCCCTCGAAGTCCCAAACCTCGCGAGGTTTTCATCCAAGGCCTGACCTCATCAGGCAAAACGTTTCGCCCCAGCGATTGGGCCGAGCGCCTGGCAGGGGCCATGTCATCGTTCAGGCCGGGGGCCTCCCACATGGGCCGTGCGGCCCACATCGGCTATTCGCCTTATTGCGTGCCAACCTCGATTGGCGATGTCAAATGCGTGATCGTCAATGAAGCCCTGCGGGACCTGGAGCCCATGGCCTGGGACTTCGTGATGAACTTTGCCCGTGACAACGACCTGCAGGTCACAGACGCCTGTTCATTGCCCTGAAGTGCTGACCTGAAACCCAATGCAAAAGGCCCGCTTGACGCGGGCCTTTTTGACAATCGAGGCCGAAGCCTGATTGATCTACCGATCAGGCGGCAGTCAGGGCCTTGACCTTGGCCGACAGGCGGCTCTTGTGGCGAGCAGCCTTGTTCTTGTGGAACAGGCCCTTGTCGGCGATCGAATCGATCACGCTTTGGGCGGTCTTGAAAGCGGCAGAGGCCACGGCCTTGTCGCCAGCCTTGACAGCCTTGAGCACGCCCTTGATGGCGGTGCGGAACTTAGAACGCAGCGCCGAATTGGCGGCGTTCAGCTTGACGTCTTGACGAACGCGCTTAAGGCCTGAGGCAATGCGGACGGTCTTTTTGGGCTTCGATGCTGATGGCATGATTTTTTGGGCCCTGCGGATGCCTGGACAAGCTTGGGTTTTTTGTAAACCTGCCTGGCCAATTCGCACCCCACAGCGCCAATGTTGGTTGGAAAGCCGACGATTATAACGTCCCTGAAAGCTTTTGCCTAGGCCGCTGCCCGCGCTTCCTATAATCCCGGCGATGAGCTTGCTGAAATCCGCGTCCATTGTCTCCCTGTTGACCCTGGCATCCCGCATCACCGGCCTGGTCCGTGAGTTGCTGATCGCCGCCGCCTTCGGGGCCAGCGCCACCACCGACGCCTTCAATGTGGCGTTCCGCATCCCCAATCTGCTGCGCCGCTTGTTCGCCGAGGGTGCATTTTCGCAGGCCTTCGTGCCCATCCTGTCCGAAAGCCGCGCCCGCCAGGGCGACGAGGGCACGCGCCTGCTCATCAATGCCGTGGCCACCGTCTTGTTCTGGACGCTGCTGGTGGTGAGCGTGCTGGGCGTGGTCGGCGCGCCGGTGTTGGTGTGGTTGATGGCTTCGGGCCTGCGTGAAAGCGGTGGTTTCGACGCCGCCGTGGTGATGACGCGCTGGATGTTCCCCTACATCGGCTGCATGTCGCTGGTGGCCCTGAGCGCGGGCATCCTCAACACCTGGGGGCGTTTTGCGGTGCCGGCGGCCACCCCGGTGCTGCTCAACCTGTCGGTGATCGCGGCGGCCTGGTTCGCGGCGCCAGTTTTCAAGTCGCATGGCCTGGACCCAGTGCTGGCGCTGGCTGTGGGAGTGATGGTGGGTGGCGTGGCGCAACTGGCCATCCAGATTCCAGCCTTGATGCGGATCAGCTCGCTGCCACGCATCGGAGCCTCATGGTCGGGCATCAAGGCGGCTTGGCATCACCCAGGCGTGCGCAGGATCTTGCGCCAGATGGGGCCCGCGGTGCTGGGCGTGTCGGTGGCTCAGCTGTCCTTGCTGGTCAACACACAGATCGCCTCGCATTTGCAGGCTGGCTCGGTCTCCTGGTTAACCTATGCCGATCGCCTGATGGAGTTCCCGACCGCGATGTTGGGCGTGGCCCTGGGCGTGGTGCTGCTGCCGCAATTGTCCAAGGCGCAGGCCAGTGGCGACAAGGCGCAGTTCTCCAACCTGTTGGACTGGGGCTTGCGCCTGGTGGTGTTGCTGGCGCTGCCCTGTGCCGTGGCCCTGTTGTTGTTCGCCGAGCCGCTGGTGTCCGTGCTATACCACTATGGCCGCTTCAGCCCAACCGATGTGCGTCAGACGGTGCTGGCCTTGAGCGGCTATGGCGTCGGCTTGATGGGCTTGGTGGGCATCAAGATTTTGGCGCCTGGTTTTTACGCGTCGCAGGACATCCGCACACCAGTGCGCATCGGCATCATCGTGCTGGTGATCACGCAGTTGCTCAACCTGGTGTTCGTGCCTTGGTTGGAGCACGCGGGCTTGGCCCTGTCGATTGGTGTGGCGTCGCTGATCAATGCTACTTGGCTGCTGATAGGGCTGCGCCGCACGGGGCGGTATCAGCCTTCGCCGGGGTGGGGCTTGTTTTCGCTGCGCGTGGTCTTGGCGTCTGCTTTGCTGGGCGTGTTGCTGTGGTTTGCGGCGCACCGGATTGACTGGCTGGGTTTGCATGGCCAGCCGCTGTTGCGTGTGGGTTTGATGACGGCTTGCCTGGCGGCGGCTGGGGTGCTTTACTTTGGCGCCTTGCTGCTTTCGGGCATGAACCTGCGTCAGGCGATCAAGCGCTAGCCATCTAGGCTTTGGGTGTTTGAGGGGTAGAGCGCGGGGCGAGGGCTGGGCCGGTATCCGTCAGGGCCGCATTTGGTGGCTCGCCAGCAGGCTCTGTGGGGAATGGCGAAAGCTCAGAGCGAGCGTGCCAAATCCACGGCCTGCTCCACCCGGTCCACCGCATGAATGGTGAGCCCTTCGATCGGCTTCTTGGGCGCATTGGCCTTGGGCACCACCGCGATCGAAAACCCCAGTTTGGCCGCTTCCTTCAAGCGCTCCTGGCCGCGCGGGGCAGGGCGGATCTCACCGGCCAGGCCCACCTCGCCAAAGGCAAAGAAGCCCTTGGGCAAAGGCTTGCCGCGCAGGCTGCTTTGAATGGCCAGCAACACGGCCAGATCGGCCGCCGGCTCGCTGATGCGAACGCCGCCCACCGCGTTCACGAACACGTCCTGGTCGGAGCAGGCCATGCCCGCGTGGCGGTGCAACACCGCCAGCAACATCGCCAAGCGATCACGCTCCAGGCCCACGCTCAAACGGCGCGGGCTGGGGCCGCCGGAATCAACCAAGGCCTGAATCTCGACCAGCAGTGGGCGCGTGCCTTCCAGCGTCACCATCACGACTGATCCGGGCACCGGCTCATCGTGCGTGGACAGGAAGATGGCACTGGGGTTGCTGACCCCTTTCAAGCCCTTGTCGGTCATGGCGAACACGCCGATTTCGTTGACCGCACCAAAGCGATTCTTGATGGCGCGCACCAACCGGAAGCTGCTGTGCGTCTCGCCTTCAAAGTACAAAACAGTGTCGACGATGTGTTCCAGCACGCGCGGCCCGGCCAGCGCGCCTTCTTTGGTCACGTGGCCCACCAACACCATGGTGCAGCCGCTGGACTTGGCCACGCGGGTCAGGTGGGCGGCGCATTCGCGCACCTGGGCGACCGAGCCTGGGGCCGAGGTCAATTGATCGGAATAGATGGTCTGGATCGAGTCGATCACGCAGAAAGACGGTTGCTCGGCATCCAGCGTGGCAATGATGTTTTCCAGTTGGATCTCGGCCTGCACCCGCACCTTCGAGCCATCCAGGCCCAGTCGCTGGGCGCGCAGGGCCACCTGGGCGCCGCTTTCCTCGCCAGTCACATACAGCACGGGCATCTGGCGAGACAGGGCATCAAGCGCTTGCAGCAGCAAGGTCGATTTGCCGATGCCCGGATCCCCGCCGATCAGGACCACCCCGCCAGTGACGATGCCGCCACCGAGGACGCGGTCCAGCTCTTCCAGCCCGGTGGGCGTGCGTGCGATGTCGGCAGCCGCGATGTTGGACAAGGTGGCCACCGGTTGTGGCGCGTTCAGCCCGCGCGTCAGGGCCTGCATGCGGTTCTTGGCCGGGCCGGTGTCGGCGCGGGTTTCTTCCAGCGTGTTCCAGGCGTTGCACTGCGGGCATTTGCCCAGCCATTTGGCGCTGGTGCCGCCGCACTCAGTGCAGGTGAAGATCGTTTTTTCTTTGGCCATGTTCAGGCGATCTCGTCGCCGTCTTGCTGGCCATCGTGGATGGCCTGAAACTTCCGGTCCAGTTCCTGGCGCAGTTGGCGGCGCAGCAGGGCGGATTCGAAGCGGCGTTTTTCCTCGGCCGTGGTGGGCTCCAGCGGCGTCACGGGCGTGGGGCGGTTGTTGTCATCCACCGCCACCATGGTGAAGAAGCAGCTGTTGGCGTGCCGCACCACTTGGGTGCGGATGTTCTCGGCGATCACCTTGACGCCGATCTCCATGGACGAGCTGCCCGTGAAGTTGACCGACGCCAGGAAGGTCACCAACTCGCCCACGTGGATGGGTTGGCGGAAGGTCACGCGGTCGACCGACAAGGTGAGCACATAGCAGCCGGCGTAGCGGCTGGCACAGGCATAGGCGACCTGATCCAGTAGTTTTAGGATGGTGCCGCCGTGGACATTGCCGGAGAAATTGGCCATGTCGGGCGTCATGAGCAAGGTCATGCGCAACTGGTGGCGGTGGTGGTCGATGTCCATGCTTGATTCTGGTGCAAAACTCATTGGGGTCGGGGCAAGGGGAAAGAATGCATGCAAGGGTTGTGCCGAAATGGTGCGCTACACCGCGCTGACCGGAACGCGTTGCGACAACGCGCACATCAGCTCGTAGCCCACCGTGCCGCAATGCTGGGCCACCTCGTCAATGGGCAGCAAGGTGGCGTGTCCATCGACCAGCGGCCCCTGGCCCCACAAAGTCGCTTCGCTGCCCACCTTTGCTTGGGGCGCCGCGCTGAGGTCCACCGTGACCATGTCCATCGACACACGCCCGATCAAGGGCACGCGCACGCCGTCGATCAGCAAAGGTGTGCCGTCGGGGGCGTGGCGGGGGTAGCCGTCGGCATAGCCACAAGCGACCACGCCCAGGCGCACGTCGTGGTTGGCGACGAAGCGGCTGCCGTAACCCACCGTGTCGCCGACTTTCAGGTGCTGAATGGCGATCACGTGGGATTTGAGCGTCATGGTGGCTTGCAAGCCCCAATGGGCGGCGCTGTGCTCGGGGTAGTCGGGCGACGAGCCATACAGCATGATGCCCGGGCGCACCCAGTCGCCACGCACGCTGGCATCCTGGGCATGGCGCAAGGTGCCGGCGCTGTTGCACAGGCTGCGCTCGCCGCTCAGGTCGGCGCAGGTGCTGAGGAACAACTCGGTCTGGTGGGCGATGCCGCGTGGCCCGTCCGCGTCCGAGAAGTGCGTCATCAACGACACCTCATCGACCTGCGGCAAGGCCGACAAACGCGCCCAGGCGCTGCGGAAGGCCGGTGGCGTGAAACCCAATCGGTTCATGCCAGTGTTCATTTTCAGGAAGACGCGGTGCGGCCATTCGGTCTTGTGCTGAGCCAGCCAGTCGATCTGTTCGTCGCAGTGCACCACGTGCCAAAGGCCCAGGCGCGAGCACCACTCCAGGTCGCGCGCTTCGAACACGCCCTCTAACAGCAGGATGGGGCCACGCCAATCCAACTTGCGCAGGCGCTGGGCCTCGGCGACGTCGAGCAAGGCGAAGCCGTCGGCGGCGCGAAGGCCTTCAAAGGCCCGCTCGACGCCATGACCGTAGGCGTTGGCCTTGACCACGGCCCACACCCGCGCGTCTGGCGCGCAGTCGCGGGCACGCTGTAAGTTATGAAGGAGGGCGTCGACGTGGATCAGGGCTTCTAAGGGGCGTGGCATGAGGGGATTGTGCCAGTGGCCATGCTATAAACCGCGGCTTGGCCTGCCGCTTTACCGATGTCTGGTGAGTGGCGAAGGTCCAACATCACACGCATGAACACAGTGACTGCCCGCTTATGAAAAAAGGCTTTTTCACCATCATGGCGGCGCAGTTCTTCAGCTCGCTCGCCGACAACGCCTTGTTCGTGGCCGCGGTGGAATTGCTGAAAAGTTCAGCGGCTCCGGAATGGCAGCCTGCGGCGCTCGTGCCCATGTTCGCCTTGTTCTATGTGGTGCTGGCCCCCTTCGTGGGCGCCTTTGCCGACGCGGTGCCCAAAGGCCGAGTCATGTTTTTCTCCAACAGCATCAAGGTGGTCGGTTGCCTGATGATGCTGTTTGGCAGCCACCCCCTGATCGCTTATGCCGTGGTGGGCCTGGGCGCCGCGGCCTATTCCCCGGCCAAATACGGCATCCTGACCGAGCTGCTGCCGCCCTCGCAATTGGTCAAGGCCAATGGCTGGATTGAAGGCCTCACCATCGCCTCGATCATCCTGGGTGTGGTGCTGGGCGGGCAGTTGATGGGCCAGGTCGTTTCACCGCACTTGCTGGCGTTTGACTTGCCCTTGATCGACACCGGGGTCGACACGCCACCCGAGGCGGCCATTGCCACCATGATCCTTTTCTACGTGCTGGCAGCGCTGTTCAATCTGCGCATTCCCCGCACTGAGACACCTCTGCAGCCGCTCCCTGCGAACCTGTGGTCCCTGGTGGGCGATTTCTTCAACTGCAACCGCCGTTTGTGGAAAGACAAGCTGGGCCAGATCTCCCTGGGCACGACCACGCTGTTCTGGGGCGTGTCCGGCAATTTGCGCTACATCGTGCTGGCCTGGGCCGGCGTGGCCCTGGGGTATGACACGACCCACGCCTCATCGTTGGTGGGCGTGGTGGCCGTGGGCACGGCGGTGGGTGCTGTTCTTGCCTCGGCCAAGATGAGTTTGGCCCAGGCAACTCGCGTGATCCCTTTGGGTGTGGCCATGGGTTTGCTGGTCTTGGGCATGAATGTGATTCGTGACATTGAGGTGGCCGTGCCCTTCATGATCATCCTGGGCGGTTTGGGGGGGTTCCTCGTCGTGCCGATGAACGCCTTGCTGCAACACCGTGGCCACAACCTGATGGGGTCCGGTCGGTCGATTGCGGTTCAGAACTTCAATGAACAAGCCTGTATCTTGGGCTTTGGCCTGTTGCTGATTGTTTTGACCAGGCTCGATTTTACCGCCTATGGCCAGATCTCAATCTTTGGGGTGGCGGTGGCGGTGGCCATGTTCGGCATCTGGCTCTGGCACCGCAGCAACACCATTCACCACCGCGAAGAGGTGGAGCGGCTGTTGGCCGTGGCGCGCAGCGATTGCCATTGAGCCGCTAAAGCCGCTACAGCTGCTCACAGCTTGGCAACACAGCTTTACGAATCCCGGTCAGGGTGCCGTGTCCATCGGGCTGAAGCCTACTCAACGGTTACCGCCAAGGCTGAACGCGGTGACGACCGGGGCAATGACGACGACCGCCGTGGTGGCGGTTGGGGCCACCTAGACCGTTGATTGGCCTCGGCAGGTGGTCGGGCGGTTGGCCGCCTAGCGGCGTCGGCTGCTGCTGCCACCCAGCAGCGATCCCAGCACGCCGCGGATGAGTTCGCGGCCCACCGATGATCCGATGGTGCGCGCGGCCGACTTGGCCACGGTTTCCAGCACCGAGTCCTTGCGGCCGCTGCCTCTGAGCAGGCCGCCCGCCAGGTCGCTCAGCCAGGATCCCCCGGCATGGGGCGCGGGCGGCGTGGCTTCAGTTTGCTCGCGGGTGGTCGTGCTGGCGGCGCGGCCTTTCAGCTTTTCGTAAGCCGATTCGCGGTCCACCACTTTTTCGTACACGCCAGCGACCAAAGAGGTTCTCAACAAGACCTTGCGCTGATCGGGCGTGATCGGACCAATCTGGCTGCCAGGCGGCAACACGAACACACGTTGCGTGATGCCGGGGCGGCCCTTGTCGTCTAGGCAGCTGATCAAGGCTTCGCCCACCGCCAGCTCGGTGATGGCGGTGGCAATGTCCAGGCCGGGGTTGGCCCGCATGGTTTCGGCGGCCGACTTGACCGCCTTCTGGTCGCGGGGAGTGAAGGCGCGCAGCGCGTGCTGCACGCGGTTGCCCAACTGCCCCAACACCGTTTCCGGCACGTCCAAAGGATTTTGAGTGACGAAATAAACGCCCACGCCTTTGGAGCGCACCAGGCGCACCACCAGTTCAATCCGTTCGACCAAGGCCTTGGGCGCGTCGGTGAACAGCAGGTGGGCTTCGTCAAAAAAGAACACCAGCTTGGGCTTGTCCAGAACACCCACTTCGGGGAGTGTTTCGGACAATTCCGACAGCAGCCACAGTAGGAAGGTGGCGTACAAACGCGGCGCGTTCATCAGCTTGTCGGCGGCCAGGATGTTGACCACGCCATGGCCATCGACCGTTTGCATGA
>NZ_JACMNS010000031.1 GCF_014378415.1 Aquabacterium sp.
GCGGACTCCTACAAGACGCACCTTGGTTCAGCCTTTGACCAGATCCGTCAGGACTATCACAAGGAACTCAACCAGGACATCACGGGGAAGGCTGAAGCCAACACCATGGAGATGCTCCTAGGGGCTGTCACAGCGAAGACCTCCAAGGGTGTCCCTGTGGACATCACTGACATTGATGGTGTTCGCCAGTCCCTGGGTGCTCATGGTCTGGGCATCCCCAATGGCCGCTTCAATGAATTGACGTTCATGACCTTGAAGGCTTTGGCCAGTGAGGGCAACTATCAGGCCCTGTCGGTGGCCGACCAGAAGCGCCCCGATGGGACACCAGCCCTGTCGTCCATCCCTGAGTACAAGGACCAGATTGCAGCCCTGAAGGTGCATGCCCAGAATGTCTTCTTGACCCGTCAGGACCATGCTGACAAGCAAGTGAAGGCGGACTATGAGAACCGTGTGAACGCTGCCGTGTCTCCTTTGTTCATGCAGGCCCAAGCGGGTGACCTTGAAGGTGCCATGGCGGGCTTCAGTAAGTTGGTGGCAGGCAGCATGTTTGCCCACTCCCCGCTGGACATCGACAAGTACCAGAAGGCCCTTCAGAGCATCAACGACAAGGGCGAGACCCTGGAGCAACGTGAGTTGTTCCTGAAGGCTGCTGAAGCTTCCCGTGTGGGCAACTGGACGGCCTCCAAGATCATCAGCAGTGGTGTGCATCCATCCAAGATTCCTACCTTGTTGACCATGATGGGGGAACGCCTGTCAGAGGAACGCCGGGCCGTCTCGGATGCACGTTCAGATGCACGGGCCGACAGGGCCTTGGCCATCGTCAGGCAACCCGAGTACCGGGCCACCGTCAAGGAGGTCCTGTCATCGGTGCCCGATATGAAACCTGGGTCTGACTTCACGTGCAAGAAAACCGTGGCCCTGCGAGAACTCAAGGCAGACGCTGAAAGGCAACTCCTTTCGTTTGCATCCCAGTACGGCACCGACATGGAAGGCTATCAAAAGGCCGTCATGGCTGTACGTGACAGCACCAAGAAGCGGGCCGATGAAATCGTGACGACTACCAACGTCAAGAACATCCGCCCCGCCAACATCCGCCAGCCCAACAGGAAAGCCTATCTGGCTGCCTATGACGCTGGACAAGTACCCAAAGACCCTAACTCTGTTCAGGAACACCTGGACTACTTCAACGCCATTGAGGCCAACACCAAATGACCGACTTCCAAAGTGATTACTCTGACCTGAGCAAGCTTCGTGGTGCGGCCAAGGCTGATGCCCTGGTGTCCCAGATGCGCCAACAGGTGGCCCTTGAAGAGGCATCCACACAGGCCAAGCCTCCACAGGCTGCACCTTCACGGCCAGCCGCAGCAGTGGCACCTTCAAGCACGCCACAGGTGGCCGCTGGCGATGACCACCGTATTCCCACCATGCAAGACCTGTTGGATGCCCCCGGCAATGCCCTAGACAACCTGATGGGAGTAGCCAAGGGAGCCACCACAATTGGTGCTGGTGGTGCCACAGATACAGGAGCCAGCGTTTGGAACCTGGGTAACGATGCAGTCAAGTACCTGTCTAACAAGCTGTTTGACCACAAGATGCAGGGCATTGAGTTGGAGTCTCGTATCCCACAGCCCGACAGTGCAGCCGGTAAGTTGGCCCGTAGCGTGGTTCAGTTCGCTGTTCCCTACACGGGCACCTTGAAGTTGGTCAAAGCGTTGCCCGTGCTGGCCAAGATGCCCACAGTCATCCAGGCGATGACAGCAGGGGCCGCAGTGGACTATGCCGCCTTCGAGCCTGAAGAGAAGAACGCGGTGAACACTCTCCAGGATGTCTTCCAAGGCAATCCCATCTTGAACAATGCTTACATGGATTACCTCAAGGCAGCCCCTGGAGACAGCCACGCCGAGGGCCGCGCCAAGCAAGCCTTGATTGGTCTTCACCTGGGTGCTGCCACGGATGTCCTGATGGTGTCCATGAAGGCCGCTAAGGGCTTCCTGGGTCCTAAGGCTGCTGAGGTGTGGCAGTCATTGGCCAAGGCCAGGGCACTGGAAGAGGCAACCCCAAAGGCTGCCCCTGTGGTGTCCCCGAGGGTTGCCCAATCAGCACCCACCTTGGCAAGCAACGTGCAAGCCCTGGTGGAACGGCGCACAGGCCCCGTGTCGAAGACCGCCCAGGCCCTGCGAAGGGTTGACACTGAACTGACCTACACCGACCCAGTGAACCAGAAGAAGCTGGACCAATGGGAGAAGGTCATCAGTGAAACTGAAGCCCAGAGGGCAGCCCAAAAGGTTGCCCCTGCTGTGTCGGCCACTGATGATGTGTTATCCGCTACCGTGGACAACACTGGTTCATTCCAGAAGTTCCACCTTGACGGTGAACACCCCCTGATAGGCCACGCTGATGACCCGATGGTGCATGAGCTTGACCACGACACTGCAGAAGCCTTAGGGGTCAAGGGTGCGCCGCCCAGTGAAGCCCAACAGGTGGCCCTTGAGGCCCATGCAAAGCTTCAGGATGCAGCTATCCAGGCCCTGAGAGATGCTGCTGACGTGGCCCCTCGGGGTAAGGTGTTCTCTGATGAGGCCCGCGCTTACCTGCGCTCCTTGTCTGAAGCCCGGGTGGTGTCCCTGAAGGTTGCCCCTGAGGCAGCCGGGCAGGCACTCCTAGCGACTGTACGGACCAAGGATGCCCTGTTAGCCCGCATCACCAAAGCCTTGAACGCTGATGGCACCTTGAACCTCCCTAAGGCGGACCCACAAGGTTCTTCCTCCGGGCTCATCAAGTTGCTTCACAGCCTAGACAAAGGCCAAGTGGCTTCTGCCGTGGGCACTGCTGGTATCACTGCTGCGGGCACTGCGGGTGCCGATGATGGCTCAACCCCCATGAGTAACACCCAAAGTGCTGTCATGGGTGCCCTGGCTGCCTTTGCGGCCTACAAGCTGCACGGTGGGGTGAAGACCTTCATGGCCCGCAAGGGTCTCCAGGCGATACACCCCGTGGCCGAAGAGTTGGCACGCCCAGGTGTGGAAGGCCTCACGGCCCCCACGGGTTCACCTCCTGGCTTCCTTCCAAAGGCCAGTATTGATGCCATGACGGATGCCGCTGTGAGTGGCACCTATCGGGACCTCGCTACCAAGGTAACCCCTGGAGACTTCAACTTCTCCAGGTACAACACTGGGGCCGATGTCAGGAACATGATTGATGCCTTCACGGGTCAGTTCTCCAAGCAGTTCGACGCGAGCAAGCGCGGGGTGGTCTCACTGGCTCAAACCCAGGAGCACGCCAAGGCCCTGGGTGTCTCCATGGACAGCTTCAAGGCCATGCATGAGGGCACCACTAACCTGGATGCCACCGTTGCGGCTCACCGGGCTGTATTCGTGGCCCATGCCCAGCATGTGGTGGAAGTCGCCAAGGTGGCCTCACAGACTGGCACTGATGCATCCATCCTGGCAGCCCGTCAGGCAGTAGCACGGCACGCCACCATCCAGGCTTACATGAAGTCTTCACAAACTGAGATTGCCCGTGCCATGAGCGCGATGCGTATCGTCAGTGGTGAAGGTGACATGGCAGCAAAGGAGATGCACTCGATGGTGGAAGCCCTGGGTGGCAAGGAAGCCAATATGGACTTCATGCGCCGCCTGTCCCAACTGGATGGAGACCCGCAAGCACTCACCGCAGTGGCCCAGAAGTCGGCACTGGCCCGGACCTCCGATGCACTGTTCGAGTCCTTCGTGGGTGGCATCCTGTCAGGACCATCTACCCAGGTGGCTAACGTGGTGGGCAATGCAGCCGTGGCCCTGTGGTCAGGCATCGAGAGGCAGACCGCTGTGGGCTTCAGTAAGTTGGCTGGCCGGGAGGTCGGCGAAGGTGTCACCCAGGCAGAGGTGAACAGTTACCTGAGCGGCATGGTTCAAGGCTTCGGGGCATCTTTACGGGTGTCCTCTGCTGGCCGTGCTGGTATCGCTGAAGCCGCTGGGATGTTCTTCAAGGGCAACCAGGATGCCGCTATGGGCGTGCTTCAACGCAATGCCGATGAGATGGGGGGCTTCTGGGCGGCCCTTCTATCAGGTGAGAGCAAAGCCGAGGGGCACTCGCTGGACCTGTTGGGTTCTGCCAGTTTCAACACCAGGGTGCCCGCCATCAGTTCCCAAGCTTTGCACATGGACAGCGACAGCTATCTAGGCCAAGCAGTGGACTACCTGGGTGCAGCCATACGGACACCTCTACGGCTCCTAGGGGCTGCTGATGATGTGTTCAAGTCGGCGTATTACTACGGTGAGTTGCACGCACAGGCCACCCGTGATGGTCTGCGGCAGGGTCTCAAAGATGATGCCCTGTATGGGCACATTGCCCAGTTCGTGGACACCCCCACCAGGGATGCCCGACAGGTGGCCATCACTGCGGCCAACCAGGGCACCTTCTCAAGTCCTTTAGGGGCCAAGATGAAGTGGGCCACTGAAATGCAAAGAAACCTACCGTTGGCCCGTTGGGTGTTGCCCATCATCAAGACCCCCATGAATGTGGTGGCCTATGTGGGTGAACGAACACCTGGGCTTCGTGGCTACAGTGATGCCGTCAAGGCTGACCTTCAGGCCGGTGGTGCCCGCGCTGACATTGCCAATGCCCGTGTGGCTGCTGCCTCTATGTTGTACCTCTCTGGGTTCGCCTTGGCGGAAGCTGGGCTGTTCACAGGAGGTGGTGACACCAAGCAGCAGGCTGAAAACCTTTCAGGGCCCAGCCAGTACAGCCTGAAGGTTGGGGAGGGTGAGTACATTGCCTTGAACCGAATGGCACCCTTGGGGATGTTCCTGGGCTTGGCCGCTGATATGCACGACTTGAAGGACCACTGGAGTGAACACGAGGCCCCGGCCTTGATGGGTGCTGCCATCCTGGCCTTGAGTCGAAACATCACCAGTCAGACCATGACAGCCGGTATGTCAGACCTTGTGGATGCGCTCAATCAGGCACAACGAGGTAACACCGACAAGTTGTCTCAATGGGGCAATGGTCTGACCTCTTCGGTGTTGACACCTTTCAGTTCACTGTTCCGTACCCTGGCCCGTGAGGACGACCCCTACGCCAAGGAGGTGTGGGACTTGGCTGATGCCTTCAAGGCAAAGCTCCCTGGGTACTCCATGGATGTTTACAACAAGGTGGATGCCCTGGGCAACGATGTGAAAGCCCGTACAGGTGCCTTTCCCATCTCCAGGGACAGCGAAGACCCAGCAGCCCGTGAGTTACGACGCCTGAACCTGGACCTGACAAGGCCACCTAAGGCACTTCGTGTGGCCGATGGGATGCCCGCTGTGGACCTGACACCTAAGCAGTACAACAGGTTATTGAAGCTCCAAGGGGGCCTCTTCAAGACAGCCCTGACCGACACCATCAGTCAAGCTGAATGGAAGGATGTCCCCGAGGGAAGGGGCACTGGTGATGGCTACAAGTCCCAGAAGGATTTGATCATCAAGATGCTTCACCAGGACACCCGTAAGGCAGCCACAAGCCAGCTTTATGAAGAGTTCCCTGAGTTGCAAACCAAGATGCAAATGGTCATGGAAGGGCGTCCCAACTGAGCCCGGTAAGTCGTCATTGAAACGCCAGTGAGGTGCTACTGATTGAGCACCCGTGGGGCCCTGAAAGGGGTCCCCCAAATTTCTAGCAAAACTGTCAGAGGGTATCCCTCTAAGCGCCCGCGCAAGTTCCCCCCGTGGGGGCCCTGGGCTCTTGGATTTCTGGGCCCGTCAGGTTCTCCATAAGGGGCACTGACAGAGCGCCCACAGGCCACGGCAAACCACTGGGGGAACCCTCTCCCACAAGGCACCCCACTGTGATAGCTGGAAGACCCCTTTGGATACGTCCAGGAGGCCTTCCAGTTCTCATCATTCATCAACCCATCATCAACACCCCACACCATGGCAACAACCAACAAGGCCCCAAGCAGGCGGCCCACCAGCGTGACCCCTGACAAATCCTTGCCGGTCTTCATCTATGCCAATGGGGTGTCCAAGGGCAACCCTGGCAAGGGTGGCTGGGCGTGTGTCCTCTACAGAGGTGCGGACTTCATGGAGACCAAGGGGGCAGTCCAGCAAGTCACCAGTAAGCGGGTTGACCTGTTGGCAGTCGTCAAGGGTCTTGAACGTCTAGCGGTGCCTGAGGTTGTCTCAGTGTTCACAGACTCCAACTATCTCCAGTTGGCTATAACCAGTTGGATGCCCGCGTGGGCCTCAAGAGGCTGGAAGCTGTCCAATGGTGGTGACCCTGAATACCTTGATCTATGGAAGCGTCTGTGGGCCCAGACTCACCGGCATTCTGTGGCGTGGCACTGGGGGCACGGCCTTGGAGCCTTCCCAGGCAACAGGCGGGCCATTGCGTTGGCCCATGGCATGGCTATGGGTTGCACGTTGGGGTGAATCACCGGGCTAAATTTGGGCCTTCTTCGTTTGGGTGTCCCGCGACTAAAAGCTGTCTTTGTATTGTTCTGGTTGAAAAACCTTGTCTACCTTTGAGTGGCTTTTAAGTTGACCCAGGGCCTTCAGCCAGACAATAACGGCAATGTTCCTGAAGCGATAAAACTCAAGTAGGTCACTGCCACCGCCCTCAGCCTCGTACCGCTCTATCGTCCACGCCAGCGCGTTAAGTTCCAGTCCCAGTGTTGTGACTAACGGCCCTATGTCGGCCATGAGATGGGTAAACACCTCGCCGAAGTACTCATCGCTTTCCTTCTCAGACCTCTTTAACGCGGCAGTACCAAAGGTTTGAATGTGATTAAACAAAGTCAGGTTTGTTTCTACCATTCCTTGAGTCGCCTTCAGTCGGTGCAAAGTAGGGGAGCTTCTGAGAAGGCTATCAATCGTCGTAGATACGCTGCTCATCAAGCCTTGCAGTTCATCAAGGCGGCTTCGACTACGCGCCTCATCTAGCTGGCGGGCCTGTAAAACAATTGTCACGATCAAGCCACTAAACGCGAGGAACGACAGCATAGGGTTCAGCATCCCCCCAACGTAGTCACCGAACTGGCCCCACACGTCTCTTTCGCTCGAAAGAGTGAACCAGTTCCCGGGCGCGAACTTATAGAAATAAAGTCCCATCACCGACCAAGCCTGAGCAACGCCCAGCCAAAGCAGAACCTTGAGTTTTCCGCTCATCGTCTTTGCAAGTGTCATGCTCTTGTCCTCCCAAAACCAAGCATGGTATCCAATGCTGATGTGTCGGCCTGGGGTACACCCAAAAGACACATTGAGCCCTGACAGGTCTTCCCCTGGCCGATGTGTCTGGTTAGGGTGTCAATCTTATTTGTTGACACATCCTTGAAGTGCATCTAGACTCTATTCTTACACATCAACAGCAGTCAGGGAACCGAGCGTGAACACCACAGCAGCCAAGAAGGCCACCAACAATAAGCCCCCAGCAGTGAAGCCACCCGAGGCAACTGCCAGCACCTACAGGGGTCAACGGGTGGGTTATCTGCGGGTGTCATCCACCGACCAGACCACAGCACGGCAACTTGATGGGATGGCCCTGGATGCCACCTTTGAAGACAAGGTAAGTGGTGCCACTGCTGATAGGCCACAGCTACAGGCAGCCCTCAAGCATTGCCGCAAGGGTGACACCTTGGTTGTCCACTCAATGGACCGCTTGGCCCGCAACCTGACCGACCTGAAGGGCATCATTGAGAGCCTGACAGGGCGGGGTGTGACTGTGGAGTTCATCAAGGAAAGGCAAACCTTCAGGCCCGACCAGGAAGACCCAATGGCTACCCTGATGCTTCACCTGTTGGGTGCCGTTGCCCAGTTTGAGCGGGACCTCATCAAGGACCGTCAACGGGAAGGCATCGCCATCGCAAAGGCCAAGGGTGTCTATAAGGGCAGGGCACCGAAGCTGTCACCTGAGAAGGCCCAGGAGTTGCGCGCTAAGGATGTAGCCAACGGGGGCAGGGGAAGGGCTGGCCTCGCTAGGGAGTTCGGCATCAGTCGGGAGACCCTGTACCAGTACCTGAGTGTGGCCTGAAGGGGCTTGGCAGGCACCTCTGGGTGGGCATCATGGGCCGATACCCTGCCATGTCAGTGGTCACTCACATTGAGTGCCTGTCTCTTGTTATCTATCCCCTTTCGTGCCCCCTTCAGGTCAACCCAACGGGACACCTTCCAGGTCCTTCCAATGGACTATCCATGGGCTCAAGGCTGTCTTTCGGGTGACACCTTCAGGAACCACTCTACGGTTCCAACCACCACTTGAAGGAACACCAGCATGAAGCCCGCGCCTCATAAGTCCTTTTTGTCCTGGCTACTGGATGAATGGGCGGTGGACATTTGGGCCGCTGGGGTCCTCGCGGCCAGCCTAGGGGTGATGTGGGTTCGGGGGTAGTTGGCGGGCCTGCTATCTGTCCCTTTGGCGGGGTGGACCCTTGGCAATGCCGGTAGGTCCAGTCCATCATGGGACCAGCTGACTTGGGGGCTTGGAGGCCTTCTTGATGCACGTACCTGTGGCTTCTTCATAGGAGCCACCAGCACGGACACATTCCCGAGCTTCGCTATGGTGGCCTATCAGCGGCATCACAAAGATGGCCACCAATCCCACCACGATAGGAGCCCCCAGCAGAACAGGCAAGAGCCAGCCTTCTGTTTTGAAGTGTCGATTGGTCGTGCTCATGAGTGGAGTTCCGTCACCACCACCGAACCCACCCCACAAGGCGCTTCCACCAGTAGTCCCCGTACTTCACCTGATACCAAGCACCAAGGCAGGCACCAAGGCAAGCCATCACCAGTGGGAGGAATCCATCGGAGTGTCTGAAGAGGCGAAGGCTTAGGTAGCCAACAATGATGAAGCCCAGCAGCGCACCGCCGACAGCAGCACCCCAGCGTTCATAGGGGTCTGGACGCTCATCAAAAGTTATCCGCCCTGGCGGCACGTCATCATCCATTGAGGGGCTCCCTTTGGCGTTATGTGGTGGTTCATATGATGCCAGAGTGGGGACTCCAAAGGGGCTTCACAAGTGCCCCAAAGTACTGTACAAATACACAGTATGAAAACGCCACCTAGAGACCAATGGATAGAGCAATGCGCGAAGCGCCTTATGGAGCTTCAACCCGTGTTGCGCCCCCGTGTTGCCACCCTGGCCGCTAAGGACCTTTGGGAGGAAGAACAGGGGGTGATTCCACCTGAGAGAAGGGCAGATATTGAGGTTTACTCATGGGGTCATCACACCAGGATTGAGCATGTGCGGGCCCCTACAGGGCTCCCTCAGGGCACCAGAAGGGCCCAGACTGGGTTCATCTCAAGGGACTGGTGTGTGGACCTCGCCTTGGTGTTGGCCATCATGGGGGTCTTGGTGTTCCCCTGGTGATTTTTGGGCCAACTCTTCACCCTCGGGCACCTGGGCCAGCTTGATTAAACGAGCCCCTAGGATTCGAATCCCTGTTTGTCCTTCATGCCTGCCTATGAAGTAGACCTCCCGGTGCTCCGGCTCCATCCCTGGGTTTTGGTTTGCGGTAGACTGAAAACCTACGAACCCTGGCTATGTACTTAGGCGCCTGTTAGTGTTCTGTAAGTTGTTGATTGGTAAGGATTTTGTGTGTTCTATCACACCTCCCGCCCTCTCCGCCAGAATCAGGTTTCACAGCGTCCCAAAAAGACCCCAGTTACCACGCAAAAGCCCCGTAAGTCATTGAACTCGCGGGGCTTTTCGCGTTTTGCCGTCCCATGTCGTCCTTTGACAGCCCGGGCAAATTGGGGGACTATTTTGGGGACTTATCCGCAGTCCCTCAGCGGTGCCAGCCAAAAGTCCCCCACATGCCTTTGACCGACGCCACTTGCAAGAATGCGCGTTGCCCTGAAGGCAAGGCCCGTGAACGCTACGCCGACAGCGGCGGCCTCTACCTGGAGGCTTTGCCCGCTGGGGGCAAGCATTGGCGCTGGAAGTACCGCATCGGCGGCAAAGAAAAGCGCTTGGCCATTGGCACCTATCCGGCGGTCACGCTGGCACAGGCCCGCCAAGCCCGTGACGATGCCCGCAAGAAGCTGCTAGAGGGCGTGGACTGTTGGTCTATGTGGACTTGAGCACCAGCAGGTCGCCACGGTCGGCCCATCCTGGCTGGATCTTGATGCTTTCCTCGCGGCGCAGGCCAAAAGCCTCTTGAGGCCGCCATGACATTGCCGTGTATGGATCTGGCACCTTGTCCAGCTTGTCGGACGCATGATTAGCCGTAGTCGTCTACTTGCCTGTTGACGCTTGATGTGCTAAGGTATTACCTAGTAATACCAAGGGGTGTAGGATCATGGCGGCAACAGTTCGGCCCGTGTCTATCAAGATCGATGACGACATCAAGGCGCGCGTCACACGTCTGGCCGAAGCTCGGCACCGCACCCCACATTGGCTGATGCGTGAAGCGATCAGCCAATACGTTGAGCGCGAAGAGAAGCTCGAGGCCTTCCGCCAAGACGGCATTCACGCGTGGGAGCAATACCAGCGCACCGGCTTGCATGTGACGGCCGTAGAGGCCGATGCCTGGCTTGGCCAGCTTGAGGACGGCGACGACATTTCCCCTCCTGAATGTCACGTCTGATCTGGTCCCCGCAAGCGCTACTTGATGTCCAGCGTCTCTATCGCTTCCTGGCCAGCAAGAACATCGACGCCGCCAAGCGTGCGGTCAAGTCCATCCGGCAGGGTGTCAAGGTGCTGGGCCAACAACCTGGAGTCGGCAGGCCTGTTGAAGACATGGAGCCAGAATATCGCGAGTGGCTGATTGATTTCGGCGATAGCGGCTATGTCGCCATGTACCGCATTGATGGCGCTGATGTCGTCATCTTGGCCGTGCGTCATCAGCGGGAAGTCGGCTACTGATCGGACGAGTTCACGGGATTCGAATCGGAAACGAGGAGGATCCACCCGCAGCGTCCCCCCTGGAGGCCGATGTGTTCCCGGCGCTGGGCAATAAACCGATTGCCGACATCACGGCGCTACAACATTGGCAATGGCCCCGCCTGTGTTCACGTCGTGGTCACTCGTGAGCGTGAATTGAATTTTGCAGGGCCGACTGGTTAACATCGCCACGGCCTTGGGCCAGCGGGTCAACTTTGGCTTGGTGGCCGTTTAAAGGTTCAACCCTTCTTTGCCAGGGTGGCGATGGGCAGCACCAGTGTCAACGGATTGCTGCTCAACGCCGTGAAGCCATGGTGTTGAAAGAACGCCGCCGCGATGTCATCTTTGGCATCAACTACCAGCGCGAAGACGCCCATGCCTGCTTGCATGGCGCGCTGCCCGGCGTCCCATAACAAGGCTGCGCCGAGTTGCCTCTTTTGGAAGTTCAAGCTTACCGCCAGGCGCCCAAGGCGTGCCACAGGCACAAGGGGGTAGCGAGGCAACTTCTTCGCCATCTGTTCGGTCACATCGGTCAGTTGCACGCTGCCAGCCGCCAGCGTGTAGTACCCGGCGATGGCACCTGTCGTGGAGTCGATGGCGACGTAGCAAACGCTGGTGCGGCGACGCATGTCTTGCGAGGCTTGCTCACGCAGGTACCGGTCGAGCGGATCACTGCCACACGCAAAACCAGAACGATCGTGCTCGGGTGCAAGCACCTCAATCCGGAACGTTCCCGTCACGGTTTAGAGGCGATCAGCTTTTGATGCGCTTGCGCTGCGCGCTTCATGGCTGGCGCCAGGGCAGGGGGATCCAGCAGCAGCGATGCAAAGCGCTGTTGCTCATCCATGGACAGGCGGATGATTTGCGCTTGCTCAATGGTGCGGCGAGCGGCTTCCTGGGCGGCGCTGACCAGGAAGTCACTCAGGCTGCGGCCTTCGATTTCAGCCGCGCGGCGGACGATGGCCAGCACATCGGGGGCGATGCGGGCTTCAACACGGGTGGTGCGGCTGTTATCGGTGGGCATGGCAAACCTCTCTTTCCCGGGGAATGTACGGTATTCCGGCGTACAAAATCAAGTGAGACCTCAGGCGGACACCCGCACTCTTGCGCTAGTCCCAAAATGGGACTAAAATCTGCCCATGCGAGTGATTGCCGTTTCCACCCTGAAGACCTTCTGGGAAAACCCGGATCACCAAGATGCCGAACAGGCGCTGAAGGCCTGGTTTGCCGAAGCCAGCAAGGCCAGCTGGCAGCAACCATCCGACATCAAGGCCCAGTACAGCAATGCCAGCATTTTGAAGGGGCGTCGCGTGGTGTTCAACATCAAAGGCAATGACTATAGGCTGGTTGTAGCGGTCTCGTACAAGCTGCAACTGGTCTATGTCAAGTTCATTGGCACGCACAAGGCGTATGACGCGATAGGCGCTGAAACCGTAGAACTGGCTTGATGGCCACGGAGGTTCACCATGGAAATTCGACCGATTCACACCAACGATGACTACCGGGGCGCTTTGCAGGAGATTGCAGCGCTGATGGATCTTGATCCAGACCTGGGTACGCCTGACGGGGATCGTCTGGATGTGCTTGCCACGCTGGTTCAGGCCTATGAAGCGAGGCATTTCCCCATCTCGGCGCCTGATCCCATTGAGGCGATCAAGTTCCGGCTTGAGCAAGGCGGTCTGTCCGTGAAAGACCTGGAGCCGATGATTGGGCGCAGCAACCGTGTGTACGAGGTGCTGGCTCGCAGCCGCCCTTTGACGCTCACGATGATCCGGCGGCTCCACAAAGGCTTGGGCATTCCGGCTGAGGTGCTCATTGCTGACCCTGGAAAAGGGCCCGGGGTACCAAGTCGGGCTGCTGTTTCGGCGAACAGCGCGCCACGGTCGGCATCGCTGGCAGAGATCACCTCGTCATAGGCGGGGTTCATCTTGGCCCTTCTTTGGGTGTAGCGGCATGGCCAGATCGAAGTCGGGCATGGTGCGCAGGAAGTCTTGCATCCACCCGGGCATGGCGCTGAAACCCTGTGCCAAATCGGCGCGAATGGAGGTCCCATGCTGGGCGCCGTCAGTTTGAATTCGATGGGTCAGGCTGTTGATGATCGGCCCGTCATACAGACCACGGTCAATGCGGCGCAGGTGGCCGCTGGCGACCATGCGCTGCAAGGTCTTGCCGATCACATCGCGGTTGCCAAGCTGCGCAAAGTCGCCAGGCACCCAGACGTGTCCGGGCCCGGCCACGCTGATGAGCGCTGAAATGTGGTCGCTTGTCGATGACATGGACATGGCGACCGTCCGTATGTTGTTCGCAAATTTCGGACGTGTCATGCGAACAATTTTGCTTGTCTTGCAGGTGCGACTCGGTCGGGGGGCTTCGATCGACGCCTTGATCCAGCCATGCCTGGAGCCTAAGCCGCCCGGGAGCTCGGCGGCGTGATCCCTGGTGGATGCACACGGATGGCTTTTCTGCCTTTTCAGGGGCCTGGTTTTGGCGGTCACAATGGTGGATTGGGTCTTCTCAAGCATTGCTTTGAGTTTGCGGACCGCCAACCTTGGAAAGCTCATGACGCGTCAGATTCCCCCATCTGAAGGCTCCTTCAACCCGCATGTGCCGGGCATCGACTACGGCGTGCTCGACTCGCTGGTCGGCTATGGTGTGCGCCGCGCGCAGATCGCGATCTACAACGATTTCCTGCCCGCGCTTGAAGCCTGGAACATCACGCCTCCGCGTTTTTCAGCCATGGTGATCATTCACCACAACAAAGGCCTGAAGCTCACTGAGCTGGCGCAGGTGCTGGGCATTGCCCGCTCGGGGGTGGTCGCCTTGGCCGACACCTTGAGCGAGATGGGTTACGTTGAGCACCTGGAAGTACCTGGCGACCGCCGGGCCTATGGCCTGGCATTGACGGCACTGGGCCGCAAAGACCTGCGCCGGATCGAGCAGGCCGTGCTCACACAGGACCAGCGTGTTGCTCACCGCTTGACGGTCGAGGAACGCCAGCAACTGCTGACGCTCCTCGACAAGCTGTCTCCTACTTGAACCGTCGCCTCAAAGGCCCAGCGCCTTGAGCCGGTTCGCCTGCCCCAGACAGAACTGCACCGGGTCGGGCGCGCCCTTGCCGATCAGGCCAAAACCGTGGTTCATCATCGTGGATGTGGTGCCAGGTGGAGTACGAGGCCGATCGCTTGCCCAAGACCGCCGCCATCGTGCTGCGCCACCGGCTCAATGGGCCCGAGCAGGTCATGCAGATGGCGCATGAACGCGCACCGCAAGGCATTGCGCAAGGCTACAAGCGTGTCGCCGGTTTTGACCAGCCGAACTTGAAGGCAGCACCCGCTGCCGCCGGTGCGCGATGAGCCTTGCCGCCCCAACCCTTGAACGCATTGTCGATTGCGTGTTCCAAGTTGCCGCGCCGATGGACATTGGTGAAACGCCCTTGGGCAGGCGCCGCATCATCCCCATCACGTCGGGTTCGATGAATGGCCCCGTGCTGCATGGCCATGTGCTGCCGGGTGGCGCCGATTTTCAGTTGTTGACATCGGCCACGCAATCGTTCATCCAAGCACGCTACATTCTGCAGAGGCTGAAAGGCGAGCAGATTTTCATTGAGAACATCGGCATGCGCGTGGCCGCGCCCGAGGTGATCGAGCAGATCAACCAGGGTCGTCAGGTCGATCCGGCCCTGGTCTATTTCCGCACCACGCTACGTTTCGAGACGGCCTCTCCCCGCCTGAGGTGGATGATGGAGTCGGTGTTCGTTGGCACCGGCGCCCGTTACCCTGGCCGCGTTGAACTGAGCTTTTTCCGTGTCACTTGAACGCAAAGGATCGCCCCATGTGGCACTGTGAAGAACGAGGTGAAGGACGCCCGCTGGTCTTGTTGCATGGCATTGGCATGTCCAGCTTTGCCTGGGCGCCGGTGATGAATTTGCTGGCCCGCGAAAGGCGCGTGCTGGCATTCAACACCGCTGGCTTTGGCAAGACCCCGCCACTGCCTGATGGCGTTCTGCCCACCGTGCCGAACCTGGTGAAAGCCTTGCTCGACTCGCAGGAGGCCAAAGGCATCCACGATCCATTTGATGTGGCCGGCAACTCGATGGGCGGTTGTATGGCGCTGGAAGTGGCCAAGCAGGGCAGGGCGCGATCGGTGGTGGCCATCTCGCCGGCAGGCCTGTGGAAAGGCCACCCTTCATCGCTGATCCAGCATTTCTTTGGGTTCATGCGCGCGTCCACTCGTTGGTCGCCGGGTGGGGTGAAGCTGGCCATGAAATCGGCGCTGTTGCGCGAGCTGTTGCTGTCGTTGCCCATCTCTTTTGGCAGCCGCCGGATGACGCCCGCTGATGCGTTTCGCGCGGCGACCGAGTTCGCCTTTGCGCCGGGCTTTGATGCCACGATTGACAACGCCGGGGCTTTCGACGGAGGGGAGTCCATCGCCTGCCCATTAACGGTGGCGTTTGGCACGCGAGATTGGTTGTTGACCGCCATTGCCCAGCACCGCGATCAATTGCCGCCAAGTGCCACCTGGGTTCGGCCCGCCAAGTGGGGGCATGTGCCCATGTGGGTTGATCCGCAAGGGGTGGCTCGGCTGATCCTGGACGGCACGGTGTGACGCACCGGGGATCGAGCTGCTAAGTCAACGGGGCGCAGGGTGTTCCTGCCCTAGCGCTGGTGCGGGATTCGCCTCCAGCACCAGCCGCACCACGAAGGTTTGCTCAACCCGGTCCAGGGCTTTGCTCAGGCGTTGCATGGCCGCTTGGTAGCGGGCCGGTTGACTTGGGCCATTTGGACAGTGGTCCAGGCGTTCAAGGATTCGGCCGAGCAGGTGAACGGCCGTCAAGTGGGCGAGGGGCGCGGTTGGGGTTTGGCGCAAGGCATTCATGGTTTCCTTTCCACAGCTTGGGACCATCGTCCGGCGGGCTGTCAAAGTTAGGTCCAACACAAACCAATGTAGGCCTTGCCCTTGCCGTGCGTTGTCAGACCACAGTCAAATGAAGTGTCGGATAGAACTGACACATCAAGACTGGGTGCCTCCACCCAGGCCCATGGGTGGGTGACTGTCCAGCCATTTCGCCAAGTCAACCCGGCGGCCACTGCGGATGTCGATGGCTTCAACGATCCGGCTGATGCGCAGAATGATGTCTTGCTCATCGGCTTCGCGACGCACGGTGACGCTGCGCAAGCCCGGATGAACCGAGATCACGCGCACCGTGGTGTTTTGCAGAACACCATTGGTGTCAATGTGCATGACAGCCCAGTATTGGTCGCTTGCTTGCTGAGCATCGTGGTCTTGATGATGAAAGATGGCTCGGCCAATGCCTGTCAGATATGCCAGCAAGCCAGTGCTGGAGGTCGCCGTTTTGTGAGGCTTCATGTCGCGCTCCTGGCTGTCTTGGTGAGTTTCAAGATAGTGGATGGCGCGCCATGCCAAACCAGCAGGCTGGGACCACTTTGTCTTGTGGGTCATGTCCTACGCATGGCTGAAGGGTGGGAGCCTGGCACGTGCATTGCCATTGAAAGGCACCTCACCCAATTGCCCGAAAGGCTCAGCGATGAAAACGGTGCAAACTCAGTTCGTCAAGCCATCCCCGCGGTCTTTTCTGGAGCGGGCTGTGGAATGGTTGGTGTTGACCGCGCAATTTTTACTGAAAAAACATCCAGACCTTCGCAGGTAGATTGACATGCCCATCCCCAGTCAGATGAACCACATCGCGTTTTCCGGGCCCGGCGGGCCGCAAGTGCTGCACTTGGCCACTGCTTTGGTGCCGGAGCCCGTCGGCGGTGAGTTGCTCATTCACGTTGAGGCAGCAGGCATCAATCGGCCTGACGTCTTGCAGCGCAGTGGGCACTATCCCGTGCCGCCTGGCGCGAACCAGCACCTGGGCTTGGAGGTGGCGGGCGAAGTGGTGGCCGTTGGCAGCGCCGACACCGGGTTCAAGGTGGGCGACAAGGTGTGCGCCTTGACCAATGGCGGGGGCTATGCCACGCACGTCACGGTGCCAGCCACACAGGCATTGCCCTGGCCCAAGGGCTACGACGCCATCAGGGCGGCGGCCTTGCCTGAGACCTATTTCACGGTGTGGGCCAACCTGTTTCAAATGGGGCATTTGAAGTCGGGTGACACCGTTTTGCTGCATGGCGGTGGCAGTGGCATTGGCACCACCGCGACGCAACTCGCCCGCGAGTTCGGCGCACACCCTTTTGTGACGGTGGGCAGCGAGTCGAAGCGCGAGGCCTGTTTGAAGCTGGGCGCTGAACTGGTCATCAACCACAGGGAACAAGACTTCCAAAAAGTCATCTTGGAGCATACCCAAGGCCGTGGCGTGGATGTGATCCTGGACATCATGGGCGCGGTTTATTTCGCCCGCAACCTGGCCTCCTTGGCCATGGACGGGCGCTTGCTGCTGCTGGCCTTTTTGGGCGGCACCACCGTCAAGGAGTTCAACCTGGCGCAGATCATGGCCAAGCGCCTGAGCATCACCGGGTCGGCGATGCGCCCACGGACCACGAAGGAGAAGGCGGTCATTGCGGCCGAACTCAAAGCCAAGGTCTGGCCGGTGCTGGAGGCAGGCCGCTGTGCGCCGGTCATCCATGCCGTGTTCCCCCTGGCCAAGGCTGCTGATGCGCACCGCTTGATGGAAAGCAGCGATCACATCGGCAAGATCGTGTTGCAAGTGGGCGCCGCGTGAACGCATGAAGAATCGATTCTGGATGTGGGCTGGCGCTGTGCCAGTCGCGGTGGCATTGCTGGGCCTGGTGGCCTTCCAGGTGACGGTGCCCCGCTTGCACGCCAACATTGAAAAGGCGTTGGGCCCTGG
Source organism: Aquabacterium sp. (assembly GCF_014378415.1). Lineage (GTDB taxonomy): Bacteria > Pseudomonadota > Gammaproteobacteria > Burkholderiales > Burkholderiaceae_C > Aquabacterium. The sequence goes on from NZ_JACMNS010000031.1 coordinate 17,667, forward strand.
TGCCAGCGTTGGCGCCTTGAAGGTGGCTTGGGCCAGCGTGGAGTTGCAAGACCTGCGTGTTCGGGCCAGCGGCAAAGGCTGGCCGGCCGAGGATGAAATGCGCGCGGCCAAGGTCACCGTGGTGCCCGACATGCTCAGCCTGTTCGGCAATGCGTGGCGCGTGCGCAGCGTGACCGTGAAGGGCGCCTACCTGTCCGTCTTGCGCACGGCCGATGGCAAGCTGCGGGTGTTGCCGGCCTTGTTCGAGCATGCGGGCTCGCCCAGCGATCAGCCGCCCACCGACCACCCTGGCAAGGACGGGCCCGCACCGCACATCGACATCGGGCAGGTGTTGATGGTCGGCGCGCAGTTGGCGTTTTATGACGCCAGCGTTCGCAAACCGGCGCACCTCGTCCACATCGACCAACTGGACATTGTGCTGGATCACGTGTCGGTCCCGGCTTTGGACCAGGCCATGCACATCGATCTGCAAGGCGTGGTCAAAGGTCCGCAGCGCGATGGCCGCATCAAGGTGGTGGGCGAGTTCACGCCGGCCACGCACGATGCGCAGCTCAAAGGCCAACTGGTCGGGGTTGATCTGATCGCCTTGCAGCCTTACCTGGTCAAGCTGAACGAAGGGGGCGTGAGCGCCGGCACCTTGGACTTGCGCTTTGATGCGACGGTGGTGAACAACCATTTGCGCGCACCGGGCGTCATCACCTTGACGGGGCTCGAGTTGAGCAGCGGTGGCGGTCTGTTCAGCACCTTTGCGGGCGTGCCTCGCCGAGCCGTCATTGCCGCGATGAGTGAGAAGGGCCGCATCGAGCTGAAGTTTTCTCTCGATGGGCGGCTGGACGATCCACACTTTTCGCTCAACGAGCAATTGGCCGTGCGGGCTGCAGCTGGCTTGGCCGAGTCCTTGGGCGTCAGCTTCACTGGCATGGTCGAAGGCGTGGGCAGTGTGATCAAGGGCTTGTTTGGTCGTTGACAATCGGGCTTCATTGACCTGAGCTGTTGACCCAAGGAGAAGCCATGACCACGAATTTTGCAACCTGCGACCTTTGCGATGACCACAAGAACGACACCGATGGCGCCTTCCGCGTCTTGCCGCCGGTGTTCAAGGACTATGGCAAACGCCTCAAGTTCAGCGGCCCGGTCAGCACGGTCAAGTGCTTCGAGGACAACACCCTGGTCAAAGCAGCGGTGGACTCACCCGGCCTGGGCCGAGTGCTGGTGGTGGATGGTGGCGCATCGCTGCGACGCGCGCTGGTGGGGGGCAACCTGGGCAAAGCCGCGGCCAACAACGGTTGGGCTGGCGTGATCGTGGATGGTTGCGTGCGTGATTCGGCGGAGCTCGCCGAGTGCGACGTGGGCATCCGGGCACTGGCCTTGATGCCCTGGCCCACCGAGAAGCGCAAAGAAGGCCAGGCCGATGTGCCGGTGCAGATTCAAGGCGTGTGGGTGCGCCCGGGTGACTGGCTGTATGCCGATGAGGATGGCATCGTCGTGATGCCCCAGGCCAAGGCTGGATGAGCTGAATGCGGACCGTTATTCGTTTTTGCCACCCCTCATCTGGGGTATACCGCATCGCGATAAATTTCCGAAAATGCTAATAGATTAGGGGGATGGACAAACTGAATCTGGCACTGCAGGGCACCTTGGCTGACTACATCAGCCTCATGGACAAAACGGTGGCGAACCGTCAAACCACCGCAGCGCCAGAGTCTCTGCTGGGTCGCTTGAGCATCCTGCCCATGGGCTGGGACATCCTTGACGAATACGGCCTGGACACCTTCTCCAAGCAAATCGTGGGCGCGGTGTTGCCGTGGGCGCAGGCCAAAGACCGGCGCGGTCGGCCATTGGCCGAAGGTGTTAACTTTGGCAGCCAGGATTACCTGTCCTTGTCCAGCCATCCCTTGATCCGCCAGGCCGCCGTGCAGGCCATAGAGCAGTTGGGTGTGCACGTGGGGGGCAGTGCCGCCTTGATGGGCAACAGCGAAGCCTCGGTGCGGCTTGAATGCGAGTTGGCCGACTGGCTGCACTTGAAAGACTGCTCGCTGTTTCCCACCGGTTGGGCGGCGGGCTATGGCGCCATCCGTGCCTTGGTGCGCGACCGCGATCATGTGGTGATTGATCGCCTGGCCCACGCCTGCCTTCAAGATGGAGCCCGTGCGGCCACCCGCCATGTTCATACTTTTGACCACCTGTCGGTTGACGCCCTGGAGCGGCAACTGATGGCCGTGCGCGAGAGCCACCCCTCTGCCGGCATCCTCGTGGTCACCGAATCGCTGTTCTCCATGGACTCGGACGTGCCTGACCTGAAGGCGCACCAGGAACTGGCGCACCGATATCAAGCCACCTTGTTGGTGGACGTGGCGCACGACCTGGGCAGCATGGGGCCCGAAGGTCTGGGCGCCATCCAGGAGCAGGGCATGTTGGGCAAGATCGATGTGGTCCTCGGGACCTTCTCCAAAACCTTCGCGTCCAATGGGGGTTTCGTGGCTAGCAATGAGCCCGGTTTGAAGCTGGCGATCCGCTTTGGTTGCGGGCCGCACACCTTCTCGAACGCCATGTCGCCGGTGCAGGCGCTGGTGGTGCTCAAAGCGCTGGAGATTGTTCGTTCTGAAGAAGGTGCCGAGCGTCGCCGCCGACTGCATGCCAACACGATGGCCTTGCGGGCCAAGCTGGCCACCTTGGGCTGCACGGTGATGGGGGTGCCCAGCGCCGTGGTGCCGGTGCTGATGGGCGGCACTTCGCAATGCCGCATGGTGTCCAGGTTTTTGCTGGCAGGCGGCGCGATTGCCAATGCCGTGGAATACCCGGCGGTGCCGCGTGATGCGGCGCGGCTGAGGCTGCAGGTCATGGCCGACCACTCGCCCGCCGACATCGACACCTTCGTCTCGGTGCTGTCGCTGGCCATGCAGAAAGCCGATGCCATGCTGGTCAAGCTGCACTCGGAGAACAATGGCGGCCTGCCTGCGGCACAGCCCCCAGAGGCCACGCCGTTTGCCTCCAGTCAGGGGTGATGGCACCCCTGGGTGTCGGTGCCTAGATCAGCACTTCCAGCACGCGGTCCAGCCCACCATCATTGATGGCGATCATGGCTTGCTCGCGGACCTTGGGCTTGGCATGGTAAGCCACGCTCAGGCCTGACACGCTCATCATCGGCAAGTCGTTGGCACCGTCGCCCACGGCGATGGACAGCTTGGGGTCACATCGCAGACGGGCACACAGGGCCAGCAGGTGCTGCTTCTTGGCTTCGCCATCGACGATGTCGCCCAGAACGCGGCCGGTGAGCAAGCCGCCTTCAATCTCCAGCAAGTTGGCGTAGGCCTCGTGCATGCCCAGGCGCGCCTTGACTCGGTCGGCGAAGAAGGTGAAGCCACCCGACACCAGCAACGTTTGCAGGCCTGCGGCCTTGGCGGCGTTGATCAACTCGGACGCACCGGGGTTGATTTTCAAGCGCTGGTCATAAACCTCTTGCAGGGCTTCGGCAGGCACGCCTTTCAGCAAGGCCACACGGCGCGTCAGGCTGTCCTTGAAGTCGGTGATTTCGCCGCGCATGGCGGCCTCAGTGATGGCGGCTACCTCAAACTTCTTGCCCACGGCGTCGGCGATCTCGTCGATGCACTCGATGCTGATCAGCGTGGAGTCCATGTCGAAGGCGATGGCCTTGAAGGCGCTGAGCTTCAAGGGGGGCGTGAAGCGCTGGAGGACGAGGCTCATTGATTTGACGGGTTGGGGTGCGGCTGGCGGGATTATCGCCTTTGTCCGCCGCACGCCCATCCTTCAGTGACGACGTCGTGCCACCAGGCCCGCCACGCCCAGCCCCGTCAGCATCCGCACGCAGGCCTGGGGTTCTGGCACCGCGCTCACAAAGCTCAATGTCACATTGAGCGACGAGTCACGCCCGCCCGTGCCTGTGGCCACGAGCCTGTACGTGCCGGGGCTGATGGCCGCAGCGAAGGTCGAGTGCGCAAAGCCGCCGAGCGTGCCCAAGAAGGTGCCGCTGGCGATGAGCGTGTTGCTGGTGTCGAACAGCTATTCAAATTAGGGGTGTGCGTGCTTATTTGATGGGCTGCCCCAGCGATTTCAACAAATCGCGCACGTATTGCGCCCGGTCTTTGGGGTCACTCAGCGATTTTTCGACACGCAACTTGTCGTTGCCCGCCAGCTTGATGTGCCGGTTCTTCTGCACCAACTCGATGATGCGCATGGGCTCCACAGGCGCATTGGCCCGGAAGGTGATGTTGATCAGCCCTGGCGTGGCATCGACCTTCTGCACGCCATAGGGCTTGGCCTGCACGCGCAAGCGGTGGGTGTCGAACAGCGTTTGCGCCTGCGCGGGCAGCTTGCCGAAGCGATCGATGATCTCTTCCATCATGGCTTCGATCTTGTCGATCGAATCGGCCGTGGCCACGCGCTTGTACAGGCTCAGGCGCACATGCACGTCGCCGCAATAGCTGTCGGGCAGCAGGGCAGGCGCATGCAGGTTGATGTCGGTGCCGCCGCCAAACAGGCCCAGTGGCGACAGCAGATCGGGCTCTTTGCCCGCCTTCAGTGAGCGCACGGCCTCGCCCAGCATCTCGTTGTAAAGCTGGAAGCCCACTTCCATCATGTTGCCGCTCTGGTTATCACCCAGCACCTCGCCGGCGCCGCGGATCTCCAGGTCGTGCATGGCCAGGTAGAAGCCACTGCCCAGCTCTTCCATGCTTTGAATGGCCTCCAGCCGCTGCGAGGCCTGCTTGGTCAGCCCCTCGACATCGGGCACCAGCAGGTACGCATAAGCCTGGTGGTGAGAGCGGCCCACGCGGCCGCGCAACTGGTGCAACTGCGCCAGGCCGAACTTGTCGGCGCGGCTCATGATGATGGTGTTGGCCGTGGGCACGTCGATGCCGGTCTCGATGATGGTCGAGCACAGCAGCACGTTGTAGCGCTGGGCCACGAAGTCGCGCATCACGTGTTCCAGTTGGCGTTCGGGCATCTGGCCGTGGGCGATGGCGATGCGGGCTTCGGGGATCAACTCGCTCAGCTTGTCTCGGCGGTTCTCGATGGTGTCGACTTCGTTGTGCAGGAAGTAGACCTGGCCGCCGCGCTTGAGTTCGCGCAGCACGGCCTCGCGGATCACGCCGCTCGACTCTGATCGCACAAACGTTTTGATCGCCAGGCGGCGTTGCGGTGCGGTGGCGATCACGCTCAAATCGCGCAGGCCTTCCATGGCCATGCCCAAGGTGCGCGGAATGGGCGTGGCCGTGAGCGTGAGCACGTCGATGTCGGCGCGGATGGCTTTGATGGCCTCCTTGTGGCGCACACCAAACCGGTGTTCTTCGTCGATCACCAACAGGCCCAGGCGTTTGTATTTGACCGACTCGCTCAGCAGCTTGTGCGTGCCAATGACGATGTCGATGGTGCCATCTTCCAGGCCTTGCATCGCCGCCTTGATTTCCTTGGCGGAGCGGAAGCGCGACATCTCGGCCACGCGCACGGGCCACTGCGAAAAGCGGTCGGAGATGTTGTGGTAATGCTGTTCGGCTAACAGCGTGGTCGGCGCCAAAATCGCGACCTGCTTGCCGCCCGTCACCGCCACGAAGGCCGCGCGCAGGGCCACTTCGGTCTTGCCAAAACCCACATCGCCGCAGACCAGTCGGTCCATGGGGCGGGGGCTGATCATGTCCTGGATGACGGCGTGGATGGCAGCGCGCTGGTCGGCGGTTTCCTCGAAGCCGAAGCTGGCGGCAAAGGCCTCATAGTCTTGCGCGCTGAAACGGAAGGCAAAGCCCTCGCGGGCGGCGCGCCTGGCGTACAGATTGAGCAACTCGGCGGCGGTGTCGCGCACCTGTTCGGCGGCCTTGCGCTTGGCTTTCTCCCATTGGCCCGAACCCAGGCGGTGCAGCGGCGCTTCGTCGGCGCTGACGCCGGTGTAGCGGCTGATCAACTGCAGTTGCGACACCGGGACGTACAACGTGGCCGCGTCCGCATAGGTCAGGTGCAGGAACTCGGACGGGCCGGTGCCCAGGTCGAGGTTGATCAGGCCTTGATAACGCCCGATGCCATGGTTGGCGTGCACCACCGGGTCACCCACGTTCAGCTCGGACAAATCCTTGATGAGCGAGTCAACGTCGGTGGTCTGCTCCTGCTTGCGGCGGCGGCGCGTGGTGGGCGCCGCATCGAACAATTCGGTCTCGGTGATGAACTGCAGGCCGGCGTTTTGCTGCGCCCCATCGCCACTCAGGTCTTGCCAGATGAAGCCGCCCGCGAAGGGCGCTACCGCCATCGCCATGCGGTGGTCACTGGCCTCGAAGGCCTTCAGTGAATCAACGCTGGGCAGGTCGATCTGGTGGTCGCGCAGCAGCTCCAGCAGGCTCTCGCGGCGGCCATTGCTTTCGGCGATGATCAGCACACGCTGCGTGGCGTTTTTCAGGTGCGCCTGCAGCTTGCGCAAAGGCTCTTGCGCATTGCGTTCGGTCGACAGATCGGGCAAGGGGCGGGCCCAGTCAACGGCCTCGTTGCCGCGGATGTACAACTGCGCGTGGGCGCCTGCCAGCGCAAAGAAATCCTCGGTCTTGAGGTACAGCTCTTCGGGCGGCAGCAAGGGGCGCTCTGGATCGTGCTGCAGGAAGCGATGGCGCTCGCGCGTTTCGACCCAGAACTTGCGCAAGGTGTCGTCCAGCTCGCCATGCAGAACCAGCACGGCGTTTTCGCCCAGGTGCTCAAAGATGCTGGCGGTCTGGTCGAAGAACAGCGGCAGGTAGAACTCGATGCCGCCGGGCACCATGCCATTGCCGATGTCCTTGTACAGACGTGCCCGGGTGGGATCGCCTTCGATCTTTTCGCGCCAGCGCTTGCGGAAGGCTGCGCGGGCATCCTCGTCCATCGGGAACTCGCGGCCCGGCAACAGGCGCACTTCGGGCACGGGGTAGAGGCTGCGCTGGCTGTCGGGGTCGAAGGTGCGGATCGAGTCGATCTCGTCGCCGAACAGATCAACCCGGTACGGCACCAGCGAGCCCATGGGGAAGAGGTCGATCAGGCCGCCGCGCACCGCGTATTCACCGGGCGAGACGACCTGGCTGACATGCGTGTAACCCGCCAGCGTCAACTGCGACTTCAAAGCCGCTTCGTTGAGCTTTTGCTTTTGCTTGAAATGGAAGGTGTAGGCCGCCAGGAAGGAGGGCGGCGCCAGGCGCGTCAGCGCGGTGGTGGCGGGCAGCAACACCACATCCACGCCCGTGTCGGCGGCGACACCTTGCTGCACGCGCCAAAGTGTGGCCAGCCGCTCCGAGATCAAATCCTGGTGCGGCGAGAACGTGTCGTAGGGCAGGGTTTCCCAGTCGGGAAAGATCGCGCAGCGCAAGTCGGGCGCAAAGAACGCCATCTCGTCCATCAGGCGTTGCGTGTCGGCCGGGTCAGCAGCGATCAGCGCGGTCACGTGGCCTTCCGCTTTGCGGGCCTGGGCAAACTGGGCGATCAACAGTGCATCGGCTGAGCCCAGCGGGCGCGGCACGGTGTAGCGTTTGCCAATGGCGATGGAGGGGAGCTTGAGCGAGGGCAACATGGGCGGCGCGAGAATGACAAAGCGCCCGGCGGCGGGCTGCGGCCGGGCGTTGATCTGAAGGAAGCTTGATTGTAGGTGGGCGACAATCCAAGCATGCCCAGTCCCACGCCTTTGACCTTTTCGTCCCACGACTTTCAGCCCCGCTGTTTTGCGCTGGTGCCCTGCGCGGGCGTGGGGGAGCGGGCCGGAGTGGTTGGCCCCAAGCAGTACCACCCCGTGGCAGGCCAGTCCGTGGTGGCGCGCACTCTGGCGGCTTTGGCCTTGGTGCCGCGCCTGGACGCCACCTTGGTGGTGTTGTCTCCCACCGATGCCGTGTTCGAACAGCATGTGCCCGGGTTTGAAGGCGGACGGGCCTGGGTGGCCCGCGTGGGCGGTGCGTCACGGGCTGAAAGCGTCGCCAACGGCCTTGAAGAATTGCTGGCCCGTGGCGCCCAGCCTCATGACTGGGTGCTCGTCCACGACGCGGCCCGTTGCCTGATCCAGCCCGAATGGGTCAACCGCTTGATCGACGAGTGTCAGGACGATGAGGTGGGTGGCCTGCTGGCCCTGCCGGTCGCCGACACGCTGAAAGCATCCCAGCCTGGTTCAAACGGCGAGCCACGCATTCAAGGCACGGTGGACCGCGTCGCCAAGTGGTCGGCCCAAACGCCGCAGATGTTCCGCCTGGGGTTGTTGCGTCCCGCCCTGATCGCCGCCTTGAGCGACCCTGAGGCCGCAGCAGCCATCACCGATGAAGCCAGCGCCATCGAGGCCTTGGGCCACTCGCCACGCTTGGTGCTGGGCGCGTTCGAGAACTTCAAGCTCACTTGGCCGGGCGATTTCGCGCTGGCCGAACGCCTTTTGGCGACACGGCCGGCACGCTGATCGAGGGATTGGCGGCTTCCTTGAAGGCAGCGGCCACGATGGGCTTGGCCCAATCGGGCGTGCTGGCCAGGGCGGTGGCCTGCAAAGGGGCGGCCACGCGCCCAGGTTCGCCCAGACCACGCTGAGCGCCTTGCCAATGCAGCAACAGCCGAGGCTGCGGCGCCAGGCCGGCCTGAGGATCGGCCTCCACCGTGTTGTCGTACACACGAAGCTCAGTCAGGTGCGGCAACAACTGGATCAACTGCAGGCGGCTCTGGTCAAAGCGCCGGCGGATGTCCACCTCGGGGATGTCGTGTCCGCCCTTGGCCACGCGCGCTTTGACGCGGGCAATGTGGTGGTCGGCGCTGAGCAGGCCCACGTACCACAGGCGAACCTCAAAACCCTGCATGGCGGCGTCTTCCAGCAAGCGCGTGAAGCTGCGCCCGCCCAGGGTGGTCTCGAAGTTGTAATCGAGCTTTTGCGCAATGGCTTGCTGCAGCAGGCGCTTGCCCCCGTGCCACGCAGCGCTGTTGGCTTGCGTGGCGCTCAGGTGCGGCTGTGCACGGCGAATGGCCGCTGCGGCTTCGTCCGGGTTGAAATAGTGGCCCCCACGGCGCCTGATGTTGGCGCCACCAATGCTGCTCTTGCCGGCACCGTTGGTGCCCGCCAAGACAAATATGCGGGGGACGTGGGCAGTTGATGCCACGGCAGGATCTCTCTGAATTTTTTGTAAGGCAGCAGCACGGTATGTTCCGAGTGCTGGGGGTGCGTCAACAATGGCGCATCAAGGGCGTGTCGATGTGGCGTAGGCCACCGCAGCCTGGCCCAGTTCATCGGGGGGCGCGTCAAAGGCGTCCATCAAGGCATCGCGGGAGGCCGAGGCCTGCATGCGCTGCAAAAGGTGATCGAATTCTTGCGTCAGGCTGTCCAGCGGCTGGTGTTGACCATCCAGCAAGGCCTGGTAGGCGTCCATGGACAGCACGATGGCGGTGGGGCGGTCACGTTTGGTGATCGCCACCATGCCTTGGCTGGAAGCTGTGTCGAGCACCAGCCCAAAGCTGTTTTTAGCCTCGGTGGCTGAAAACTCGGGGACTTCCACCTGTTCGCCACGGTGGTTGCGCAAGGTCAGTGCGGTCATGTTGGACGCCTTTTGCGATCGATTTGGCTATTTTAGCCATTTCGTCCAAAATGTCCAGTCCTGAAGGCCAAAATGGCCAATCCAGCCAGCGCGTACAGCGCCAGGGTAGACGGTTCGGGCACGCTTGAGGCCCAAACGGCCTGTTGGCCCGAGCTGGCCATGGTGGCATTGATCCAGCTCTTGTAGTTGGCCACCTGCACGAAAGCCGACCCTTCCGAGGCCCCCGTGGTGTTGTTGACCAGTGCCGCCGAGGCGATGCCCAGGAGCAAGGACCCGGCACTGTCGCTCACCGCGCCTTTGAAGAGGGCGCTGCCGCTGTCCCCACCTTGCAAATAGGCCTGGCCATTGGTGATGATCCAGTTCACGGTAGAGGTAACGTTGTTCTCCGTGTTGGTGATGAGCGTGCCCGAGGCCAGCGTGGTCGCGAAGCCGTTGGGCTGCTGGTTCTTGGCCGTGGCCATCGTCAGCGTGCCCAGCGCGGCGGCCTGGTTGTTCTTGATCACCTGGTCATTGAGGATGGGCACGGCCGTGTCCAGCGCGGTGGACAAATGCACCAAGGCGATGTCGTTGTTGGGAAACGCCGCGCTAGAGAAGGTGTAGACCGCATCGATCAGCGAAATCCCGCCCAGCGAGTCAAAACTGCTAGCCCCCAACTTCAGCGCATTGCCCACGTGGGCGGCGGTCAGCACCCAGTTGTCGGCAATGAGCACCCCAGAGGCGCTGCCCAACTCACCCACCGCGCTGAAGCTGGTGGTGTTGGCCCCGTTGAAGATGGCATGGGCTGGTGAGGCGCAGCAAAACGCCGTGGCGAAGGCACATGACAAAAGGCGGAGGGAGGGAAGGCGGTACGTCATCTTGTCTTTCTGATGGGGATTGCTGTGCATTTTTCTTCATGCCCCGACTTTGGCTGAAGCACGTTATCCCGAGGCTCCAGTCACTTTTACCTTTTTTCATGAATCACGTCACCACGAGACCTCTTGCTCCGGACTGGCCTTGATGCGGTGAATCGACAAGTCCGCACCGTCAAATTCCTCTTCCTGCGACAGCCGCAAGCCCAGTACTTTGTTCAGCACCCCATAAACAATCACGCTGGACACCAGGGCAAAGCCCACCACCAGTGCCGTGCCCAGCACTTGCGCACCCAGGTTAACGCCGCCCATGCCGCCCAGGGCCTTCTGCCCGAAGATGCCCGCTGCGATGCCGCCCCACACGCCGCACAGTCCGTGCAGCGGCCACACGCCCAGCACATCGTCGATCTTCCATTTGTTTTGCGTCAGCGTGAACATGAACACGAAGATGGCGCCGGCAATGGCCCCCACGGCCAAA
>NZ_JACMNS010000032.1 GCF_014378415.1 Aquabacterium sp.
CATTCTTGCATTTGGGTGCGACACCGCTCGATCAGTGCGGGCATGTCGTCCAGGCTCAGCCCGGCGGTTGGGATGGGTGGCAGCGAGCGCACCTTCACCGTGCCGCTGTGCCAGCGGTTCAGGTGCATGTGGTTTTTGTAGTTGCTGGCGCACAAGGGGATGATCGGCACGCCTGCGTTGATGGCCATCTGGAAGGCGCCCTTCTTGAAAGGCAGCAAGCCCTTGCCAAGGTTGCGCGTGCCCTCGGCAAATACCCAGATCGAGGTGTCCTTGTGCTGCAATGTGTCGGTCGTGGTGATCATGGCGCGCTTGGCCTGATCCGCATTGCTTCGGTCAATCATCACATTGCCCGCCAGCCAGTAGAGCTGGCCAAACAGCGGCACCCATTTCAGGCTTTTTTTGCCGATGGTCACGGTGCGCTCTGGCACCAGGCTGCCCAACACGAACAGGTCGTAGTTGGACTGGTGGTTGGCCACGATCACGCACGAGCGTTGGTGCTGCATCAAACCCTGGGCATCCATGTCCAACCTCAGGCCCAGGATGCGCAAGGCCGGCACCGAGTAGATGCGCGCGCACAAGCGGCTGTTGTCAGGGTTGAATGGCCTACAAACGCCGATCAGCATGCCCAGAACGCCCGACACCAAAAAGTGCACAAACATCAAAAGCATCCGCACGGAATAAAGCATCAGGTCGCCCATCAAGTCACTGGCGCGAAGTGTACGCGGCCCCGCGCGGGCACCAGTTATCCCCCGCCCGTAAAATCGGCGCATGAGCAGCGCGATCACCCCCAGCCCCACCCAGGATTTCCGGACCATCGGCCTCATCGGCCTGGCCCATGGCACCTCGCATTTCCACCACATGCTGTTGCCGCCCTTGTTCCCACTGTTCATCCGCGACTTCGGCCTGACCTACTCCGAGCTGGGCTTGCTGGTCACCTTGTTTTTTGTCATCTCCGGCGTGGGCCAAGCGCTGGCCGGTTTTCTGGTGGACCGCGTGGGGGCGCGCCCCGTGCTGTTGGCGGCCTTGGCTTGCTTCGTGGCGGCCTCGCTGGCCGCAGCCTCGGCACACAGTTACCACGGCTTGATGCTGGCCTCGGCCCTGGCCGGCCTGGGCAACGCACCCTTTCATCCTGCCGACTTCACCATCCTCAACAAGCGCGTGTCAGCGCCTCGCTTGGGCCATGCCTTCTCCATCCACGGCATTTCCGGCAACCTGGGCTGGGCCTTGGCGCCTGTGTTTTTGATCGGCATCAGCACCTGGGCGGGCGATTGGCGCACCGCCTACCTGGCCACGGCCTTGATCGGCCTGGGCGTGCTGGCGCTGTTGCTGCTCAACCGCGATGCCATCGACGACCACCAAGGCAGCTGGGGCCATGAACACAAGGCTACCTCAACGCAGCATGCCGCCAGCGAACACCCCATGGCCTTTTTGAAGCTGCCTTCGGTCTGGCTGTGCTTCTCGTTCTTCTTCTGGACCACGGCCGCGCTCAGTGCCATCCAAAGCTTCGCCAGCCCGGCGCTGGGCCGCATGTACGGCCTGCCGGTGTCGATCACCGCCTTTGTGGTCACCGGCTACATGCTGTGCGGCGCGGTGGGCATGGTGCTGGGCGGCTTCCTGGTCGCCAAGGTGGCGCGGCTGGAGCGCACCATCGCCGCCGCCATGACCTTGGCCGCCCTGCTGCTGCTTTTAACCGCCACCGGCTGGCTACCGCCCTACCTCGCAGCGGGCGCAGCGGCCTTGGCCGGTTTTGGCACCGGCCTGGCCGGCCCCTCACGCGACATGCTCATCAAGCGCGCATCGCCCCCTGGGGCCACGGGCCGTGTCTATGGCACGGTTTATTCAGGGCTGGATTTGGGCTTTGCCGTGGCCGCGCCCATCTTCGGCGCCATGCTGGACCACGGGCACCCCAGTGGCATCTTCTACGGTGCGTCGTTCGTGCTGGTGCTGGGCATTGCCTCAGCCAGCTTGGTCGGCCTGCGCATGGCGCGTGGCGCGGTCACCAGCCGGCCCGCTTTGGCGTAACACCGCGATCGCCTCGCGCGACCAGCTGATCCAGCTTTCCTCGTACATGATCCCGGTCTTCAGGATCATGTGCTGGATCTGCGCCTCGCGGGACAGGGGCTGCTTGTCCGCCCCAAAGTCTCGCTGCTCGATGGCCCGATAGGCCTGCAGCTTGGCCTGGTGCAAGGCCAGCCGGCGCTCCAGCTCGGTATCCAACCCCAAGGGCCCCACCACGGCATCGGCGCGCAGGCGCACCATCAACTCGTCGCGCATGTCCATCGGCGGGGCGGGCTCACGCGCCCAACGCTGCAACTCTTGCTGGCCATCGCTCAGCACACGGTAGATGCGCTTGCGGGTCTTGCCCCCATCGGGCGCCGCTTCTGAGGCGATCCAGCCGGCCTTTTCCATGCGGGCCAGCTCACGGTAGATCTGCTGGTGGGTGGCGTGCCAGAAAAATCCGATCGACTTGTCGAAGCGCCGGGCCAGGTCGTAACCGGACGAGGATTTTTCGATCAGGGAGGTCATCAAGGCGTGGGACAGGGACATGGGCTTAGTCTAAGACGCCACAGAGGTAGACTTTGGCCCATGCACCTCGATTTTGGAGACCTCTTTGCTCACTGATACTCGCCGGTGGTTATGGCGCGCGTTGGCGGTGCTGTTCCTGGCGCTGGGCTTGATTGGCGCGCTGCTGCCGGTGATGCCCACGGTGCCTTTCGTGCTCGCGGCGGCCTGGGCAGCCGGCAAAGGCTGGCCAGCGCTTGAAGCGCACTTGCTGAACCACCCCACCTTCGGCCACCCCATCCGTCATTGGCGTGAACATGGCGCCGTGCCACGCAAGGCCAAATGGCTGGCCTGTTTCATGATGTCGTGCAGCGCCATCATGCTGTGGTTTCTGCCCATCCCAGATTGGCTGCGTTGGGGCGTGTATGGCACTTTTTTGGTCGTGAGCCTGTGGTTGTGCACGCGGCCCTCACCGCCCACCGGCCCTTAAGGCTTCGCCGGCAAACGCTGATCAATCCAGCCCTGGATGTCGGCCATCACCGCCTCTTAGCCCGCGTCAGAGTGCAAAGTCGGGCGCGGGCACCATGAAGTCAAAACTTTCGAAGATCAACCCGGTCAACTCGGCTGTCATGTCATTCTCCCGAATGGATTTCGCACCGGTGCGTGGCACGGACGAAGAAACCTAGGCCAGGCATGCAATGTCCGCGCCGGGTGGCGCAGACCCTCAAGGCCGTGGATGGGCCTGGCGCATCAACTCAATGTAGCGCTGCGCCCCCAGCCCCAATGGGCGCTCCTTGATCCACACCACATCGGCCCACAGCCGCACCTCGTTCGACATGTTGGCAAAGACGATGTCCACCAGCGTGCTCGGCCCCATGTGCGGCGTGGTGAGCGAGCGCGGCAGGTAGGCCCAGCCCAGGCCCGACTGCACCAGGCTCAGCGCCGTCTGCGGGTTGTCAGTGCGCCAGACCTGGCGGGACAGCAGCAGGCGCGGGTCCACCTGCTCCTCGTCGCGGCCCACCACCACCACCTGGCGCAGATCAAGCAGATCGGCCGGGCGCAGGCGCTTGTTGGCGGGCCCCAGTGTGGCCAGCAAAGGCGGCGCGGTCAGGATCTCGACCTCCAGCGCGGGGAACTCTTGCGCCAGCACCGCCAGCGGGGCCTGCCAAGCAGCGGTCAGCAACTCGGGCGCGATGGCCATGCTCAGGCGCCGCTCCAGCCCCCGGTGCAATGACAAGGCGTGGCCCTGCAGCATGCGCAGTTGGTGGGCCAGTTGCCGCGCGGCGGGCTCCAGCGCCTTGGCCGCCTCAGTGGCCGTGGGCTCGCGGCCCGTGCGGTCAAACAAGACCAGGTCCAGCTCGGCCTCCAACTTCTTTTATCTTCAGAAACATAGATATACATTCGAGGCCTCACCACCGTCGGCACCGATCCGGTCACAGGCACTTTGACATGCAAGGACTCAAGCGCAAGCTGGTTTACGTCACCCTTTTCGAGCTCATCGCCATCTGCATGAGCAGCACGCTGCTGGCGCTCATCTCCACGCGCGATTCGTTCGTGTACGCCGGTGTGGCGGCGGTGGTCTCGTCTGCCATTGCCCTGCTGTGGAACTTGGCTTACACCTCGGGGTTCGAGTATTGGGAGGCTCGGCAGGCCAAAAAGGGCCGTGGGTTCATGCGCCGCGTGGCGCACGCCTTGGGCTTTGAGCTGGGGCTGGTGGTGCTGCTGGTGCCGGTGTTCGCCGTGCTGCTGGGGCTGAGCCTGTGGGATGCGTTTGTGTACGACCTGGGGCTGATGGTGTTCTTCATGGTCTACACCTTTTTGTTCAATCTGGGGTTTGACCATGTGTTTGGGTTGCCTGCGTCGGCGATGCCTGCGCCAACGGCGGAGGCCAAAGAGCTCTTGCTAGACTGACCAGATGGATGCCCGTGTAGACCACCTGCTTTTGGAAGCTCTGGCCCTTGCGCCAGAGGAGCGTTCGCTTGTGGCGCTCTCCTTGCTTCACAGCTTGCAGAGCGATGGTGCCACCGATCAAGCCGTGACTGAATCATGGGTGTCCGAAGCCAGGCGGCGCAATGAGGACATCACGGACGGGCGTACCAAAGCGGTTCCTGTTGAAGAATTCAGGAACTGGTTCAATTCGTTGTAATGGTTCGCTTGGTTGTTTCTCCCGCCGTGAGCAGTGGCGCCAAGTGCTCCTTGAGCGCACCAGTTGGGCTTCCACTCTCGACATTGCCAGACAGCGCCACAATGCCCGTATGAGCCTGCAATCCGTCCAAGCCTTCCTCGATCAACACGCGCCCGACATCACCATCCTGCAGACGCCAGAGCCCACCGCCACCGTGCTTGACGCAGCCCGGGTGCATGGCGTGGCGCCCGCGCAGATCGCCAAGACGCTGTCGCTGTGGCTGAAGGACGAGGTGATCCTGCTGGTGATGGGCGGTGATTGCCGCCTGGACAACCGGCGCTTCAAGGAACACTTTGGCAGCAAGGGCAAGATGCTGAATGCCGAAGAGGTGGTGCATTGGACCAGCCATCCGGTGGGTGGGGTGTGTCCGTTTGGCTTGCCGCATACGCTGCGGGTGTTCGCGGATGTGTCGTTGCGGCGGTTTGAGGTGGTGCTGCCGGCGGCGGGGGCCGTCAATGCGGCGGTGCGGATTTCGCCTGAACACCTGGCCCTGTTGACCAAGGCGGAATGGGTGGATGTGGCGCAACTGCCTGAAGAGGCCCCTTCCTTGAAGCAGCTGTTGCTGTCTGACCAAGCGCGTTTCGACTTGATCGCGCCTGTTCTTAGAGAAACAAAGCGGCGCAAGGCCGAGCCGCTGTAACGGCCACCAGCCCAACTCACCAATCAAGCAACCTGGCGCAGCTGTCCACGGGTCCGGCCATGCCTTCTTTGATGGACTCGCGCATGCCGGGCACCGAGAGCAGGCAGAGCGTTTCCTGAATGGCCTGCCAGTCCTCTGCTGCCAGAAGCACCACGTCATGGCGCTTGCCAGCAATGGTGATGGGCTGATGTGATTTCGCCACTTGATCTATCAGGCGATGGAGGTTGGCGCGGGCTTCACTGGCGGCGAATATTTTCATCCCAACCTTCCATCTGATGAGGCAGCGCCTGCTTGTGCGATGCGCTCGCGGACGCCAGCAAAAACGGTATTGGCGGCAATGCCTTCTCCGCTGTCAGCGCCTTTTTGAATTTCTGCCCGCAGCGAACGTATGACTTCACTGGCGCTGGCATAGCGCCCTTGCTGAATCTGCGATTTGATGAAGGACTCGAAGTGATCCCCGATGACGTAGCTTGATGGCATGACCTTGCCTCCTGCGTTTGAATCCAAAACTCAGGCTATCAAGGATTTATAGCGATGCCAAGTGCCACAGGGCGCCGCCAGATCAACGCCCGTTATCCATGGCGGCAGGCCACGCGGGCAAAGCCCCCATGGACCGCTCGTCATGCGACGGGATCATCGTGATGCTCGGATGCGTTTGCTGCAAATGCGCCAGCGCAGTGATGAGTTGCTGCACATCACGGGGGCTGTGATCGGCCATCATCCGGCTGAGCCAAGGCTTCTCAAACTCCTGCTCCAGCCCCTCCATCTGCCAGACGATGTCACCGATCAGGGCAAATCGGCGTCCGCTGGCCAAGGTGATGAACACGATGATCGAGCCTGGGGTGTGACCAGGCGCAGGCACCAACACCACCGAGCCATCCGACCAGACGTCCCACGATTGTGAGAAGCCCAGGTAAGGCCGATCTTGAAACCCAAAGGGCCGCAGGTTCAAGGGGCCAATGCCGCGAGCCACCTTGGTGGAGCGATGCCCGCCCTCGATGAACTGCGCCTCTGCTTCAGAAATCCACACCGCCGCACCCGGAAAATCCTGGACCCCGCTGATGTGGTCCCAGTGGGCGTGGGTCAGGACGATGCCTGACAGCTGGTCCAGCTGATAGCCATTCGCCAAGAGCTGTTCAGCGGCTGGCCGGCCTGCAAAGACCTTGGTGGTCTTGCGCATCACCCAAGGCAAGGCCAAACGATGGGTTGCCCACTGCCGGCCAATGCCCGCGTCGAACAGCAGGTCGCCCGCCGGGTGCCTCACGAGGACGGCATTCAGGGCAAACCGCCGCACATCGTCAAAGCGCCCACCGCTGAAGGCCATGGCCGCGCGCGATTCAATGAACCCGGTGGGGATGGCGCTGATCGACATGCCCTCGGGCGATCGCACTTCAGGCAGGCGCACCGGCAGAGGCGCCGCGCCTGCGCGGGTGTTGATGGCCTGCGCTGCGGCGGCCAACGACGCCATGCTGGAGAAGATCGGGGCGCATCCAAAGGCTTGCCACTGGGTGGTCATGGTGTTGCGCCTCAGACCCGGAGCAAGCCCCGGAAGCCTCTGGCGGCGTAGTACGACTGCACGCCATTGTGATAAACGAAGACTTGGCCATAGCGCCGGTCACAGAACAGGGCGCCGCCGAGGGCCCTGACCTCGGGTGGCGTTTTGATCCAGCTGGAGGTCTTCAAGTCGAAGTCGCCCAGCTTTTGCAGGGCGCGGTATTGCGCTTCGGTCAGCAGGTCGATGCCCATGGCGGCGGCCATTTCGACGGCGCTGTGGTCGGGCTTGTTCTCTTTTCGGGCGGCTCGGGCTTCGCCGTCGTAGCAGGTGCTTCTGCGGCCGGTGGGGCTTTCTGGGGCGCAGTCGCAGAAGGTGAAGTGGCCGGACTTGGTGTCGTGGCCGATGACGTCGGGTTCTCCGCCTGTGGATTCCATGGCTTGCAGCGATTCGAGGGCGGCGGGGTTGGCTTCAAGCTTGGCGGCCACGTCAGTCCAATCTATGCCGACATGCCGGGGCATGTTTTTGTCGAAGCGGGTTTTGAGGGTTTGAAGAAGTTGTTTGCGTTCTTGAGGTTTCATGGTTTACAAAATGGACTCACGCTTTAGCAGGCTGCGGAAATAGCCATCACACACAGCGTCGCTGCTTAGGTCAAGCGGTCGCCAAGCATTAACGTGGCAACGGCATATTCTCCGTTAGGTTGGTGTGTCCACTAAAGTTGGGCAAGCTTTGTTTGATGATTTATAGCGCCGAAGTTAAACGGCAGCACGTGGCTTCAAAGTTGAACGACAGCTAGGGAGTCACTGATTAATTCCGGCACGATTTGTGCTGCATAAATAGGCAACAGATCCAGAGCCAAGAGGGCGCAGATGAAGCAACAACTGAGCTTTGCCAGCAGCGAGTACGGACTCAAGAAACGAGTGACCCGGCGCG
>NZ_JACMNS010000033.1 GCF_014378415.1 Aquabacterium sp.
CCAATTTGCTTGGGCACGGTGCCATCCAGTGCGGCCCGCTTGTGGCCTTCTGCAATGGTGGGGCGCAACAAGGTGCCCAGCAGGGCGGCCAGGAACAGCGCGCTGGTCACGGTGAGGGTTCGTAAGCTGATTTTCATGCTTGCTTTGACAGGTAATCTTGATAAGCAAGACGAATGCCATCTTCAAGAGATGTGCTGGCGCGCCAACCCAGGCCCGTCATTCGAGAAACGTCCATCAACTTGCGGGGGGTACCGTCTGGTTTGGTGGTGTCGAAACTCAAGTCGCCTTTAAAGCCGACCACTTTGACCACGGTTTCGGCCAGCTGCCGGATCGTGACATCAGTGCCCGTGCCAATGTTGACCAAGGGGCCGTCATACCCCTGGTTCATCAGGTAGACGCAGGCATCGGCCAGGTCGTCTGCGTACATGAACTCGCGCATGGGGGTGCCCGTGCCCCAGACCAACAGGCAAGCGTCGCCGCCTTGCTTGGCCTCGTGGGCTTTGCGGATCAATGCTGGTAGCACGTGGCTGTTGTTGAGGTCGTAGTTGTCGTTCAGCCCATAAAGATTGGTGGGCATGACGCTGATGTACTGGCGTGCGTATTGGTGGTTATAGCTTTCGCACAATTTGATGCCGGCAATCTTGGCGATGGCGTAGGGCTCGTTGGTGGGTTCGAGTTCGCCGGTCAGCAGGCTTTCCTCTCGCAATGGCTGGGGCGCCTGCTTGGGGTAAATGCAGCTGGAGCCCAGGAACATCATTCTTTGCACATTGGCCAAGTGCGCAGCGTGGATGAGGTTGGCTTCAATCATCAGGTTTTGATAGATGAAGTCGGCCCGGTAGGTGTTGTTGGCCTGGATGCCGCCCACTTTGGCCGCCGCTACAAAGGTGTAGTCGGGCTTTTCGCCCTGCATGAAGGCTTGAACGGCCTGTTGGTTGAGCAGGTCAAGCTCGTTGCGGCTACGCGTGATGATCTTGGTGTGGCCAGCAGCTTGCAGTCGGCGGACGATGGCCGACCCCACCATGCCGCGGTGTCCGGCGACAAATATCTTGGCAGATTGATTCATTGGGGATTGGCTTGCGGTAAAGCAGGGGGTTCTTTGAAAAATCGACCCAAAACGGCATCAACGCCGATGGTCAGGATGGTGGCCATCATGAAGAGCAGGATGCCGGCGAAGCCGTGCACAAATCCCTGGCCAGCTTCGTCGCCAAAATAGTAGGTGACCAGCACCAGAACGATGACGCGCAACGTATTGGAGATGAAGGAGATGGGGATGATCAGTGCGGCCAGCATCACATTGCGGAGATGGTTGGTGTGCTTAGCCACGCTGAGGTAAAAAACGCCGATGGCCTCCAACGCGAAAATTGAGTTGATCCCCGCGCAGGCATCGGCCACCAGGAGTTGGTACTGGCCAATGGTGAGGGTGACGCCTCTGCGGCCAATCGGGTAGCCTGCCAGATGCAGTGCCCATTCCGCCACGTAGGACACCCCCGCCTTGAGCGGTGCGGTGATGGCGTCAACGATGGAGCCTGGCATCGGGACCAGGAACAACAAAAAGAACAGAGGGAACCACATGACTTTCAGCCCTGCACCACCTTTGTAGAGCATGAAAAGGCCTGCCAGGGCGGGAATTTGCGATGCGGTTTCGAATGCCAGAAGGTCTTGTGAGTGGCCGACCACGTAAAGCATCATGCCCAACACCAGCAAGATGGTGCCGGTGAAGCTGGCGTGGCGTTTGGGCAGGGCCATCAGGGTGGGCCAGCGTTGCCAGCCCAGCCACAACGTCAGGGCCAGCATGACGGGGCCATGGCCTTGGCCAACGATATTCCAGATGTTTTGATCAAGGGCGATGTACGTTGGCACGTACATGGTCAGCAGCCCAAGGGCCAGTACCCCCAGCTCAAGCTTGCTCGGGGTGCTGCTGTCAATGGGGAGGGCCAATGTGTGTGTGTTCATTGGTGATAAATGACCTGATTCTGCGAGAAAGGTTCCATGCGCTCCGAGACTGAGGCTGGCCCAGCCCCAGTTTAATCCGCCAAAAAAAAACCCCGCCGGTAGTGGGCAGGGCTTTTGTTAGCAACCGTAATTGCTGGGGCAGACGATCAGCCCTTTTGATGTTTGTGGTTTCGCCCAAACACCGAGCGGAAGATGAGCTTGGTCACGAAAACGCTGTTGGTTTCGAGGTAGCGGCGTGCCAGGCGGCGGGGCTCGCAGACAAAGCGGTAGAGCCATTCCAGGCCGCGCTGCTGCATCCAGACGGGGGCGCGGCGCAAGGTGCCAGCGTGGTAATCAAAGGCGGCGCCAACGCCCACCATGACGGCCTTGATGGTGCCGCGTTGTTCAGCCATCCAGGCTTCTTGCTTGGGGCAACCCAGGCCCACGAACACCACATGGGCGCCGCTGGCATTGATTTTTTGGGCGTATCCTGCTTCTTCTTTTTCCGTCAGCTTGCGGAAAGGGGGTGAGGTCATGCCGACAATTTTGAGCTTGGGGAACTGAGTCATCATCCGGTCACGCAACTTGACCAGGGTGTCGTCAACACTGCCGTAGAAAAACACTGACTGGCCACGGCGCTCGGCTTCAGCCAGGTAGCTCAGCATCAAATCGGGGCCGCTGATGCGTTGTTGCTTGGCAAAGCCTTCTTTGCGCATCATCCAGGCAATGGGGGCGCCATCGGGCAGGGCCATGTCGGCACCGTTGATGACGGCCGCGAATTGGGCGCTTTGGCTGCCGGTGACGACAGAATGCACATTGCACAATGTGACATAGCGAGATTGATGCTCGGCGCCCCAGTCGGCGATGCGGCTGATGGCTTCATCCCATGAGGTGGCGTCTATGAACGTGTCAAGGACGTACGCGCCGCTACGAATGATCTTCTTCTTCGCTTGATGTTTCAGGCCAACCAACACCTGTTCCCGCTCCAAGAACGACAGAGATGGATAACCGAAATTTGGATCTGGATGTCTCATGGGACGCCCACCAGGGGTTGTTGTTGATGTCCGTATCTTCTTGGACATATGGGCTAATTTTAGAGGAGGGGCCACAGGAGCCACTTCAGGGTTAGCGCTCGGTCAGGCCAAAAGCCGTGTCACAAAACGCAGGCATTTATCACGAAGTGGTTGGATGGAGTGCTTTTAATGAGGGAAGTTCCGGGGGTGATGCCTGGGTGACAATGTGGCGGGGTTGACCCGGGCGGCAGGATGGTCGTGGATGAGAGTTTTGATGGTGCACAACGCCTACCAGCAGCGGGGTGGCGAGGACAGCGTGGTCGAATCTGAGGTGGCTTTGCTGC
This sequence comes from Aquabacterium sp., assembly GCF_014378415.1. Classification (GTDB taxonomy): domain Bacteria; phylum Pseudomonadota; class Gammaproteobacteria; order Burkholderiales; family Burkholderiaceae_C; genus Aquabacterium. The sequence goes on from NZ_JACMNS010000033.1 coordinate 3,290, forward strand.
GCGAGCATGGGCATGAGGTGCATGTCTATGAGCGTCACAACGACGAGGTTGGTCAAACACCAAAATGGCAGCTGGCGGCAGGAACGGTATGGTCGTCGCGGACGGTGCAAGACGTCCAGGCCCTGATTGCGGGGTTCAAGCCCGACGTCATGCATGTGCACAACACCATGCCCCTGGTGTCTCCGTCCGTCTATTGGGCGGCCCAAAAGCTGGGGGTCCCTGTGGTGCAGACCTTGCACAATTTCCGGCTTTTATGCCCTCAGGCGATGTTTGTGCGCGAGGGGCGGGTGTGCGAAGACTGCCTGGGAAAGGTGCCCTGGCGAGGGGTGCTTCACAAGTGCTACCGGGGGTCGCGCATTCAGTCTGCCGTGATGGCCGGGATGTTGACCACGCACCGTGTCCTGGGTACTTTTGCCACCAAGGTAGACAAATACATCGCGCTGAACGAGTTTTGCCGCGCCAAAATGATCGAAGGCGGGTTGGATGGTGCTCGCATCAGCGTCAAGCCCAATTTTGTGGATTGGCAGCCGGCGCCTCGGTGGGATCAGCGGGTTGGGGGCTTATACCTCGGGCGCCTGACGCCTGAAAAAGGGGTGGATGTGCTGCTGCGGGCTTTGGCGCGCCGGCCTGGTCTGCCCATGAGGGTAGTGGGTGGTGGCCCCATGGCGGAGGCCGTGGCGGGGGCTTCGGGGGTGAATTACCTGGGTTTTCTGCCTTTGGCCGAAATTTGGGGGCATTTGTCCGCAGCCGCCTACATGGTGGTGCCCAGCGTCTGGTACGAGGGATTTCCAAGAACTATCGTAGAGGCTTTTGCCAGCGGTGTTCCGGTGATTGCCAGCAGGCTGGGTTCGTTGGCCGAGGTGGTGACCGATGGCAAAACTGGTCTGCTCTTCAATCCGGGTGATGATGAGGATCTGGCGGTCAAATTAGCTTGGGCAGACGCGCACCCCCGGGAGATGATTCGCATGGGTCAGTCGGCCCGTGAAGAGTACGAGGCACGCTATACCCCAGATCGAAATTGTGCTGAATTGATTGAAATTTATCGGTCCGCCATGGCCCAATCAGGGTAATCCGATCGAACTTTTTGCGTGAATCGGTAACAATCACCGGTGCTGCCCCGGGTGGTAGCTTCATTGCTTTTATTTCTGCGGTCTATGGCTCAATCAGCACCAAATTCCGGGGCGTTTCCCAGCGCTCAATCGCCAGTCAAGTTTCCGGTTTGGTCGCTGGTCGCGTTTTGTCTGGCATTCGGGGTCATGTATGTGCCCACATTCACGACCCTGGCTCACACCACCTGGGCCACGGACGAGCAGGGGCACGGCCCTTTGATCCTGGCTGCCTGCGCTTGGTTGCTTTGGGGCATGCGCAACGATTTGTTCGGCCAGCCTGCCAAGCCGGCGCTGGTGCCTGGTTTTTTGCTGCTGGCGATCGGGCTGACGATGTACGTGGTGGGCCGTTCTCAGGGTGTCATCGAGTTTGAAGCAAGCTCTTTGCTTTTGGTCTTGGTGGCCTGCCTACTTTTGGTGCAGGGCTTTGCGGCTGTGCGTCGCGCTTGGTTTCCCTTTCTGTTCCTGCTGTTCATGGTGCCTTTGCCCGGTGCCTTTGTGCAGGCGTTGACCTTGCCACTCAAAAGCGCCGTGTCCATGGTGGCCGAGCAAGTGTTGTACTGGGCGGGTTATCCCATTGGCCGCACTGGTGTGATCCTGACGATCGGGCCATACCAATTGCTGGTGGCTGATGCATGCTCCGGGCTGAACTCCTTGTTCACCCTCGAAGCCTTGGGCTTGCTGTACATGAATATCATGAGCTACAAGTCCAAGACCCGCAATGTGATCCTGGCCGTTGGCATTGTTCCTATTTCCTTCGTCGCCAATGTCACTCGCGTGATCATATTGGTGTTGATCACCTATTACCTGGGTGACGAGGTGGGGCAGGGCTTTGCACATGAGTTTGCCGGCCTGGTGCTGTTCAGCGTGGCATTGGTGCTGACCTACGGGTTGGATCGTTTGCTCGCGGCTCGTTTTGACGACATGGGAGGTGCGCGCGATGGCCGCTGATTTGATGACTACCCAGACCAGCGTGTCCAGGCGTGTGCCTTTGGCGATTTTGCTGGCAGCCGGCCTGATGCTGGCAGGTGCGGCAGCTTCTGTCTGGCTGAAGCCCACCAAAATGATGGCCGATGGGAAACCGCCCGTGGTGCTGCACACCTTGGTGCCCGAGAGTTTTGGTGAGTGGCGCGTTGATCCGAGCATGGTCCCGGTGCTGCCCGATCCCACGGTGCAGAACAAACTGGACGCACTTTATTCCGAGACCCTCAACCGCACTTACATCAATCGGAGCGGTCAGCGGATCATGTTGTCGATTGCCTATGGACGCAATCAAAACTCGGAATCGACGGCGGCGCACCGCCCCGAGTTTTGTTATGTCTCCCAAG
>NZ_JACMNS010000034.1 GCF_014378415.1 Aquabacterium sp.
GCGGTGATCAAGGCGTTGGGGGCGTTGTGATGGTGCATTCGTGGCCTGCTGATCGCCTTGGTGTGGCTGCGTGGGGTGGGTGGCCAGCTTCGCTCGTGTCCCCCGCCCGGGCTGCGCCCGACCTCCTCCTTTACCTCGCTAAGCTGGCCACCCACCCCACTTCGCTGGCGGCGATGCTGGTGGCGCGCCACCAAGTGGGATTGATCGCTCGCGATCAATCCCACCCACACCAAACCGCACGGAGGGCAGGGTGAATGGGGTGGACGGCCAAGCGGGGTCAAGGAGGAGGAATGGGCCTTGCCCGTTCCGGGGGACACGAACCCAGCCGTGCACCCCACCCTCCCTGTCCGCCCGCGCAACGCCTCAACCCACCAAAGGACCTCGCGAGATGACCGCCCCCCTCGACCCCATCCCCCCCAAGACCGGCGCCCTGGCTCTCTCCACCTACAACCTCACCAAGCGTTTCGGCAGCTTCACCGCCATGGACAGCGTGTCCATCGACGTGCGCCCCGGCACCGTGCACGCCCTGCTCGGTGAAAACGGCGCCGGCAAAAGCACCCTGGTCAAGGCTGTGGTCGGCTACCACCAGCCGGAAGAAGGCTCGGTGTTGATCGATGGCCGCGAGCAAGCCATCACCTCGCCGGTGGTGGCCCGCAACCTGGGCATCGGCATGGTCTACCAGCACTTCACCGTGGTGCCCGGCATGACGGTGGCCGAGAACCTGCTGCTGGCGCGCGGCACCTTGCCCGCCATCATTCCGTGGCACAAGGTGCGCCAGGAGTTGAAGGCCTTCCTCGACACCACGCCCTTCAAGCTCGACCTCGACGCGCGGCCCATGGACCTGTCGGCGGGCGAGAAGCAAAAGCTCGAGATCCTCAAGCAGCTCTACCTCAAGCCGCGCCTGCTGATCCTGGACGAACCCACCTCGGTGCTGACCCCACAAGAGGCCGACGAGGTGCTGGGCCTGCTGCGCGACCGGGCGCACGCGGGTGAGGTCTCCATCATCATGATCACGCACAAGTTCCGCGAGGTGATGGACATCGCCGATGACGTGAGCGTGCTGCACCGGGGCCGCCTGGTGGGCAGCCACCGCGTCGCCGACACCAACCCCAGCTTGCTTGGCGCCGAGATGGTGGGCGAAAGCCACGCGCGCAAGGCCCCCAGCAAGGCCGCCGATGATGTGATCGAACTGGTGCCCGAGGCCGTGCTGGAAGAGGTGGTCTCGACCGCGCCCCTGCACCGCGTGCTGCTCAACCCCGCCGCGCCCCTGCGCCTGGACGTTGACAAGCTTGATGTGCAGGGTGATCGAGGCGAGCGTGCCGTGCACCAACTCAGCTTGAGCGTGCGCGCTGGCGAGATCCTGGGCATCGCCGGTGTGTCGGGCAATGGCCAGCGTGAGTTGATGGAATCACTGGTGGGCCAGCGCGACCGCGAATCCGGCAAGGTGAAGATCGCCAATGAATTGTACGAAGCGCGGCGCGAGCAGAACCAGCGCCTCAACGTGCGCAGCCTGCCCGAAGAGCCCCTGCGCAATGCCTGCGTGGGCGATTTGAGTGTGGCCCTGAACATCGGCCTGCGCCGCTTTGATCAGGCCCCGGCGGCGCGCAGTGGCTGGATCCGTGGCGGCGTGTTGCGCGACCAGGCCCGCCAGTTGATCGCCGAGTACCGCGTCAAGACGCAAGGCGAGAACGCCCCCATCAAGTCCCTGTCAGGCGGCAATGTGCAGCGCGCCGTGCTGGCCCGCGAACTCGATGGCCAGGTCGATGTGCTGCTGGTGTCCAACCCCGTGTTCGGCCTGGACTTCGCCGCCGTGGCCGAGATCCACTCGCGCATCATGGGCGTGCGCAACAAGGGTGGCGCCGTGCTGCTGGTCAGCGAAGACCTGGACGAGCTCCTGAAACTGGCCGACCGCATCGTGGTGATGAGCGAAGGCCGCATCGTCCACGAATGCCAGGCCGCCGGCGCTGACCGCCGCGTGCTGGGGGCCTTCATGGGCGGCGGCCACCACGAAGAAACCGTCCCTTTGGAGCAAGCTGCATGAGCACCGCAACCCTTGACACCAACGCGCTGTTGACGGTGCCCGCCCAGCCTTTCGATTACAGCTTCAGCCTGGCGCACACGGCCCTGCTCATCATCGACATGCAGCGCGACTTCATTGAGCCAGGCGGCTTTGGCGAAACGCTGGGCAACGACGTGTCGCTGCTGGCCGCCATCGTGCCCACCGTCAAGCGCGTGCTCGAGGCCTGGCGCGCCAGCGGCGGCCACGTCATCCACACCCGCGAGGGCCACGCCCCCGACCTGTCTGACTGCCCCCCCGCCAAACGCCTGCGCGGCGCGCCCAAACTGCGCATTGGCGACGAAGGCCCCATGGGCCGCATCCTGATCCACGGTGAGCCTGGCCACGCCATCATCCCCGAGCTGGCCCCCATCGCTGGTGAGTTGGTCATCGACAAGCCCGGCAAAGGCGCCTTCTACGACACCGCCCTGGGCGAGGTGCTCAAGACACGCGGCATCACCCACCTCATCGTGATGGGCGTGACCACCGAAGTCTGCGTGCAGACCACCCTGCGCGAAGCCAACGACCGTGGTTACGACTGCCTGCTGGTCGAAGACGGCACCGAGAGTTATTTCCCCGAGTTCAAGGAAGCCGCCCTGGCCATGATCCGCGCGCAAGGCGCCATCGTGGGCTGGACGGCGCCCAGCGCATCCCTGTTGGCGGTCTTGCCCTCCTGATCGATCTTGTTGACCACCATGCCCATTCCCCACACCATCTCCGGCCTGTTGACCGCTTACCGCGAAGGTGCCTTGACGCCTGCCCAGGTATTCGCCAGCTTCCTCACCTTGCCACCCGCCATGCCGGAGGATCCCGCGTGGATTCACCGCGCGCCTGCCGCCTTCATCCAGGCGCAGCTGGACGCCCTGGTCGGGCAAAGCCCCGCGACCCTGCCCTTGTTCGGCATCCCCTTCGGGGTGAAAGACAACATCGACGTGGCGGGCCTGCCCACCACCGCGGCCTGCCCGGCCTTTGCCTACACGCCGGAGCAGTCGGCCACTGTGGTCCAGCGCCTGATGAAGGCCGGAGCCATCGTGGTCGGCAAGACCAACCTCGACCAGTTCGCCACCGGCCTGGTGGGCGCCCGTTCGCCCTACGGCATCCCCACGTCCACCTTCAGTGATGAACACGTCAGTGGCGGCTCCAGCTCGGGCTCGGCGGTGGTGGTGGCGCGTGGTGAGGTGGCCTTTGCCTTGGGCACCGACACCGCCGGTTCAGGCCGCGTGCCTGCGGGTTTCAACAACCTGGTGGGTGTCAAGCCCACGCCGGGCCTGGTGCCCACGGGCGGTGTCGTGCCGGCCTGCAAGTCGCTGGATTGCGTCTCCATCTTCGCGCTCACCGCTTCCGATGCCGCGCGCGTGCTGTCCGTCATGGAGGGGCCACAAGCGGACGAGCCGGTGTTCAACCAAGTGAACTTGCAGCCGCCTCGCCTGCCCGCCAGGTTGCGCGTGGGTGTGCCCATGGCGCCAGAGTTCTTTGGCGATGCCGAGTACGCCGGTGCCTTCGACCGTGCCCAGGCGCAGTGGGCTGGTTTGCGCGATGTCGATGGCCAGCCCTGGCCGGTCGAACTGGTGCCGGTGGACCTGAGGCCCTTCATGGCCGTGGCTCGCCTGCTGTACGAAGGCCCTTGGGTGGCCGAGCGCTACGCCGCCATCAGCGACTTCATCGAATCGCACGCCGATGACATCAACCCGGTGGTGCGCGGCATCATTGAAGGGGCACGCCAGCACGATGCCGTCTCGGCTTTCAAGGGCCAGTACCGACTGCGCGAATTGGCCCAGGCCACCTTGCCCACCTGGCAGCACATCGATGTGCTGATGGTGCCCACGGCCCCCACCATGCCCACGCTGGCCAGCGTGCAGGCCGACCCCGTGGGCCGCAACAGCCAGCTGGGCACCTACACCAACTTCGTCAACCTGCTGGGCCTGGCGGCACTGGCCTTGCCCAGTGGCTTCACGGCCACCGGCCTGCCTTTCGGCATCACCCTGATCGCCCCGGGTGGCAGCGATGCGGCCCTGCTGGACCTGGGCGCCTTGTGGCAACAGGCCTTGGCCCGCAGCACCACCACGCCTTTGGGCCACGGCCTGACCACGCCCACCGATGCCGAGTTGACGTGGCCTTGTGGCGTGCAGGCCTCGGCGGCGCCCAGCTTGATGGTGTCGGTGGTGGGCGCGCACCTGAGCGGCATGCCCCTGCACAAGCAACTCACCGAGCGCCGGGCCAGGTTGGTGTCCAGCACCCGCACGGCCCCGCACTACCGTCTGTTCGCCTTGCCCGGCACCGTGCCGCCCAAGCCCGGCCTGGTCCGCGCCTCGGCTGACGCACTGCCCACCGAGGGCCACGCCATCGCCGTCGAGGTCTACGCCATGCCCCAGTCCAGCATCGGCTCCTTCCTGGCCCTGATCCCGCCACCGCTGGGCCTGGGCTCGGTCGAGCTGGAAGACGGCAGTTGGGTCAAAGGCTTCATCTGCGAGCCTTGCGGGCTGTTGGGCGCCGACGACATCAGCCAGTACGGCGGCTGGCGTGCCTACATGACCAGGAGCACCTCATGACCCTGTCGACCAGCCAGCTCAACCACCCCGAGGTGCTGCAGGAAGTCACCGCTGTCTTCCTGCGTTACGAAGACGCCCTGGTGGCCAATGAGGTGGACGCGCTCAACGCCTTTTTCTGGGCCAACCCCTGCACCACCCGCTATGGCATCGGCGACAAGCAACTGGGCCACGATGCCCTGGTGGCCTACCGCCAGACCGTGCCGCCGCCCAGCTTCACCCGTCAGTTGCACGAAGTGCGCATCACCGCCTTCGGGCCCGACATGGCCGTGGCCATGACCGAGTTCACGCGCAGTGACACCACCTTGCGCGGCTTCCAGACCCAGACCTGGGTGCGTTTTTCCGATGGTTGGAAAATCGTCTCGGCCCACGTCAGCATGATCCCCTTCACCCCTGGATGACGCCGTGAGCCTGGACGCGCCGCCCTTCAACACCTCGTCGCCCGCGACACTGGCCGAACGGGCGTACGCGCAGATCAAGCAACTCATTTTCGATTTCGTGCTGCTGCCGGGTGATCGCTTTTCGGAAAGCGACATGGCCGGCCGCGTGCAGGTCAGCCGCACGCCCCTGCGCCAGGCTTTGCAACGCCTGCAAAGCGAAGGCTTCCTGCAGGTGTTTCCCAAAAGCGGTTGGCAGGTCGAGCCACTCAATTTCGAAGTGTTTGACCAGTTGTATGACTTCCGGGTGCTGATGGAAACCCACGCGGTGGCCAAGCTGTGCGAGGCCGAGGACCGGCCCATCCTCAAGACCCTGGCCGACACCTGGCTGGTCAAGACCGATGAGCGCCACCCCGTCACCAGCATGGTCGACATGCTGGACGAGACTTTTCATTCATCGCTGGTGCATGCCACCGGCAATGCCGAGATGGCGCGCGTGCACGACGACATCACCGAGCGCATCCGCATCATCCGCCGCCTTGATTTCACCAAGCCTGCGCGGGTGGACGCCACCTACCAGGAGCATGCGCGCATCATCGGCGCCATCACGCAAAGGCGCAGTGACGAAGCTCAGCGCCTGCTGCGCGCCCACATCGAGCAGAGCAAGCTGGAGGTGCGGCACATCACGCTGGACATGCTCTACCAGGCCCGCCGCAGCTGAGCTTACAAGCGAGGCAAGTCGCGCAAGGCGATGGTCAAGGCGCTGGACTTGACCACGCCGCGCAGCTCACCGCAACGCGCCAGCATCGGGATGGCCTTGCCCGGGTTGAGCAAGCCCGTGGGATCAAACGCGGCCTTGAAGGCCAGCATCTGCGCGCGTTCGGCATCGCTGAACTGCACGCACATGGCGTCGAGCTTTTCAACGCCCACGCCGTGTTCGCCGGTGATGGTGCCGCCCAGTTTCACGGCCATGCACAGGATGTCGTTGCCAAAGGCCTCGGCGCGTTTCAGCTGATCGGGGTTGTTGGCGTCGAACAGGATCAGCGGGTGCAAGTTGCCATCGCCCGCATGGAAGACATTGACGCAGCGCAGCCCATGGGTGATGGCCATGGCGCCGATGGCGTGCAGCATCTCGGCCAGGCAACGGCGCGGGATGGAGGCGTCCATGCACAGGTAGTCGGGGCTGATGCGGCCTGTGGCCGGGAAGGCATTTTTGCGGCCGCTCCAGAAGCGCAGGCGTTGCGCTTCGTCCTGGCTGCAGTCGATGCGCGTTGCCCCTGCGCATTGCAGCACGGCGGTCAGGCGCGCAATTTCTTCGTCGACTTCTTCTTGTGTGCCATCGCTTTCAACCAGCAGGATGGCGGCGGCGCTCAGGTCGTAGCCGGCGCGCACAAAGTCTTCCACCGCCACCGTCATGGGGCCGTCCATCATCTCCAGGCCAGCGGGGATCAGGCCGGCGCCGATGATGGCGGCCACGGCGTCACCAGCTTTGCCGACTTCGTCAAAGCTGGCCAGCAGGCAACACGCCACTTGGGGTTTGGGCAACAGGCGCACGGTCACCTCGGTGGCCACGCCCAGCAGGCCTTCGCTGCCGATGAAGGCTGCGAGCAGATCCAGCCCGGCGCAATCCAACGCCTCGCTGCCGAGTTCGAGCAACTCACCTTCGATGGTGTAGCCGCGCACGCGCAGCACGTTGTGCACCGTCAGGCCGTATTTCAGGCAATGCACGCCGCCCGCGTTCTCGGCCACGTTGCCGCCAATGGTGCAGGCGATCTGGCTGCTGGGGTCGGGGGCGTAGTACAAACCGTGCGGCGCGGCCGCTTCGCTGATCGCCAGGTTGCGCACGCCGCACTGCACGATGGCCGTGCGGGCCAAGGGGTCGATCTGAACGATGCTAGTCAGGCGGGCCAGCGACAAGGTCACGCCCAAGGCATCGGGCAAGGCCCCACCCGACAGGCCGGTGCCCGCGCCGCGTGCCACCACGGGCACTTGCAAGGCATGGCAGGCTTTCAGCACCGCGCCCACTTCCTCATGCGTCTCGGGCATGGCCACGGCCAAGGGGCGCTGGCGGTAGGCGCTCAGGCCATCGCATTCAAAAGGGGCGACGGCTTCGTCGTGCCAGAGCACGCTGCGAGCAGGCAGCACGCGGTGCAGGGCGGCGACCACGTCGCGCTGGCGTAGGGTGCGTTGGGTGTTCATCGCCCCCACTGTAAGGCACTCAGGCGATCAGCAACTCCGTGATGCGGCCCAGCATGAGTTGGTCGCGGCTGTCGATGGCCAAGGTGGCCCCGTGGCCTTCAAAGCGGTAGTGGCGGCCGGTGACCGACGAGCGCACGCTCAGGTTGCCGCCGCCCAAGTACTTGGCGCTCAACTGCGTGGTGCGGCGCGGAGTGGGGGCCGGGGCACTGTGGCCGGCGGTGCTGTGGCTGATGGTGCTGTGGCTGATGATGCTGCGCACCGGTTCAGCCGCGTGGCCGCTGCTCAGGGCCGTGCGCCGCACGGAGTCAGTGATCTTGTGCGTGCCCAGCGCCGGGCGGGCCCACGACACGGTGGCCAGCGGCACGGCCGCGCGCTGCGTTTGTTCCCGCTCGTCCTGGTCCGACAAGGATTGGCCGTTGAAGGGGATGGGTTGGGTCTTGGTGTAAACGCGAGCAATCATGGCGACATCCTGTGGAGTGAATGGCCCAGCGCGGCCGACAGGCGCCAGTGTGCTCGGGCCGCTTCGCGGTGCCTATCCCCATGGGTGGGGAACCCAAAAGGGGGTGTTTGCTCAGGCCCAGACGGTCAGGACGCCCGTGTAGCCGTACAAGTGATGGCGGGCAATTTCGCCGCCCGCGAACATGCCCACCAGGGGGATGTCGCCCAGCGCATGCTGGATGATCTGCATCTCGGCATCAGGCCCGCCAAAATGCGGTCCGCCCCGGCCTGCACAACTGATGTAGATGGCCCCGGCGGGCGTGCGGCTGGGACCGTCCTGCGGGTCGAACTCTTCGCGGATCTCGGCGCAGGCGCGCACCAGGTCACGCCGCGCGGCGGTCACGTTGCGCTGGCAAAACGCCAACTGCATGCCCACCTCGACCAGGTCGCTCACGGCCACGCCCTGGCGCTGCGGGTCCAGGCCGACCAGGTGGCGCACGCGGGTGTCGGCGCCAAAGGTGTGCCGGTGTTCCAGCAGGTCGCTGGCCGCGTCGGTCAGGCCCACCAGCGTGGCCCGCACTTTGGGCATGGCTTCGCGCGGCAGGCCATTGGCCGTCACCGAGTCGTTCAGGTTCAGGTCGTGCAGCAGGCAGTTCAGGGCAGGCTGGCCATCCAGCTCGTAGACCACATTGCGCTCGGCGGCGGTGATTTGTCGCGCCCGGCCAATGGGCTGACAGCCCTGCGTCACGCGAGAGACCAGGTGCACCCGGTCTGAGAACGCCACGCCCGAGACGCCCCCGGACCACACGCCTTGTGCTTCCTCGCCATGCTCGGCCAGCGGGTCCAGCGCCAGGTGAACGCTGCGCGTGCGCCCGGTGCTCAGGCCCCCGAACAGGTAGCCAGTGCGGGTTCGCCCCGCCAGCTCCGTGATCAACTCTTGCAGGTCAGGGGTGTTGGCATCGGCGTGCACCTGCGCCACGTGCGGCACGAAGCCCGAGTTGGGCGACATCGACAGCGCCGTCAAACCAACGCGGGGCAGGGCGGGCAAGGGTTGCTGGCCCGAATAGACCCGAAAATCCTCGCTCGGCAAGGTGGACACCATCACCGCCAGGGCGGGCTCGTCGATGTATTCGACCCCGCTGGCCAGCACGCCCAGCCCCACGCCGCCCACCCAGGCCACGCCGGGCAGTCGCTCACGCAGGCCGTGCAGGATCACCTCGGCCTGGGGGGCCAGCGCATCGGTCAGGTAGCACCAGCCCAAAGTGGCGCCCATGGTGGCGGCCCCTTGCGACTCCAACTGCGCCCACACCAGCGACAAGGCCAGGTCCGCTTGCGGATGCGTGGCGTGGGCGTGCAAAAAGCGCGGTGCCATGGTCAGGGTGGAGGCTAGAGGCATGCCGCGCGATCAGTCGGACGAGCCCTTGCCCTTGGATCGCGGGCGAACGCTGGCGGCGGAGGTCTTGCGGGTCGGAGGTGGTGTGGTTTTGGCCGCCACCTTGCTGGTGCGCGTGGCCTTGCTGGCCCCGGGTGACGGGGCAGGTTCTGGGGCGGCCGTTGACGGCGCACTGGCCGCGGGCTCCATGCCTTGCGCGCTGGCCTTGGCCACCTGCACGGCCTGGTTGGCCAGGTTGCTGAACTGCTCGGTCAGGGTGCCCCACCAGCGCAGAGGGTTCACGGCCGGCTGGTCGGTTTGCTCATCCTCGGTGGCCGTGGGCGGGGGAGCTGCCGGTTCGGGCGTGGCTTGTGCGGCCGGGGTTTCAGGTGCGGGCGAGGCGGCACGCGCCTTGAGTGATTCGCGCACGGCGTCCATCGACACGTTCATGCCGCGCAGGGTGGTCAAGGTCATGCGCTGCACTTCCAGGCCCTGGATGCTCATGCCGATCAGGCGTGAGTTCTGTTCCAGCCAGAACTGCACGGTCTTCAGGTCCTGGATGCGTTTGTCCAGCTCTTCCGGGTCCAGGGTGGGCAGGCTCCAGGGGGTGGCGCTTTTGCCGCCACCCATGCCCTGAGCCGCTTGAAGGTTGGGCAGCGCGCTGCCAGCGGCTTTCATCCAGTCCTGGAAGAACGACATGCCGGCCCCCAGCCCGCCAAAAGCCGAAGTGGCATCACCACCGGATGCGTTGCTGGGATCGGGGCTGGTCGGGCGTGTGGGCATGGGCAAAACTCCTGAAGCAATTGGCAGCTCATTGTGCCCCCAAGCCACCGCATAATCACCAGCTTGATGCAACGCCGAGAACTCCTTCGCCACCTCAGTCGAACCGCTGCTGCACTGGCCTGGCAGCAGATGTTCTCGCCATTGGCGCGGGCGCAGGCCCCCACGCTGGACAACTGGCGCGAAAGTGCCGAGGTCTTCACCTTGGGCGTGGCCAGTGGCGAGCCCCGGCCCACCTCGGTGGTGCTGTGGACCCGGCTGGCCCCCAAACCCGAGCAGGCCGATGGCGGCATGCCCCCGCAGTCCGTGGCCGTGCAGTGGCAAGTGGCCGGCGACTCCCGCTTTGATCAGATCGTCCGCCAGGGTTCGGAGCTGGCCGAGGCCGCGCGCGCCCACAGCGTCCATGTCGACGTGTTGGGTTTGCTGCCAGGCCGGGAATACTTCTACCGCTTTCAAGTGGCGGGCCAAGTCAGCACCATCGGCCGCACCCGCACTGCCCCCGATCCAGGCGAAGCAAGCCCGCGCTTGCGCATCGCGCTGGCATCGTGTCAGCACTTCGAGGCCGGGTATTTCAGCGTGCACCGCGACATCGCGGCCAGCGACGTCGACCTGGTGCTATTTGTCGGCGATTACTTCTACGAGAACGAGTTGCCTGGCTACCTGCGCGTGCGCCAGCACACGCACCAGTTTCCGCGCAGCAAGGCCAAGTTCACCTTGGGGCACTACCGCCAGCACCACGCCGCTTACCGCCAGGAGGCCGATCTGCGTGCCTGCCACGCCGCCCACCCGTGGTTGATGGTGTGGGACGACCACGATGTGCTCAACGACTACGCTGGCCTGACCGAGCCTGACGATGCCCTGAATCAGGCGCAGTTCGTCAAGTTGCGGACGGCCGCTTACCAGGCGTATTTCGAGCACCTGCCGATCTCGCCCAAGCGCGCGCCGGTGGCCGCCAGCATGCGCATGCATGACCACTACGAGTGGGGCCAATTGGCCGAGCTGTGGACCGTGGACACGCGCCAGTTCCGCAGCGAACACGTGTGCAGCACCTGGCGCGGCCCGCGCAACGGCCGCATGCTGTGGCGCTGCCCAGCGGCCCTCAAACCCGAGCGCAGCATGCTGGGCCAGGATCAGGAACTCTGGCTGGCCGATGGCCTGGCCGCCAGCACGCGCGCCTGGAAGTTCATCGTTCAGAGCACACAGATCAGCCCGTCGGGCCTGACCGGCCGCTTCGGCAAACTGCTTTATGGCGATGGCTGGGACGCCTTCCCCGCCGCGCGCGAACGCCTGATGGCCGCCATCGCCCAGCCGCGCGTGCCCGACGTGGTCTGCCTGGGGGGCGATGTGCACCGCCACGTGGCCGCCAACCTGCGATTGCAGCCGTCTGACCTGCAATCGCCCATCGTGGCCAGCGAAATCGTCACCGCGTCCATCACCAGCCCTGGTTTGAGCGAACTCATCACGCAGTGGATGAAAGCCGTCAACCCGGACCTGCTACACCTGCGCAGCGATGAACGCGGCTTCGTGCTGCTGGACGTGACGCAGCAGCAGGTGGCCTGCGAGTTCCGCGCCACGCCTCACCCGGTGCGGGCCGACTCGCGCCTGCACACGCAGGCCCGTTATGTCATCGACCGAGGCGTGCCCGGGCCGCGCAAAGTCTGAGCTTGCCTACAATCAACCGCATGTCCACGCCCAAAGTTTCGTTCAAGCAGCAGCAGCTCAAGGCGCGCGAAGAGGCCATCGTGGCCTCGGTCAACCGCTTGCTGGCCGACAAGGGCTTTGACCTGATGACCATGGACGAGGTGGCCGCGGATGTGGGCATCGCCAAGGCCAGCCTGTACAAGCACTTTGCGTCGAAAGAAGCCCTGGCCGCCGCTGCCATGAACCGCATCCTGCGCCGGTCCATGGATTACCTGACCGAGCTGGAACAACCGCCAGGCCCCACCGGCCCGGTCGAGCGCTTGAAGGCCGTGGCGCGCTGGACCATGCAAGTGCAGCTGGCGGGCGAGATGCCCTCCTTGCCCGCACAAAACTCCAGCCTGCGCGCCGAGCTGATGGCCGATGCCGACTACATGAATCTGCTGATGGCCGTGAGCGAAAAGTTGGGCGAATGGATCGTGCAGGCCCAGGCCGATGGCCAGCTCAGCCAGAACCTGCCGCCCGAGGTGATCCTGTACACGGTGTTTGCCCGCGCCTGCGACCCGGTGCTGGGCGTGCTCAAGGCGGGTGGCCATGCGCATGAGCAGATCATTGCGTGGTTGATGGAGAGTTGTTTTTCAGGGCTGGCGCAACGCCCGTGAGCCCATGAAAAAAGCCGGGGCATGACCCCGGCTTGTGCCTGATGGCTTGACGACGGTTTTACTCGTCACGCCCGCCAAAGATGCCCAACAGTGCCAGCAGCGACTGGAACACGTTGTAGATGCTCAGGTACACCCCCAGCGTGGCCGTGATGTAGTTGGTCTCGAGGCCATCTTGCACACGCTTGAGGTCGTGCAGGATGAAGGCCGAGAAGATGCCCATCGACACCACCGACAGCGTGATCATCAGGGCGCTGGACTGGATGAAGATGTTGGCAATGCCCGCCACCAGCAACATGATCATGCCGATGAACAGCCACTTGCCCATCGCGGTCAGGTCACGCTTGATGACCGTGGACAGCGAGGCCATGCCCAGGAAGATCGCGCCGGTGCCGGCAAACGCCGTCATCACCAGGCTGGCGCCATTGGACAGGCCCAGCACGGTGCCGATCAGGCGTGCCATCATCAGGCCCATGAAGAAGGTGAAGGCCAGCAGCATGGGCACGCCGGCCGGCGAGTTCTTTGTCTTCTCGATGGCGAACATGAAGCCGAAGGCGCCGACCAGGAACACGATGGCGCCCACGCCCGGGGTCATCAGGCTGGTGATGCCGGTGGCCACGCCCAGCCAGGCGCCCAGCACCGTCGGGATCATCGACAGCGCCAGCAAGGCATAGGTGTTGCGCAACACGCGGTTGCGCTGGGCAGCGGTGGTGCCGAAAGCACTGAAGCCGTCTGGGTTGGTTTGCAAAGATTGATTCATGGTGAATCCTCCAGTGGACATGAAAGGGGTGACAGGGATCAGGCGGCCAGGGATTGGTCTGCCGATTTGGCCAGCAGGCGCTTGTTGCGGGCACGGATGTTCAGGGCTTCCACCCCGAGCGAGAAGGCCATCGCGGCGTACAGGTAGCCTTTAGGCATGTGCACGTCGAAGGCTTCGGCAGTGAGCGCCGTGCCCACCATCACCAGGAAGGCCAGGGCCAGCACCTTGACCGAAGGGTGGCGGTCAACGAAATCGCCGATGGGTTTGGCCGCGATCATCATTACGCCAACAGCGCAGATCACAGCCGCCACCATCACACCGATCTCGTCGACCATGCCGACTGCCGTGATGACCGAGTCCAGCGAGAACACGATGTCGATCACAGCGATTTGTCCGATGATGCCCCACATCATTTTCTTGCCGGCCTTGGCCAGGGCCACGGAATCGGTGGTGGGGGGGCCACCTTGTTCACGGGCTTCCACCTCGACAAAAATCTCGTGCGAGGCCTTGTAGAGCAGGAACAGACCACCCAGCAGCAACACCAGGTCGCGCCCGCTGATGCTCTGGCCCGCCACATTGAACAGCTCGGCGGTCAGGCCCATGACCCAGCTCAGTGAGAACAGCAAGGCCAGGCGCGAGAACATGGCAAAGCCCAGGCCCAGGCGTCGTGCCTGGTCACGCTGCGCGGGCGGCAAACGCGCCACCAGGATAGAAATGAAGATGATATTGTCAACGCCCAGGACGATTTCGAGGGCGGTGAGCATCGCAAAAGCGATCCAGAGGTTGGGGTCGAGCAGGAATTCCACGTTTTGATCAAAGTTGAGCGAGTTTTGAATCTAGCGGATGTGACACTTCGCGTAAAGTCGAATTTTCTGAAGCCTCACTTCGAGAAAGTCGCGGTTCATGAACTTCAAGCACCTCTATTACTTCTGGGCCACGGCCAAATCCGGTGGGGTCATGAAGGCGGGCGAGCAACTGCACACCACGCCGCAGACCTTGTCCGGGCAGATCAAGCTGCTGGAAGCTCAGTTGGGGTGCGCCTTGTTCCACAAGGTGGGGCGCCGCCTGGAATTGACCAATGAGGGCCGAGTAGCGTTGGGCTACGCGGAGCAGATTTTTGCGCTGGGCGCGGAATTGGAGGCGGCCGTCGGCAAGGCGCGCAGCGGTCAAACCGTGCTGGATTTTCGCGTGGGCATTGCCGATTCCGTGCCCAAATCAATCGCCTACCGCTTGCTGGAGCCTGCGCTGGGGCTGGCTGAGCCCGTGCGCCTGATCTGCCATGAAGGCGATTTTCACAACCTGCTTGGGCAGATCGCGGTGCACCGGCTGGACCTGGTGATCGCCGACGAGCCCATGGGCAAGCAGGTCAGCGTCAAGGCCTTCAGCCATGCGCTGGGCACGACGGCGATGAGTTTCTTTGCCACGCCAACCTTGAAGGCTTCGCTGGAAGGGCGCCCCTTTCCGCAGTGCCTGGATGGTGCACCCATGCTGTTGCAAGGAGCGGCATCCGCGATGCGACAAAGGCTGGATGTTTGGCTGGCCGAGCATCAGCTGCGCCCGCGCGCCATTGGCGAGTTCGACGACGCGGCCTTGATGAAGGCCTTTGGCGGCGAAGGCCGGGGCGTGTTCATGGCGCCCACGGTGCTGGAGCTTGAGACCTGCGCCCAGCATGGTGTGCAGGTGTTGGGGCGCACGAAGGAGTTGGTCGAAGAGTTCTACGCCATCTCCGTGGAGCGGCAGATCACGCACCCGTGTGTGGTGGCGATCACGCAGGCCGCCAGGAAGGCCTTGTTTGGGGTTTGATCTCCGGGCAAGTCAATCAAAAAAAGCAAACCCCGCCTGATTCTCTTTGGCCTGGTACATCGCGTCTTCCGCACGCTCCAGCAGCACCTGGGTGGTGGTGCCGTGGCCCGGGCTGATGGCCATGCCGATGCTGGGCCGAACGGTGATCTCCAGCGTGCCGATCCTGAAGGGCACCGACACCGCGTCGAACAGCTTGCCGGCCAAGCGGCTCAACTGAGCCGGGTCCATCGGGTCGGCGGGCAGGCAGGCAAAATCGTCGCCCAGGCGGCTCACCATGTCGCTGGCGCGCACGGTTCGACGCAAGCGCGCGCTCACCAGCCTGAGCAACTCATCGCCGATGGCTTGGCCATGCGCCTCGTTGATTGACTTGAAGCCATCCAGGTCCAGGCGCAGCACGGCCAGGGTGGTGCGCTGCGCCTGGACGTGGACCAAAGCTTGGTCCAGCAGGGTGCGGAAGAAGCTGCGGTTGGGCAGCGAGGTCAGGCTGTCGTGCAGGGCCGCGTGGCGGGATTGGCGTTGCAGGCTGGGGGTGCTCACGGCTTGGGTCGGTCTGCACCATTCGTGCAAAGCCGTGGCGCGCAGATGCTCGAAGGCGTCCAGGCATTCCAACAGGCTTTCTTGGGTGGGTCGTCGGTCGGCCAGGCGGTCGGCGGCCTGCTTCAGCCTGGTCTGGACCGCTCGAAAGAGGATGTCCCAGTCGTCCGCCTCGACAGGGTCGACATGGATGCGTGAGACGGGCTGGGGCGCGATTTGGGTCATCGGGGACCGCTCCGGGTTCAGTACGTGAAACATTCGCGACAATGTAGTCAGAGTGCCACTGGGTCCCTGTGTCATTTGACACATCGAAACTGGATGAAATCACATGCCTGACGTGCCGTGCGCCGACTGTCCGCTGAGGCCCTTGCTACTGTTCATTGAGCAGACCCCCGACGAGCATGCCTTGATCCAGTCATTGAAAAAGCGCGAGGTCAGCCTGAAGGCGGACGAGACGCTGATCCATGAGGGCCAGACCGATGCGCCGCTTTACACGCTCTTGGCAGGTTGCGCTTTTCGCTACAAAACCTTGAGCGACGGGCGGCGCCAGATCCTCACCTTTTTACTGCCAGGGGACTTCATCGGCGTGCAGCAGAAGATGGGCGACGCGGCGGCCCATGGGGTCGACACCCTGACCGAGGCCAGCTTCTGCGTTTTTCAGCGCGATGCGCTCTGGGAGTTGCACCGGCGTTCGCCAGCGATGGGCTTCAACATCACCTGGCTGACCGCGCATGAAGAGTCCATGGTCGATGACACCTTGCTGTCGGTGGGCAGGCGCAGTGCCGAGGAACGCATCGCGATGTTGCTGATCCTGCTCTTCAAGCGCGCGGCGGCACTGCAGGCCGACAGCGGTGCGCAGGGAGTGCGCTTTCCACTGACGCAGCAGCACATCGCCGATGGTCTGGGCCTGTCGCTGGTGCACACCAACAAAACTCTGCGCAAACTGGAACGGCGCGGGCTGCACCGCATTGCCGACGGACGGCTCTACATGAGCGATGTGAAGGCCCTGGCGCGCCTGGCCGATTTGTACGGGGATGGGCGTCCGCCGCCGCGGCCCCTGGTCTGAGCTCACCTTGAGAAGCACGTTTGCGACTGGCACTGGCGGGCGCTTTGCCAGAAGATGCTGTTGTAGCCCAACAGGTTGGCGGGCCGCTCCCGGTTGTAAAACACGGCGCTGCCATTGTTCAAATGCCAGCCGATCAAGCGCACGCCCGAGTGAAACAGGTTCTGTGAACCCAAGGGCGCGCCGTGCTGTTGCTCAAGGTGGCGGAGCGAAGGCGCGTGTGACCACCAGGGTGCGTTGAACGAGGCGCTGTTGAGTTTGCCGTCCTTGAAATGAAACGCCGCCATCATCGCCGCGTTGCCGTTCAGGCGGTTGATATCGATGAAGCAGGTGCGTTCGCCCATGCCGGGATTTGGGCTGCCCTGATGACAATCGACGCGCACGTCGTGAAACCGTGCCTTCAGGTCGGTCTCTGACCACTCTTCGGACAGCTCGTCGAAGCTGAGCGTGAGGCCCGGGCGGTCCTCGCTAAGGTAGAGCTGGTATTCCTTGATGTTCTTGGCTTGCAGTAAATACAGCGCGCAGGCCGCGATGACCAATCCGAGCAGACCGATCAGCAATGTCTTTCTAATAGGCATGAGTTCTCCCTGAACAAGGCGCCATGTTAAGGCGCCTGGGAGAGGGCTCGGTCAGCCCCGCAATCGGCTGTGCGCCGGCACGCTGGCCAGCAAAAACTCCATCTGGTCGGCCAGAATGCGGCGCCCGCGCAGGATCATGTCTTCGTGCAGGCTGGGCACATAGGGCAGGTAATAGAGTTGCCAACCCAGCTCGTTCAAGGTGCGGTTGCCCTTGCGACCATTGCAGTTGCGGCAGGCGGTGATGCAGTTCTTCCAGGAGTCGATGCCGCCGCGCGAGGTGGGCACGATGTGCTCGCGGGTCAGGTCGTCCCACTGAAAGCGGTGGCCGCAATAGGCGCAAACCTGGCGGTCACGCGCGAACAGCTTGGGATTGGACAAGGCCGGCTCCTGGCGCCAGGCCCGGCTGGGGACGCTGCCATGCACCGCGATGATCGGGTGCAACTCCAGCCTTGATTGCAGCCCGGTGCGCCGCTGGACGCCGCCGCGCAAGACCATGCAGGGCTCACCCAGCGTCCACGCGACACTGTCACTGGCATACAAAACCGCCGCTTCCTTGGCCGATAGCCAAGCCTGCGGGCGGCCTGACACGTCAAGTTGCAGCAGGTCCATACAGCCTCTCCACAAAGTCTCCAAAGGGGGGGATTGCCACCGACAGGATAGAGCACCTTGTATGACATTTGGCGACACAGGGGTGTCTAACCGACCTTAAAACCAAGGGTGGACCCGATCTGCATGGATCTGAACAACGCGATTGTCTAAAAATCCTCAAAAAAAGTTGACCGGAGTGCACACATACCGCTTGGTTTTCTGCAAAATAGCACGATCGTTCGTTTTATTCCCCAGGAGACGCCTTGTCTGAACCCCTGTCCATCGACGCCAAACTGACCGCCGACGCGGCGCGTGAGCGTGGGCGTGGCAGCCAGGGCGTGGCCAAGGGCCAACAAACGCGCGCCACCATCCTGGAGGCCGCGCTGAACCTGGCCTCGCAAATGGGCATCGAAGGCTTGTCGATCGGAGCGCTGGCCGAGGTCACCGGCATGAGCAAGTCCGGCGTGTTCGCCCACTTTGGCTCGCGTGAAGAACTGCAGATCTCCGTCATCCGCGAATACCACGAGCGATTCTCCGCCGAGGTTTTCCTGCCCGCCATTCGCGAGGCCCGTGGCCTGCCGCGGCTGCGCGCCATGTTCGAGCGCTGGGTCGCCATGGTGGCCACCGAGCTTGATTCCGGTTGCATCTACATCAGCGGGGCCGTTGAGTTCGATGACCGCCCAGGTCCTGTGCGCGATGCGCTGGCTGGCATGGTGCTGACCTGGCACGGCGCCCTGGGGCGCGCTATTCGTTTGTCGATGGAGCTGGGCCACCTGCGCGAAGACACCGACCCGATGCAAATGTTGTTCGAGATCCATGGCCTGATCCTGTCGCTCCACCACGATGCGCGCTTCTTGCGCTCGAGGGGCGCGGAGGATCGGGCCCGTGCGGCGTTCGAGCGCGTCGTCCAGTTCTATGCACTGGGCGCGCCTTCGAACCCGTTTGGAATGGTGGCGTCTGACGCTGCCAAAGCCGGGTTGGCTTCGGCACCCCTGGCAGCCGTTTGACCCGTCCCCACCCTGAAATCACCACTTCAAAGCGTGATCAGGTCTTTCTCATTAACCGTGTTTTTGTGACCGAGGAGCTCCACGATGCCTACTTACAACCCCCCGCTGCGCGACATGCAGTTCGTGATTCATGAGCTGCTGGGCGCGGTTGATGAATTGAAGACCATCCCGGCTTACGCCGACCTGGACGCCGACACGGTCAATGCCGTGCTGGAAGAAGGCGGCAAGTTCGCCTCCAAGGTGCTGGCCCCGCTGAACCTGATCGGCGACGTGCAAGGCTGTGTGCTGGACAAGACCACGCACGAAGTCAAGACCGCCGACGGCTTCAAGGAAGCCTACAAGACCTACACCGAAAACGGTTGGTCCGGCCTGAGTGCCGATCCGCAGTGGGGCGGCCAAGGCATGCCTCAGCTGGTGAATCAGGCCGTGTACGAAATGATGAACTCGGCCAACCAGGCCTGGACCATGTACCCCGGCCTGAGCCACGGCGCGCACGCTGCCCTGGAAGCCCACGGCACGCCTGAGCAAAAGGCCCTGTACCTGCCCAAGCTGACCAGCGGCGAGTGGACTGGCACGATGTGCCTGACCGAACCCCATTGCGGCACCGACCTGGGCCTGCTGCGCACCAAGGCTGAACCCTTGGCCGACGGCAGCTACAAGATCACCGGCGCCAAGATCTTCATCTCGGCCGGTGAACACGACATGGCCGCCAACATCGTCCACCTGGTGTTGGCACGCCTGCCGGACGCGCCTGAAGGCTCGAAGGGCATCTCGCTGTTCGTGGTGCCCAAGTTCAACGTGAACGCCGATGGCTCGATCGGTTCGCGCAATGGCATCTACTGCGGTGGCCTGGAGCACAAGATGGGCATCCATGGCAATGCCACGGCCCAGATCGTTCTGGATGAAGCCGTTGGCACGCTGGTGGGCAAGCCCCACCGCGGTCTGCCCGCCATGTTCGTGATGATGAACGGCGCGCGTTTGGGCGTGGGCAACCAGTCCCTGGGCCTGACGCAAGTGGCCTATGAAAACGCCGTGGTGTACGCCAAGGACCGCGTGCAGATGCGCTCCTTGTCGGGCACGAAGCGTGCTGACCTGGCCGCCGATCCCATCATCGTGCACCCCGATGTGCGCAAGATGCTGCTGACCGCCCGTGCCTACGCCGAAGGCGCCCGCGCCCTGGTGTACTACACCGCCATCGAGCTGGACAAGTCGCACAACCACCCCGATGAAGCCGTCCGCAAGGAATCGGACGACATCGTGGCCCTGCTGACCCCGATCGTCAAAGCCTTCATCACCGACAACGCCTGGATCTCGACGGTGCACTGCCAGCAAGTGTTCGGTGGTCACGGCTTCATCCACGAGTGGGGCATGGAGCAGTTCGTGCGCGACGCCCGCATCAACATGATCTACGAAGGCACCAACACGATCCAGTCGCTGGACTTGTTGGGCCGCAAGGTGCTGGGCGATGGCGGCGCCAAGCTGACCAAGTTTGGCAAGATGGTGTCGTCCCTCGTCAAGGAAAACGCCGACGTCGAAGCCATGCAAGAGTTCACCGTGCCCTTGGGCGAGCTGGGCAAGAAGGTGCAAGCCTTCACGATGGAAATCGGCATGAAGGGCATGCAAAACCCCGACGAAGTGGGCGCTGCTGCGGTGGATTACCTGCGCGTGGTCGGCCACCTGGTGTACGGCTATTTCTTTGCCCGCATGGCCAAGATCGCGCTTGAAAAACAAAGCTCTGGCGACAAGTTCTACATCGCCAAGCTGGCCACGGCACGCTTCTACTTCGCCAAGCTGATGCCTGAAGTCGAAACCTTGATGATCACTGCGCGTGCTGGCCTGAAGCCCCTGGTGGAAATGGACGAAGCCCTGTTCTAATCAACGGGCTTTCGGGGAGGCGGTGCTTTGTAACCGCTTCCTCTTTCACCATCTCCACATCCTTAGAGCGTTCCGCTAGGAGAGAACAATGAGTCGATTCAATGTCCGCAAGGTCGCCGTGCTCGGCGCCGGCGTGATGGGCGCGCAGATCGCCGCCCATCTGGTCAATTGCAAGGTGCCGGTCGTGCTGTTCGACCTGCCCGCCAAAGAAGGCCCCAAGAACGGGACCGTCACCAAGGCCGTCGAAGGCCTCAAGAAGCTCAAGCCCTCGCCCCTGGGCGTGACCGATGACGCTGTGCTGATCCAGCAAGCCAACTACGAAGAGCACCTCGAAGAGCTGCGCGGTTGCGACCTGATCATCGAAGCCATCGCCGAGCGCCTGGACTGGAAGGAAGATCTGTACAAGAAGATCGCGCCTTTCGTCAACGACCACGCGATCCTGGCGACGAACACCTCTGGCCTGTCCATCACGGCCATGGCCGATGTGCTGCCCGAGCAACTGCGTTCGCGCTTCCTGGGCATCCACTTCTTCAACCCCCCGCGCTACATGTACCTGGTCGAGTTGATCCCGACCGCGTACACCGATGCCGTGGTGGTCGACCAGCTCGAAGCCTTCGTGACCACGGCCGTGGGCAAGGGCGTTGTGCGCTGCAAAGACAGCCCCAACTTCATCGCCAACCGCGTGGGCGTGTCTGGCCTGTTGTTCACCATGATCGAAGTGAAGAACTTCGGTCTGCGTTACGACATCGTCGACGACCTGACCGGCAAGCGCATGGGCCGTGCCTCTTCGGGCACCTACCGCACCTGCGACGTGGTCGGCCTCGACACGATGACCCACGTGATCAAGACGCTGCAAAACGGCTGCGCCACGGATCCGTTCGCCGCCGCTTTCGCCACGCCTTCGGACGTGCAAGCGCTGCTGGACAAGGGCAATTTTGGCCAGAAGACCAAGGCCGGCTTCTTCAAGAAGGACGGCAAGGTCATCACCCAGTTCGATGAGAAGACGGGCGAGTACGTGCCTGCTGGCAACAAGGCCGACAAGGAAGTCACCGACATCCTGCGCAAGCCTGCCGCCGAGCGCCTGAAGGCCCTGCGCGAGTCGAGCAACCCGCAAGCCCAGTTCCTGTGGGCGATGCTGCGCAACGGCTTCCACTACGCCGCGACCACTGGCGAAAGCATCGCTGACACTTGCCGCGACGTGGACCTGGCCCTGCGCTGGGGCTATGGCATGAAGCAAGGCCCCTTCGAGATCTGGCAAGAAGCTGGCTGGAAGCAAGTGGCCGAGTGGGTCAAGGCCGACATCGATGCTGGCAAGGCCATCACCAAGACGCCGCTGCCCGCCTGGGTGTTCGATGGCCGTGACGGCGTGCACACGCCTGAAGGTTCGTGGAGCCCCGCCAAGAAGACTTACGTGCCGCAACGCAAGCTGCCGGTGTACGACCGCCAGTACTTCCGCGAAGACGTGGTGGGCTCGGGCGCGGTCTCGGCCGACACGGCTGGCAAGACCTTGTTCGAAGATGCTGCCGTCCGCCTGTGGACGCTGGACGACGAAGTGGTCATCGCGTCGATCAAGTCCAAGATGCACACCATATCTGGTGAAGTCACTGCGGGCCTGAGCAAGGGCCTGAAGCTGGCCGAAGAGAGCTACAAGGGCCTTGTTATTTGGTCGCAAGAGGGCCCGTTCTCGGCCGGTGCTGACCTGCAGTCCATGATGCCTGCCTTCATGTCCGGCGGCGGCAAGGCCATTGCCCCGTTCGAGAAGGAACTGCAAGACTTCATGCTGAGCCTGCGCTACAGCAACGTGCCTTCCGTGGCGGCCGTTCATGGCTTGGCCTTGGGTGGTGGTTGCGAGCTGGCGGTGCACGCTTCCAAGCGCGTCGCTGCGATGGAAAGCTATGTGGGCCTGGTGGAAGTCGGCGTGGGTTTGATCCCCGGCGGCGGTGGCCTGGCTTACCTGGCCCGCCGCGCGGCCGAGCTGCTGGAGCCGTCCAAGGGCGTGTCCGGCCAGATCGGTGGCGACCTGATCGGTTTCATCAAGGAAGCCTCCCAGGCGGCCGCGATGGCCAAGGTGGCCACCTCGGCCATCGAAGCCCGCAAGTACGGCTACCTGCTGGACAGCGACATCATCGTGCCGAACAAGGACGAGCTGCTGTACGTGGCGATCGCCCAGGCCAAGGCCATGTTCGATTCGGGCTACCGTGCCCCGGCCAAGCGCCTGTTCCCGGTGGCTGGCCGCAACGTCAAGGCCACACTGCAATCCTCGCTGATCAACATGCGTGACGGTGGCTTCATCAGCGCCCACGACTACCTGATCAGCTCGGCCATCGCCGATGTCCTGACCGGCGGCGACGTCGATTACGGCACCCTGGTGACCGAGGAATACCTGCACGCCCTGGAGCGCAAGCACTTCTGCTCGCTGCTGGACAACCCCAAGACGCAAGAGCGCATCATGGGCATGCTGTCCACCGGCAAGCCCGTCCGCAACTGATCGATCGGAGCATCCAAATGACTCAACTTCGTGACGCCTACATCGTCGCCGCCACCCGCACCCCGATCGGCAAATCTGGTCGTGGCGTGTTCAAGAACACCCGCCCTGACGACCTGCTGGTGGCCGTGATCAAGAGCGCCCTGGCGCAAGTGCCCACGCTCGACCCCGCTGCCATCGAAGACGCCATCATTGGCTGCGCGATGCCCGAGGCCGAGCAAGGCATGAACGTGGCCAAGATCGCCGTGCTGCTGTCGGGCCTGCCCAAGACCGTGGCCGGTGCCACCGTCAACCGTTTCTGCGCCGCGGGCATCACCGCCATCTCCATGGCCGCCGACCGCATCCGCGTGGGTGAGGCCGAGGTCATGATCGCCGGGGGTGTCGAGTCCATGTCCATGGTGCCGATGGGGGGCAACAAGCCCTCCTTCAACCCGGCCATCGTGAACCTGGACGAGAACGTGGGCATCGCCTACGGCATGGGCATGACCGCTGAAAAAGTCGCCGAACAGTGGCAGGTGACCCGCGAAGAGCAAGATGCTTTCGCGGTGGAATCGCACCGCCGTGCGGTGGCTGCTCAACAAGCCGGCTTCTTCAAGGCCGAGACCACGCCGATCGAAATCGAAGTGCGCACACCCAACCTGGAAACGGGCGAAGTGACGATCACCAAGAAGATGATCACGCAAGACGAAGGCGCTCGCCCCGAGACCAGCCTGGAAGGCCTGGCCAAGTTGCGCGCCGTGTTCGCCGCCAAGGGCAGCGTCACGGCTGGCAACAGCTCGCAAACGTCTGACGGCGCTGGCTGCCTGATCCTGGCTTCGAAGGAAGCCTGTGAGAAGTACGGCTTGAAGCCCCTGGCCCGTTTCGTGAGCTTCGCCGTCAAGGGCGTGCCGCCTGAAATCATGGGCATCGGCCCGATCGAAGCCATTCCCCTGGCCTTGAAGTACGCCGGTTTGAAGGCCTCCGATCTGGACTGGATCGAGTTGAACGAAGCTTTCGCCGCGCAATCACTGGCCGTGCTGAAGGACCTGGACGCCAAGGGCCACGTGCTCGACCGCGCCAAGGTCAACCCCATGGGCGGCGCGATCGCCCTGGGCCACCCCCTGGGCGCCACCGGTGCCACCCGCGCAGCCACCGTGGTGCATGGCCTGCACCGCACGGGCGGCAAGTACGGCATGGTGACGATGTGCATCGGCACCGGCCAAGGTGCTGCCGGCATCATCGAACGCCTGTGATCCTGTGACGCTTCACCGTTGTTGAAGCTTGTGAAAAAGCCCGCCACCGTGCGGGCTTTTTCTTGACTTGCCCCTCTCTCACACTAGGAGACACCTCATGACCGAAGCCCAAGCCATCCTGGCCCACGTTGAAGCCGGCGTGCTAACGCTGACCTTCAACCGCCTGCACAAGAAGAACGCCATCACCACGGCCATGTATACCTCGCTGGCCGATGCCTTGACCGAGGCCGCCGCCGACAGCGCTGTGCGCGCCGTGGTGATCCAGGGCCACGAGCAGATCTTCACGGCCGGCAACGACCTGGCCGATTTCAGGAACAACCCGCCCTCCACCGACGCGGACAAGCCCGTGCCGGTGTTCCGCTTCCTGGAAGCCCTGCGCACCTTCCCCAAGCCCGTGGTGGCGGCGGTTTGTGGCCCGGCCGTGGGCATTGGCACGACCTTGCTGCTGCACTGCGACCTGGTCTACGCGGGCGACAACGCGGCATTCAGCCTGCCCTTCGTGAACCTGGGCCTGTGCCCCGAAGCGGGTGCCAGCCTGCTGTTGCCAGCCTTGGTCGGCTACCCGCGTGCCGCTGAAAAGCTGTTGCTGGGCGAAGCCTTCTATGCCGAAGAGGCCGTGGACATGGGCCTGGTCAACCGCATCCTTCCGCCGCACGAATTGGCGGGCTACGCCCAGGCTCAGGCCTTGAAGCTGGCGGCCAAGCCGCCCGAATCATTGCGCATCACCAAGGCCTTGATGAAGCAGTCGCACGCGGCGGTTTTGCCGGTTCTGATGAAGGAAGAGTTCCGCCACTTTGGTGAACTGCTGCGCGGACCGGCGGCCAAGGAAGCCCTCAGCGCGGTGATGGAAAAGCGCCGGCCCGACTTCTCGAAGCTGTGAGCTGACGAGCAGCGCGCGTGGTCAGCGCTTGACCACGGCGATGGTGTACTGGCCGGTGCCTGCCGTGCGGTCGTAGTGCCGCACCTGCACGAAGTAGTCGCCCGCCAACAAGGGCGTCGAGATGCGCGGGTTCAGGCCGTAGCCGCTGTCGTCGTCTTCGTCGATCAGGGCGGTGGCGCTGTTGGGCCCGAACAGCTTGAGGTAGACGTCGGTCTGGCCGCGCGTGTCGATCACGTAGACGCCTTCGGTGTCGGCGTGGAAGCGGAACAGGTCTTCTTCGCCGGCCTGGCCGATGTTGGCTTGCAGGCGCGGCGCCCCCACGGTCAAGGCCGTGGCACCGGGCAGGCCCGGGTTGGACTTGGGGTACATCTTGGCCCCGGCCACGAACTCCTTGTCCATCGATGACAGCACGTCGTTGGCGTGCGTGACCACGCCATTGGTCGTCCACTCGGCCGGGAAGGCGTACAGCATGATCGATTCGGCATCGAAGGCGGTGCCGTTGATCTGATCGGCCGCGTACTTGAAGAACACGTTGTGGCGCGTGGTTTCGGCATCCCAGAAGTTGGGTGGTCCGGCCAGGGCTTTCAGCACGGCCGCTTCGTTCCACAGGATGCCGCCAGCCGGGCTGGAATGCTCGTGCGCCAGGCCGATGGCGTGGCCAAACTCGTGAGCGGCGGTGCCGCCATCCAGGAAGCCCAGGTTCATGGTGGCCTGGTTGAAGGGCACGCTGTGCGCATCGGTGCCCACGGTGGACCAGGCTCCATCGTTGTCGTCGAAGGTGATGCGCAGGTCGGCCTGCGGCGCGTTGTTGAAGTCGAACTGGAGGTTGCACACCTTGGCCCACCACGCGGCCTGCTCGCGTGCTTTGGCCTGTTGCGAGGCAGTGCCGCCCATGAAGCGCACTTGCAGTGTGGAGCCGTTCACCCAACTCTTGCCCTTGGGGTTGATGGCACGCATGCGCCCGCCAGGGCCGACCATCAGTGTGCGGGGGCGCAGCAGGTCACGGGGGAGGATGTGGTCGAAGCAGCATTTGGGTGCGGGCATGGTGGGCTCCTGGGTGAGGCTGAAGGTTGGCGAAACGATCGGCCTCAGCATAGAAGTTTGGGTGTGGGGTGCCATCCCTAGTTCATGCTGCGAATTAGGGAGCGCCGCCCGCACGGCGTAGACTTTGAGTCCACGTTGTGAGGCAAAGGTATTCTCTATCCCCATGTACGCCAAATTCTTCGGACTGAAGCACGAACCCTTCTCGATCGCCCCTGATCCGCGCTACCTCTTCATGAGCGACCGGCACCGCGAGGCGCTGGCCCACCTGCTGTATGGCGTGGGCGGTGGGGGTGGCTTCGTGTTGCTCACCGGTGAAATCGGGGCCGGCAAGACCACGGTCTGCCGCTGTTTTCTGGAGCAAATCCCCCGGCGTTGCAACGTCGCCTACATCTTCAACCCCAAGCTGACGGTGCAAGAGCTGCTCAAGTCGGTGTGCGACGAGTTCCGCATCCCCTACCACCACCAGGGGCCGGGGGTGGAAACAGTCAAGGACTACCTCGATCCGCTCAACGAGTTCCTGCTCAAGACCCACGCTGTGGGACAGAACAACGTGCTCATCATCGACGAGGCGCAGAACCTGTCCGCCGATGTGCTGGAGCAGTTGCGCCTGCTGACCAACTTGGAGACCAGCGAGCGCAAGTTGCTGCAGACCATCCTGATCGGCCAGCCCGAGTTGCGCACCATGCTGGCCCAGCCCGAGCTGGAGCAACTGGCGCAACGCGTGATCGCGCGCTTCCACCTGGATGCCCTGTCCGAGGCCGAAACCGCGCAGTACATCCGCCACCGCCTGGCGGTGGCGGGGCTGGCCCGGGGCAAGCTCTTCGACGGCCAGGCCGTGGAGCGCGTGCACCAGTTGTCGCGCGGCATCCCACGCCGCATCAACTTGCTGTGCGACCGGGCCTTGCTGGGTTCGTATGCCGAGGGCAAAAGCCGCGTTGACCGCGACATTGTCGAGAAGGCCGCGAGTGAGGTGTTCGACATCACCCGGGTGCTGGCGCCACCGCGCGCGGTGGCAGGGCGCATGCCGGCCTGGGGCTGGGGCCTGGTGGCCAGCACGACAGTGTTGGGTGTGGCGGGCATGGCCAGCGTGGCCTGGCTGCAGCACCGGTCCAACCCCACCACAGAGCCTGTGGTGGCCCAAGCCGCGTCGGCGCCGGTGGCTGCTGCGTCCCGCCCGGCGAGCACAGTGGTCGACGCGAGTCAGCCGGCCCCTGCCGCAGTGCCGTCCGCGCCCACCGTGGTGGCCGCGCCGGTGCTGAAAGCCAGCGCGGAGATCGCCTCGCTGTTCAGCGGCAAACAGCTCAATGAGCGCAAGGCCTGGCTGGAACTGGCGCAACTGTGGAAGCTGCCTATGGCCGAGGGCGATCCCTGCACTCAGGCCCAACAAGCCAATGTGCATTGTTTTCGCAGCAGCCGAGGGCTGGGGCTGATCCGGCAACTGGACCGGCCTGGCTTCCTCACCTTGAACGACGAAACCGGCCACGCCACTTACGCCTTGCTGACCAGCCTGGACAAGCAAAGCGCGACCCTGAGCATGGGCGGCGTGACCAAGACGGTGCCGTTGGCGACCTTGCTGAAGGTGTGGCGCGGTGATTTCGCGACCTTCTGGCGCGCGCCACCGGGCTACCTGCAATCCATCGTGGATGGCAATGCGGGCCCGCTGGTGGACACCCTGGTCACGCGCCTGGCCATCGCGCAAGGAGAGCCCGTGAC
>NZ_JACMNS010000035.1 GCF_014378415.1 Aquabacterium sp.
CGCCAACAACGTGTTGCTGACCGGCGCGCGTGGCACCGGCAAGTCCTCGCTCGTCAGGGCGGGCCTGAACGAGTTCGCTGAAAAAGGCCTGCGCCTGATCGAGGTTGACAAGGCCGATCTGGTGGACTTGGCCGACTTGGTGGACCTGGTCGATGGCCGGCCCGAGCGCTTCATCGTCTTCAGCGACGACCTGTCGTTTGACGAAGGCGAGCCCGGCTACAAGGCGCTCAAATCGGTGCTCGACGGCTCAGTATCAGCCGCCGGCGACAACGTGCTCATCGTGGCCACGTCCAACCGCCGCCACCTGCTGCCCGAGTACCACGCCGACAACAAGAGCTACCACCGCAGCGACGATGGCGAGTTGCACCCCGGCGAGGTCGTGGAAGAAAAAATCTCGCTGTCCGAACGCTTTGGCCTGTGGATCAGCTTCTACCCCTTCACGCAAGACGAGTACCTGGCCATCGTTGCGCAGTGGCTGAGCCATTACGCGGTGTCTGCCGAGGCCATTGCCGCCGCCCGCCCGCAGGCATTGGTCTGGGCGATCGAGCGCGGTTCGCGCTCCGGCCGGGTCGCCTACCAGTTCGCCCGCGACTACTCGGGGCGCGACCATGGCTGAGCCCAAGTCTTATCACGTCATGGCAGAAACCGACCGCATACCGGTCGAAGTGGCGGTGGGCGTGTTGATTGAACGCGATGCGCACGGCGTTGAAACCCGTTTTTTGATGACCTCGCGCCCACCGGGCAAGGTTTATGAAGGCCATTGGGAGTTCCCCGGTGGCAAGGTGGAGCAGGGCGAGACCATCGAGCAGGCCCTGCGCCGCGAACTGACCGAAGAGTTGGGCATCACCATCGGCCAGGCCCACCCCTGGCAGACCGAGGTGATGGACTACCCCCACGCCAAGGTGCGCCTGAACTTTTGCAAGGTCTACGACTGGGCCGGCGAGCTGGACATGCGTGAGGGCCAGCAGATGGCCTGGCAGACCCTGCCGGTCGACGTGGTGCCGGTGCTGCCGGGCACCGTGCCAGTGTTGTGGTGGTTGGCGACAGAGCGTGGTCACGAAGGCGTCACGCACAGCGGATAATGGGGATTACCCCAAAAATTCACTGGCCCCCGCTGCAGGAGACATTCCATGACCTACCAGACCCTGGACTACGCGGTCGATGACGACGGCGTGTTGCTGCTCAAGCTCAACCGCCCTGAGCAGCTCAACGCCTTCACCGTCGAGATGGCCAACGAACTGGTCGACGCTTTCACGCGCGCCAGCAACGACGATGCCGTGCGCGCCGTCGTGGTCACCGGCGCGGGCAAGGCCTTTTGCGCGGGCATGGACCTGACCGCCGAGGGCAATGTGTTTGGCCTGGACGAAACCCAGTGGCCCACCATGGACGACATGCGCCAGCGCCTGAACGATCCAGAGATCTTCAACGGCGTGCGCGACACCGGTGGCCGCGTCGTGCTGGCCATCTACGATTGCAAGAAGCCCGTGATCGGCGCCATCAACGGCGCGGCCGTGGGCATTGGCGCCACCATGACCTTGCCCATGGACATCCGCCTGGCGTCTGACAAAGCCCGCATCGGCTTTGTCTTTGGCCGCATCGGCATCGTGCCCGAGGCCTGCTCCAGCTGGTTCCTGCCGCGCGTGGTCGGCATCTCGCAAGCACTGGAGTGGACCTACCTGGCCGACGTGTTCGATGCGCAGGAAGCCCTGCGTGGCCGCCTGGTCAAGGCCGTGGTGCCACACGACCAGTTGCTGGACGAGGCCTTGAAAATCGCCCGCCGCATTGCCACTGAACGCTCGCCCGTCGGCATCGCCCTGACGCGCCAGATGATGTACCGCAATTCGGCCCAACCCCATCCTTTGGCAGCCCACCAGGTCGATTCGCTGGCCATGTTTTACACCAGCATCGGCGATGGCAAGGAGGGCGTGAAAGCCTTCCTGGAAAAGCGCCCCGCGCAATTCGAGGGCAAGACCTCCGAGATGCCATCCTTCTACCCATGGTGGGAATGAGCTTTTGACTGATTTCTCTCTGCCCGACGACTTTGATCTCGGGGAATACTTTGACGGCCGCACCCTGGCGCGCGCCGTGGACCTCAAGCCTGAGCAAGCCATCCAGTCGATGCAGGTGATCGGGCCCGTCTTGTCCACGCGCCTGCACGGCAGTGGCTCGCAGGCCTATGCGCAACGCACCGAGCTGGTCAACGACCGCCGCCTGGGCCTGCGCGTGATGGGCCACTGCACGTGTCCGGTCGGCCTGAACTGCAAACACGTGGCCGCGGCCCTGATCGCTTTCGAGGCGCAGCAGGTGCGCAAGCAGCGTGGTGGTGGCTTGCTGGATGAGTCGACGCTGATCAAGGCCACGCCGCCGTCGCCGCAGATGCGTTTGACCTTGGGGGATGAGCCGCCCGAGCTGCCCGCGGTCAGCCTGGGCGCCTTGCCCTTGATCCCAGTGCTCAAGCTCACCACCTGCGTCGATGTGGTCTCCGAGGCCATGCTGCACCACCGCTATGGCTCGCAGTCGTCCATCAACACCAAGGTTCGACAAGCGGCGGCGCAATTGTTGTTGCGCTACCAGCCCGAAGGCAGCGAGCCGGTTGATTTTCATTTCCCGGCGGTCCATGGGGCGCTGGGTTTCAGTGAGCGCGAGGATCCCGAACAGGCGGGGCAGCGCCAGATGGTGCGTTTTGAACGGCAAAGCAAGCAGGAAGCCACCGCCTTGCTGGACCTGTGCAACACGCTGGAGTTCCGCTCGTGGAGCCTGTCGGCCGGCCTGGCCATCAACCGCCTGACGCGGCTGAACGCGGGCAGTGGCTCCAACGGTGCGGGGTCGGCGCTGGAAGGCGAGCCCCTGGTGCTGGTGCCACAACGCCGAGAACAATGGCCGCACATCCTGACCAAGCAACTGCCCTTGCTCAAGGCGCGGGGCTGGGTCGTGGAGGTGCAGCACGACTTCCCCTACGAGCTGCACACCGCCGAAGAGTGGACCGTCGATGTCGACGAGGAAGCCGGTGGTGATTGGTTCAGCGTGGGCATGAAGGTCACCGTGGAAGGCCAGAGCGTTGACCTGCTGCCGCTGCTGGTGGGCCTGGTGCAAACCGGTTGGTTGAAGCTGAACTCGGACCTGCGCGACGGCCAGCCTCGCGGCGAAGTGTTGGTGCCCTGGCCCGATGATGCCGTGCCTGAGCCTGGCGCCTTGCCGCGCCAGCGCCTGCTGCGCATCCCGGTGCAACGCGTGGCGCCCCTGATGGAGTGGATGCGCTCGGTGTTTGCCTCAAAAGGCAAGGACAGCGGGCCCTTGCGCCTGTCACGCTTTGACCTGGGCACGCTGGAAGCCGTCACGGCCCAGACCACGGTGGTGGCCCCGCCCAGCTTCACCGACCTGATCGAACAAGTGCGCCTGCTGGGCAGTGGCCGCAGCTTGCCCGCAGTGCAACCTTCGCCCAATGTGCAGGCCACCTTGCGCCACTACCAGCTTGATGGTCTGGCGTGGATGGACTTTCTGCGCCGTGCCCGATTGGGCGGCGTGCTGGCCGACGACATGGGCTTGGGCAAGACCCTGCAAACGCTGGCCTTGCTGCAAGGCGAGCTGGACGCAGGCCGCCTGGACCGGCCCAGCCTGGTCGTGGTACCCACCAGCCTGATCGCCAACTGGCAGACCGAGGCGCAGCGCTTCACGCCTGGCCTGAAGCTGGTGGTGCTGCATGGCCCGCAGCGCATGCAGTACTTCAACCGCATCGAGCATGCCCATCTGGTCATCACCAGCTACCCGCTGGCCGTGCGCGACATCGACACGCTCGCTTCGCACGACTGGCATTACCTGTTGCTGGACGAAGCCCAGCGCATCAAGAACAGCCGCAGCCAGGCCACGTTGTCACTCAAAGGCCTGCGCGCGCGCCACCGCCTTTGCCTCAGCGGCACGCCACTTGAAAACCACCTGGGCGAGTTGTGGAGCCTGATGGATTTTGTGTGCCCCGGCCTGCTGGGCAGCGAAGCACAGTTCCGCGAGCACTACCGCAACCCAATCGAAAAGCGCAAGGACACCTTGCAGGCCGAGCACCTGGCGCGCCGTGTGCGTCCCTTCATCCTGCGGCGCACCAAGCTGCAGGTGGCGCGCGAGCTGCCCGAGAAAACCGAAACGCACCTGCGCGTTGAACTCAGCGGCACGCAGCGCGACCTGTACGAAACCGTGCGCGCCACCATGGACAAGAAGCTGCGCGAGGCCATTGAAAAGCAAGGCCTGGCGCGCAGCCAGATCATGGTGCTTGATGCCTTGCTGAAGCTGCGCCAGGTTTGCTGCGATCCGCGATTGCTGAAAATGGGCCCGGAAGGCGCGCCCGCCGCTGGCAAGGCCGCGCCTTCGGCCAAGATGGCCCTGCTGCTGGATCTGTTGCCCACCTTGGTGGAAGACGGCCGCCGCATTTTGCTGTTTTCGCAGTTCACCGAGATGCTCTCGCTGATCGAGGCCGAGATGGTGCGCTTGAAGATCGACTACCTCAAGCTGACGGGCGAAACCCACGACCGTGCCGGCATGGTGGACAAGTTCCAGAAGGGCAGTGCGCCCTTGTTCCTGATCAGCCTGAAGGCCGGTGGCGTGGGCTTGAACCTCACGGCGGCCGACACCGTGATCCTCTACGACCCGTGGTGGAACCCAGCGGTGGAGCAACAAGCGATTGACCGCTGTTACCGCATCGGGCAAGACAAGCCGGTGTTCGTCTACAAGCTGCTGGCCAGCGGCACGGTCGAGGACAAGATGGTCGAGCTGCAGGAGCGCAAGGCCGGCTTGGCCGACCTGTTGCTGTCGGGCGTGGCCAGCGATGCTGCGCTGAACGCGCAAGACTTTGACGAGCTGTTCAAGCCCTTGATCCCTGAGGAATCAACGCCCTGAATGAGTGAATGAATGAAAAAAGCCCGGCGTTCTTTTAAGAACGGCCGGGCTTTTCAATCAAGTTGCAGAGCGGGCTCGTCAGCCCGCCAGGCCCTTGCTCACTTCAGCAGTTGATCGCTGATCAGCTTGGTCATCTCGAACATCGAGACTTGAGCCTTCTTGAAGATCACCTTCAGCTTGTCGTCTGCATTGATGTTGCGCCGATTGGCGGCATCTTGCAGGTTGTGCTTCTTGATGTATTCCCAAACCTTCTTGGTGACTTCGGTGCGCGGCAGTGGCTCAGCGCCAATGACTGCGGCCAAAGCCGGGCTCGGTGTGAGAGCCTTCATGAAGGCGGCATTCGGGGTGCGCTTGACAGCGACCTTCTTGGCTGCAGGTGCAGCCTTCTTTGCCGGGACTTTTTCAGCTGCCACGGCCTTTTTGGCCGGGACTTTCTTCGCAGTTGCCATGTGAATTCACTCCAATCTAGGGTCAGATCTGATGCCTTGCCTCGGGCGCATGCTGAGTTCGCATGTGTTCCTCAAGGGTATTGCGCCTGCGATGGTAATGCCACTTCCCTCTGAAAAACAGTGTTTATGAATCTTTGTGGCCCTTCAACGTCAATGAAATGTGCATTGGCGTCGGCTGTGCGGGCGCCTGCGTGCTGCAGACATTCCAATTTCGGTGTTCAATCGCGTCTTTCTCGGTGTTTTCAGGAGTACTTTGGATGACGCCTCAAGCCGTTTTGGCCCAACCGTTCACGCTGCCCAATGGCGTGGTGATCAAGAACCGCCTGTTTAAATCGGCGATGTCCGAAGCCCTGGGCAACCGCGAGCGCGCACCGACGCCCGAGCTGGCGCGCCTGTACCAGGCCTGGGCCGATGGCGGTGTGGGTTTGTGTGTCACCGGTAACGTGATGATCGACCGGCGCGCTTTGGGCGAACCCGGCAACGTGGTCATCGAAGACGATCGCCACCTGGCTGAACTCAAGGCCTGGGCGCAAGCGGCCACGCGCGGCGGCACGCAATGCTGGGTGCAGCTCAACCACCCCGGCAAGCAAGCACCCAAGGGCTTGAACAAAGAGACGGTGTCGCCATCGGCGGTGCCCTTTCGCGATGACATGAAGGCGTTCTTCGCCACGCCGCGCGAGCTGACCGATGCCGAGATCCACGGCTTGGTCGAGCGTTATGGCCGGGCTGCAGGCATCGTCAAGCAGGCCGGCTTCACCGGCGTGCAGATCCATGGCGCACACGGCTACCTGGTCAGCCAGTTTTTATCGCCGCACCACAACCGCCGCACCGATGACTGGGGCGGCACGGCCGAGAAGCGCCGCCGCTTTGTGCTGGCGGTTTACCGGTCCATGCGCGAACACGTGGGCCCTGATTTTCCGGTCGGCATCAAGTTGAATTCGGCCGACTTCCAACGCGGTGGGTTCACCGAAGAAGAATCGCTGGACACGATCCGCGCCTTGGCCGAAGCGGGCATTGACCTGGTCGAGGTGTCGGGGGGCACCTACGAGGCGCCCGCCATGACGGGCATCAAGGCCGACAAGGCCGAGCCGGCGAAAGACAGCACGCGTCAGCGCGAGGCCTACTTCATGGCCTTTGCCGAGAAGGCGCGTCAAGCGGTCAAGACGCCGTTGGTGGTGACGGGGGGCTTTCGTTCATCGCAGGGCATGGCCGAAGCCATCGCGTCTGGTGCGGTCGACATGGTGGGCTTGGCGCGGGCATTGGCGGTGGAGCCGACGCTGCCTCAGCGCTTGTTGAACGGGCAGGAGCCGACGCACGTGATCAAGCCGATCAAGACGGGCATCAAGTTCATCGACAAGATGGGCCTGCTGGAGGTGACCTGGTACACGGGGCAGCTCAAGCGCATTGGCAAGGGCGAGCCACCCAAGCCCGGGGAGTCGGCATTGTGGGTGTTCGCCAAGTTCATTGCGCACCAGTTGAGTTTGGGCCGCAAGAAGCGCTCGCCCACGAAGTTGCGGGCGAGCTGAGGACTCGCGCTCCTGATGTTGCTTGCTCAGGGGTGTTTGAACAACACGCTCGGGGTGATGTCATCCAGCGTGGCGCAGCCGGTGAGCGCCATCGCGATCTCCAGCTCGTCGCGCAGCAAGCGGATGACGTGCGCCACGCCCAAGGCACCTGCGGTGGCCAGGGCATGCACATAGGGCCGCCCGATCAGCACGGCATGGGCGCCCAGTGCGATGGCCTTGAGCACATCGGTGCCGCGGCGGATGCCGCCATCGACCAGCAAGGGCATGTTGGG
The DNA here is from genome assembly GCF_014378415.1 of Aquabacterium sp. Lineage (GTDB taxonomy): Bacteria > Pseudomonadota > Gammaproteobacteria > Burkholderiales > Burkholderiaceae_C > Aquabacterium. Next base: position 7,132 of record NZ_JACMNS010000035.1, read on the forward strand.
GCCAACGGCTTGCGCAATGCGCGGCAAGGCCCAGGCCGTGGGGATGGCGGTGTCAAGCGTGCGGCCACCGTGGTTGGACACGATCAGCCCGGCCACGCCCAGTTGGGCCGCTTGCCGCGCATCGTCTTCATGCAGGATGCCTTTGAGCAGGATGGGCAGGCGGGTGATGCTTTGCAGCCAGGCGATGTCGGACCAGGTGGGGGCCATGGACAGCAGCCCATCGAACATGGCGCTTTTGCCTGGCGACAAGGATGCTACGGGTGCTTCTGGCAAATTCGCCAGGTTGACGGCGGTGATGCCGGGTGGCAGTTTGAATTCGACGCGTCGTTCGCGGTCGCGGGCGCCGCTGGTGGGGGCATCGACGGTGAGCACCAAGGCTTCGTAGCCTGCGGCTTCTGCGCGCTGAACCAGTGCTTGCGTGAAGGCCCGTTCATGCTGCAGGTAGAGCTGGAACCACAGGGGGCCACGGCCTGGGTCGGCCACGATGGCTTGGGCGATGTGCTCCAGTGACGTGGTGGCTTGCGTGCTCAGGATGATGCCTGCGCTTTGTGCCGCGGCGGCATAGGCGGTGCCCAGCTCGCCATCAGGGTGGGCCATGCGCTGAAACGCCACGGGCGCCAGCATGATGGGATGCTCAAGCACCCGGCCCAGCAAGGTTTGCCGCGTGTGGCCCCCGGCCAGCGCACGCAAGACACGTGGATGCAGCAGCAACTGATCCCAGGCGGTGCGGTTGGCCTGCAGGGTGAGTTCGTCGGCGGCGCCACCGCTGAAGTACGCCCAGGCGTTGTCGTCAAGTCGGCTGCGCGCGTGTGCGGTGTAGTCGGTCAGGTTGACCGTGCCAGCTGGGATCGCGCCGAGTTCAGGGATGGGGCTCATGGGCGTGAGTGCTCAGGCGACGTCATCGCCATGGGGCGCCGCTTTGCGCCCGGTGATCATGGCCCGCACCAGGTTTTCGCGGTGGCGAAGGCTGGTGAAAATGACGCCGATCAAGTGAAGGGTGATCAACACGAGCAAGGTCCATGCGAGAAAGCTGTGGAGTTGATCAAGCCAGGCCATGCCCCAGAACATGTCCGTGGTGTACAGCCAGCCAGTGAAGCCCGCGCCCGCAACACACGCCAGCAGCGCCACCACCATCCAGCCGCCCAAAGGGTTGTGGCCGCTGTAACGGAGCTTCTGTTTGTGTTTGAGCAGGCGGGCGTAGTGGAGGGTGGTTGATGGGCCACGCACAAACTGTGAAAGCCGCGCGTAGTGACTGCCAATGAAGCCCCAGACCAAGCGTGCGGTGACCACCCCAAGGGCGACATAGCCCGCAGGTTCGTGGAGCTGTACAAAACCCAGCCCCAGGGTGCTCAACCAGGCAACGCTGATGGCCATTACCAGTGTCCAGTGAAGCCAGCGTACGCCGTGGTCCCAGACCTTCATTGCCGGGGTTACTTGACTTCGCCTGCTTTTTCGAAGGTCTTGGGGTTGAAGTAAACCTCGACGCGCTTGCCTTTCTCGTCGAAGCCATAGACTTCATAGCAGCCATTGTCGACTTTGACTTGACGCACCTTCCAACCTTCGCTGGTCAGCTTTTTCTGGAGGTCCATCTGCTTTTTCCATTCTTCCTTGGGGGCGTCGCATTTGATGTCGCCGTGGGCGAAGGCGCTGCTGGCCACAGCCAGTGTCAGCAAGCCGATGGTGATGATGGAGGGGCTTTTCATGAGGGCTTTTTCGTCAGGGTTAAGAGGTCAGACATCCAGCCACATCCGCAAAAGGTTGTGGTACGTGCCGGTCAGTCCAATGACGGCAGGGTCGGTTTCACCGACTTTGGTGCGCAGTTGCATGAGGTGCATGTCCATGTCGAACAGCAGCCGGCGTTGCTCAGTGCTGC
>NZ_JACMNS010000036.1 GCF_014378415.1 Aquabacterium sp.
GCCGCGTTGACCGCGACATTGTCGAGAAGGCCGCGAGTGAGGTGTTCGACATCACCCGGGTGCTGGCGCCACCGCGCGCGGTGGCAGGGCGCATGCCGGCCTGGGGCTGGGGCCTGGTGGCCAGCACGACGGTGTTGGGCGTGGCGGGCATGGCCAGCGTGGCCTGGCTGCAGCACCGTGCTCACCCCGGTGTGGAACCCGTGGTGGTGGCCAAGGCGGCATCGGCCCCCATGGCCGCGTCCCGTCCCACCGCCGCACTGGTCACCGCGAATCAGGTGGCTCCCACCGTGGCACCCTCCGCGCCCATCGAGTTGGCCGCGCCAGTGCTGAAGGCCAGCGCGGAGATCGCCTCGCTGTTCGGCAGCAAGCAGGGCAGCGAGCGCAGGGCCTGGCTGGATCTGGCGCCCTTGTGGAAGTTGCCCTTGGCCGAGGGCGACCCGTGCGCACAGGCCCAACAAGTCAATGTGCATTGTTTTCGCAGCAGCCGGGGGCTGAGCCTGATCCGGCAACTGGACCGGCCCGGCATCCTCACCTTGAACGACGAAAGCGGCCACGCCACTTACGCCTTGCTGACCAGCCTGGACAAGCAAAGCGCGACCCTGAGCATGGGCGGCGTGACCAAGACGGTGCCGTTGGCGACCTTGCTGAAGGTGTGGCGTGGTGATTTCGCGACCTTCTGGCGCGCGCCACCGGGCTACCTGCAATCCATCGTGGATGGCAATGCGGGCCCGCTGGTGGACACCCTGGTCACGCGCCTGGCCATCGCGCAAGGAGAGCCCGTGACCGCCGACAAGCACACTTACGACGCGGCCCTGAAGGCCAAGGTGGCCGCTTTCCAGCAGGCCCATGGCCTGCGGCCCGACGGCGTGGCGGGGCCCACCACTTTCATGCAGCTCAATCGTGTCACGGGCGTGGACGAACCACGCTTGCGGACGGGGGGATAACGGCGATGTCTTACATACTTGATGCCCTTCGGCGCGCGGACTCGGAACGTGAACGTGGCGCCGTTGTGCCCAGCATTCATGCCCCCCCGGTGCCCCCGGTGGCCGACGATCCCAAGCCGCAGCGTGGCAGCCAGCTTCTATTGCTGGTGGGGGTCATCGTGGTCTTGCTGTTGGCCCTGGCCGGCCTGCTGGCCTGGCACCTGATGAGTGGCAAAGAGCCAGCGCAGGCGACTGATCAACCGCCGCCCATGCAGGCCACCATGCCGCTGCCCGCCCCTGCACCCGTGCTGGCACCGCCGGTCCAGCGGCCATCGCCTTCCCCTCAGACGCAGCCACCCTTGGGTGCCGCGCCCATCCTGTCCGTGCCCACGCGACCCGTGCCCACGCGACCCGTGCCGGCTGCGCGTGTTGTCATGCCGACAGCGCCCATCCCCGCGCCCACCGCCGACGCCGACACCCGCATTTACACCCCCAGCGAACTGCCGCCCAACCTCCAGCGCGACCTGCCCAAGCTGGTGATTGGTGGGGCCATGTATTCCGAGACCCCAGCCAACCGCATGCTCATCATCAACAGCCAGGTCTTCCACGAGGGTGACAAACTCACCCCGGATTTGGTGCTGCAAGAGATCAGGCTCAAATCTGCGGTGCTCAAGTACAAAGGCTACCGCTACGGCGTCAGTTACTAGCCAAGGCCATCCATCATGAAAACCCTCCAGGCAGACGTCGCGATCATTGGCTTTGGCACGGCGGGCATGGGCGCCTACCGCGCGGCCAGGGCGCACACCGACCGCATCGTGGTCATCCAGTCCGGCCCCTACGGCACCACGTGTGCGCGCTTGGGCTGCATGCCCAGCAAGCTGCTGATCGCGGCGGCCGACAGCGCCCATGCCATCGCGCAGGCGCCGATGTTTGGCGTGCACGCCGGCCCGGTCAAGGTGGACGGCGCCGCGGTGATGCAACGTGTGCGTTCGGAGCGCGATCGCTTCGTGGGCTTTGTGCTGGATGCCGTCAACGATTGGCCGGCCGAGCAACGGGTGCTGGGCCGTGCCCGTTTTGTGTCGCCCCACGATTTGATGGTGGACGAGCACACCCGCATCACCGCTCAACGCGTGGTCATCGCCACTGGCTCGTCGCCGACGATCCCGCCCGGCTGGCGCGACGCCCTGGGCGACCGGCTGATCACCAGTGCCGAGGTGTTTGACTGGCCCACCTTGCCCCAATCCCTGGCCGTGGTGGGTGGCGGCGTGGTGGGGTTGGAGCTGGCCCAGGCTTTGAGCCGCCTGGGTGTGCGCGTCAAGCTGTTCAGCAAAGGGGCCAAGCTGGGGCCCTTGACCGACCCGGACGTCAGTGCGCAGGCCTTCAGCATCCTGTCGGCCGAGCTGACGATCGCCGCGCCCGCCGAGGTGCTTCAGGTCAGTCGCCTGGGCGAGCAGGCCCAGCTCACTTACCGCGTGGACGGGGCCGAACACACCGAGGCGTTCGAGCAAGTGCTGGTGGCCGCAGGCCGGCGCCCCAACCTGGCCAGCCTGGACTTGGCCGCCGCCGGCATCGCCGTGAATGACCGAGGCCTGCCGGACTTTGACATTGAGACCGGCCAGATCGGCGACAGCCACGTGTTCATCGCTGGCGATGTGAGCAACGCCCACCCCTTGTTGCACGAGGCGGCCGACGACGGCAAGATCGCGGGCGACAACGCCGGGCGATTTCCGGACGTGCGGGTGCACCCTCGGCGCGCGCCGCTGGGGGTGGTGTTCACCGATCCGCAAATGATGCTCGCGGGCGCCAGCTTCAAGGCCTTGCAGGCTTCGGGCCAGGAATTCGGGGTGGGCGAGGTCAACTTTGACGACCAGGGGCGCAGCCGAGTGATGGGCCAGAACCGAGGGCTGCTGCGGGTGTATGGCGAACAACACACCGGCCGCTTCTTGGGCGCGGAGATGATCGGCCCGGCTGCCGAGCACATCGGGCACCTGCTGTCGTGGGCCGTGCAGCACCAGCTGACCGTGCAGCAAATGCTGGACAGCCCGTTCTACCACCCGGTGGTCGAAGAAGGCGTGCGCACCGCCCTGCGTGTGCTGAACCGGCATTTGCGCATGGGCCCCGTCCCGGTGGCGCGCTGCCAGGACTGTGGTCCGGGCGCGTGAAGAGACCTTGATGCGGTGAAAATGCACCACTTCAGTGGTGCAATGGCACCCACGATGGCTTCACATGATTGAATGGGATGAGGACCGACCAAGATGAAGCTCTCCGAGCCGAGCGTTGAGGAGCCGACCCGCCGCCGCCAGTTCCTGATGCTGCACCGGCGCGAGTCCTGGCAGCCTTATGTCGCGTTCGTGGCGCTCTCGCTGGTGGTGATCAGCCTGCTGGCGGCCCTGGCCGTGACCAGTGTGAACGTGCTGGGGGCCCTGCGCGCCTACGTGGGCGGTGAAAGCCTGTGGTCCAAGGCCAGCAGTGATGCGGTGCAGCATTTGCGTGATTTCGCGGTCACCCACAACCAGGCCGATTTCGTGGCTTTTGAGGAAGCCCTGGCTCTGCCACTGGGCGACCAGCAGGCGCGCGAAGAAATGCTGCGCAGCAATCCCAACTTGACCGTGGTGCGGCAAGGCCTGATCGCCGGGGGCAACCACCCCGACGACGTGGCGGGCATGATCACCTTGTTCCGCCGCTTTGGCGACCGGCCTGTCTTGCAGGAGGCGCTGACCGCCTGGACCCATGGCGATGCCTTGCTGGCGCAATTGCGGGCCGAGGGGCAGCGCTTGCGCCACCATGTGAATGCGCCCGCCGATGGCGTGATGGTGCTGGCCTCGCTGGAGGAAGTCCGCGAGCTCAGCGATGAACTGGTGCTGGCCGCAAAACGTTTCAGCGCCAGCCTGGCCCAGGTCTCACGCCTGACCGAGAAGGTCTTGATCGTCAGCACCTTGTCGGCGGCCGTGGTGCTGGCATTGAGCAGTTTCTTCCTGTTGCGGCACGCCCTGCGGCGCCAGCAAGCGCACCGGCAGGCGCTGGTGTCGGCCAACGAGCCCTGGATGCTGGCCGCCGTGGTGGCCGAGTTGGGCATGTTCGAAATGGACGTTGGCTCGGACCACATCATGTTGGACGCCAAGGCGGCCTGCTTGTACGGTGTGGGTTCGACCGAGATGCTGGTGTCGCGTGACCAGCTGCGCCAGCTCATCGTTGCCGATGACCTGGCGCCGGTGCAGGCGGCCTTCGTGTCGGCGATGCAGTCGGGCCAACCCTTCAAGACGACCTACCGGGTCCGCCGACCTGACGGGGACGTGCGTTACGTTGAATCGATCGGCCAGCAGATGGAAGGCGCCTCGTCCACGCAGCGGCGCCTGGTGGGCGTGATGCGCGACGTCACCGACGAGCGGGCCCAGGCCGAGCGGGCCATGCAGCGTGACGCGGCTGAAAAAGTGGCCCAGTCGCAACGCAATTTCCTGTCGCGCTTGAGCCATGAGCTGCGCACCCCGCTGAACGCCATCCTGGGCTTTGCGCAACTGCTGTTGCTGGACCGCACCAATGCGCTCAACCCCGCCCAGACCCAGCGCGTCAAAATGATGCTGGAGGCGGGCCACCAACTGCTGAGCATGGTCGAGGATGTGTTGGACCTGACCAAGGTCGATGCGGGCGAGATCACCATCGCCTTGCAGCCGGTCGAGCTGGCGCCCTTGTGGCGCTCCAGCGCCGCCATGATCGAAGGGGTGCGCGAGCGACACGGGGTGAGCTTCGTCGACCGCCTGACCGCCGAGCCTTTGTGGGTCTGCGCTGATCCGCAGCGCCTGGTGCAGGTGTTCATCAACCTGCTGACCAACGCCTGCAAGTACAACCGGCCCGGCGGCCATGTCGTGGTCGAAGGCTGGGTTGAAGACGCCTTCGTGGTGCTGGAGTTGTCGGACGATGGCATCGGCATGTCGGCCGATGACCTGGCTCAGTTGTTCCAGCCCTTCAAACGACTGGCGCCGATGGCAGAGAGCATTGAGGGCACCGGCCTGGGGCTGTACATCGTCAAGCAACTGGTGGAGCGCATGAACGGCAGCATCCAGGTGAGCAGCGAAAGCGGACAAGGTTCGCGCTTCACGCTCAGGCTGCCCATGACGTCGGCGCCAGTGCGGTCGCCAGTGTGAACCCGCCCGACTTGCATTCCTGGGCAGCGTCCCCACTTCAGCCACATGTCCTTGTCACTGCTGTCCATCCTGGTCCACGCCTACGTGGCCTGGCGTCTGCTGCCCGCCATGCCTGGCCCTGCCTGGGTGGCGGTCTTGATGGGCGCCGTGCTGGCGGTTTCCGCGCTGGTTTTGCCCTGGGGGATGATGGCGCGCCGCATCAAACACCCGCGGTGGTCTGACACCTTGGCCTGGGCCGGGCTGCTGTTCATGGGGCTGTTCTCGTCCTTGCTGGTGCTGACGGTGCTGCGCGATGTGGCCTTGTTGCTGGCGGCCGGTGTGCAAGCGGTGTGGCCGGCGTGGTTGCCCATGACGGCCTTGCAAAGCTGGTCTGCCCTGGCCGTGCCGGTGATCGCGGGCGGTGTCACGCTGTGGGGCTTGTTCAACGCGCGGCGCCGGGCGGCGGTGGTGCGGGTGGACGTGCCCATCGCTGACCTGCCGGCCTCCTTGCATGGTTTCACCATCGCGCAGATCAGCGACATCCACGTGGGGCCGACCATCAAGGGCCCGTATCTGCAGGCCATCGTTCACGCGGTCAATGGTTTGCAGGCCGACCTGGTGGCCGTGACCGGCGACCTGGTCGATGGCTCGGTGCGCGACCTGGCGCCGCACGTGGCACCGCTGGCGCAATTGGCCTCCAGGCATGGCACTTATTTTGTCACCGGCAACCACGAGTACTACTCGGGCGCGCACGCCTGGGTGGCCGAGTTGCGGCGCCTGGGCATCACGGTGTTGATGAACGAGCACGTGGTGCTGCGCCACGGCCCGCTGGTCCCGCAGACCGAGCTGGTGCTGGCGGGCGTGGCCGACCATGGCGCGCACCACTTCGACCCCACCCACCGCAGTGATCCGCATGCCGCCTTGTTGGGGGCGCCCGCCACGGCCCTGGTGAGGATCCTGCTGGCCCACCAGCCGCGCTCGGCCGAAGCGGCGGCCCAGGCAGGCTTTCACCTGCAGTTGTCCGGCCACACCCATGGGGGGCAGTTCTGGCCCTGGAACTTGTTCGTGCCGATGCAGCAGCCTTTCACCGCCGGCTTGCACCGATGGCGTGAGCTGTGGGTCTACACCAGCCGGGGCACCGGCTACTGGGGCCCGCCCAAGCGCTTTGGCGCGCCGTCCGAGATCACGCACTTGCGCCTGGTCCCGGCTTGATGGATTGAGCGGGCCTGATTCAGAAGTTCGCGCTCAGGGTGACGCGGAAGGTGCGGGGCTCCACCGGGTGAAAGTGCACTTCGCTGACCGGGTCCGCCGTGGGGCTCACGCGTGACTCGTAGAAGTAGTCGATGTCACTGGCCTGTCGGTCGAACAGGTTGAAGACGTCAAGCGATAGCTTCAGGTCCTTGGTGATTTTGTAGCCGACGCGGGCGTAGGCCAGCATCGTGGATTTAGAACGTTCGCTGTTGTCCTCGATCAAGGCACGGGGCCCGAAGTAGCGCAGCTGGAACTGGGCAAACCACGGCCCCAGGTCGGTCACCGTGGCGCCGAAAGAGGCCACGGTGTTCACCGATCCGGGAATGAACCGGCCCTCACGGCCAAGGTCGCCTTGCGTGTCCTTGTAACGGGCTTGCGAGGCGGCCAGGTCCAGGTCGAACAGCAGCCAGGGGGCGGCCACGTAGTGGTTGTTCAGCTCGACGCCATGGCGTTGGCTGGCGCCAGTGGGCTCGGTCACGCCGGCATCGCCCACGAAGACCAGTTCCGAGCCCAGCTTGAGTTGCCACAAGGCCAACGACGTTTGCAGGCCCGGGATCAACTCGCTGCGCACGCCCACTTCAAATCCTTTGGAGCGCACCAGGGCGGGAGTAGGGCCCACGGCGCTGACCACGCCACGCGCATCATTGCTGTGAAAGCCCTGGCCGTAATTCACGAAGTACTCGGTCTGATCCCAGGGGCCGAAGATGAGTGACAGCTTGGGCGTGGCCAGGCTGGCGGTCTTCTCGCCCGCGCTGATGTTGGTGGTTTGGCTGACATCGACGCTGAGCTGGTCGGCGCGCACGCCGGCCACGCTTTTGAACCACGGCGTCCAGCGGGTCGAGTTCTCGGCGAACAGGCCCACGCTGGTTTGGCGCACGCTGCCTTCTCCCTTGGTGGACAGGCGCTGGCCATCCTTGGCGGAGTACAGGCCCACGGGATCGATCCGGTCGTAGCGCAGTTGCAGGCCCAGGGTGTTGGTGCTGTCGTGGCCAGCCAGGGTGGTGGTCCAGCTGCGGCTGGTGTTCAGGCCAAGCACCTTTCGGCGCTCAACTTGCTCGAACTGGTCGCCATTGACCGGGTCGTCCAGGAAGTACGTGAAGTTGGACACCAGCTTGAGCTGTGACTGGATGGCGTAGGCGTTGAGCTTGAAGTCGCCATCGTCCATCGGGTGCAGCAGCTCGTAAGACAGGCTGAAGCGTTTGGTGCGGCCTTGGTCGCTGGGGTCCACGGTGCCGAAGCGCCCGATCAAACCGCTGTCCACCGCGCTTTTCGGCACCTGGTCGCTGGCGTTCCAGTGTGCGGCGTAAGCCATCGCGGTCAGCGAGGATTTGGTGCTGCCCTCGGCCAGGCTGTAGCGCAGCACGCCGTTCAGGCGGTGGAATTTTTCGGGGTGATCCCAGGGGCCGTCGTTTTGGGCGGCTTCCAGGGCATACAGCAGCTTGCCGGTGGTCAGCGCGGTTGAATTGGCCAGCACGGCACGTCGGTAGTTGTTCTCGCCCACGGTGACCGAGGCCAGGCCGCGCGGCAGGCCGTCGAACAGGCGGATGCGGGCGATCCCGGCCGAGGCGAAGTCGCCTTCTTCCGCGCCATAAGGGCCTTTGCGATAGCTCAGGCGATCGATCAGTTCGGGGATCAGCCAGTTGAGGTCGCTGTAGCCCTGGCCGTGGGCATGCGAGGGCATGTTCACCGGCATGCCATCCACGAAGGTGGCGAAGTCGGTGCCATGGTCAAGGTTGAAGCCGCGCAAAAAATACTGGTTGGCTTTGCCGTCGCCGCTGTGCTGCGTCACGATGACGCCAGGCACGAACTCCAGCACCTCGGCTGGGCGCAGTGTGGGCCGGCTCTCGATCAGCTTGGACGTGACCACGCCCTGGCTGGCCGCGTCGGAGGTGCCGACCGCGTTGTTGTAGTTGCCGCGCACCACGACGGTGTCCAGCTCGGTGGTTTGGGCCAGTGTCCACGGGGCGATCAAGGCCAGGGTGCTGGCCAGGCAATGGCGTGCGAAAGAGGCTGTCATGTTGATGTGGCTTGATGTGGGGTTGGCCAAGGTTTGGCGCTGCGCAGGTGAATCCATTTACGCAAGTCTTCCTGGAATGGATGCATGCTTGCCCAAGCGTAATGCTGATGTATGAGGATTTTGTGAAACTTCACACCGGAGGGGCCCATGCGCCGACTCACGATTTCGATTGACGATGAACTGGCCGATGCTTTTGAGAATTTGGTGCAAGACCGCGGCTACGAGAACCGGTCCGAGGCCTTCCGAGACCTGTTGCGCCAGGAACTGGGCGAGAAGCACCTGGCCACCCAGCCGCGCGGCCCCTGCGTGGCCACGCTCACCTACCTGTACAACCACCATGAGCGGCAGTTGGCGACCCGGCTGAACGACATGCAGCACGAGCACCATGAGTTGACCGTGTCGACCATGCACGCGCACCTGGACCACGATCACTGCATCGAAACCGTCATCCTCAAGGGCAAGACCGATGCGGTGCGGTCTTTTGCGCAGGCAGTGATCGCCCAGCCAGGCGTCACCCACGGGCAACTGCACATCGTGCCGGTCAGCAAGACGCCTGGGCATGGACACGAGCATGCCCGTCCGGTGGTGGGGCGCACCAAAGCGAAGCGGTAGCGCGCGCTGGGTTTCACGCGGCGCTGGCGGGCGCTGGTTTCTCAAGGCACAGGCGCACCACCTCGATGCCGATGAACAGGGCCAGGCTCCAGCGAAACACCGGCAGGGCCAGGCTCAAGGCGCCCGCCAATGGCAGCAGCCACCACCAGGTCCGAGGTGGCAATTGGCGCAAGGTTTGGCGGCCTACCTGGGGCGCGGCCAGGCTGCCGCGTGGGCGGCGAAGCCACCACATCATCAAGCCCGACACCACCGAGAACACGGCGGCCAGCGCGGCCAGGATGAGCAGCACCTGGTTCCACCCGCCAAACTCACCCCGGTGAAACGGGATGCCCACGGCGGTGGCCTTGGACAGCGCGGGCAACTGGTCCCAGCCGCTGTAGAACAAGGTCTGGCCCGAGTAAGCATCCACCATGCTGACGAAGCGCTTGGTGGGTTGAGAGCGGTCGAAGTTCTCGGCGCGCCAGACGCCGTCGGCACCACTCGGTGGTGTCAATTGAAGGGCGATGTCGGGCGCCTGGGCGCGCACCTGGTCATGCACGGCTTGCCAGCTCAGGGCCGTGCGGTTGCTGCCGGCGACAGGCTGCGAGCGCAAGCCCTTCGGCGCTTTGGGCGTGCCTTGACCCAAGGCCTGTTGGGCGGCGCGGAAGTTGTCGCCGCTGTGCTGTGCCCAGGTCAGGCCGGTGACCAGCACGGTGACCGTCACCAGGCCCAGCGCGATGGCGATGCTGGCATGCAGGTCGCGCCAAGTCAGGCGTGGTGATGACCCTCGGCGTGGCTACAAGGCGCGCCAGCCGGGGCCGCCTTGAGATTGGGGCTTGGGCCACCACAAGACCAGACCGGTGGCGAACAGCACCAGCATCCAACTGGCGCCCAGCTCGATCAGCCAGCGCCAGCCATCGCCTTGCAGCGCGCTGGAATGCAGCTTCTTGGACCAAGTCTTGAAGCGCTGCAGCTCGGGCAACTGACCCAGCACCTGGGCGGTGTAGGGGTTGATGTAGACGATGCTGCCAGTGGGCAGGCCGTGGTCGTGCTCACCCTGGCTGGCTGTGTGGTGGGCGTGGGCCGCTTGAAGGTAGACCTGTGTGCTGTCGGTGTGGCCCTGCGCTGGCACCACATGACGCAAGGCCTCGTGCGGATGACTGGCCAGCACAGCGGCCACCTGCAGATCCAGTGATGCCTTCATGGCCGGGTTGGCCGGCACGTTGACGTGGTCCAGGTCCGCGTACAGCCGGGCCTCGATCTGTGGTGACAGCGCGTAGAACAGGCCGGTCAGCGCGGCAAAGACCACGATGGGCGCGCTGATCAGCCCGGCCCAGAAGTGGATGCGCCAGAACAGGCGGTGAAGGGTGTGGCTCATGGTCTGGCCCTGGTCAAAGCTTGAAGCGCAGTTCGGCGAACAACGTGCGCCCGGGGTAGGGGTGCGATTGGTAAGCGTGGGCATCGAGCACATTGTTGGCGCCCAAGGCCAGCGCCAGTTGCCGCGTCAGTTGGTAACTGGTGCGCAGGTCCAACTGGTTGACACTGGAGACGCCACCGTAGACATTGGGGTTGATGTCGGCGTTGTAGACATCGTTGTAGGCGCGGCCTTCGTGGCGGTAGCCAGCGCTGAAGCGCCAATCGGCGTTGAGCTGGTAGCCGGCCTGCACGGTGGCGCGTTCTCGC
>NZ_JACMNS010000037.1 GCF_014378415.1 Aquabacterium sp.
CCCGGAACTGCTGGAGCTCAAACGCGCCCAGCAAATACACGCCAGCAATCAGCACCGTCATCAGCAGGGCCAGTGGGCTGGCGCCGATGAACCCCACGCCGACCCAGCCCACCACCATCAGGCCGATGGCAAAGGCGACTGCAAAAACAATCCTGTTCATGGCGATTTTTTGACCTCGTTGCTGAATGCTTCCATCAATCCCACCACCGGCTGCAGGCGCACGTTCATCTCGGCCAGCAAGACGTCTTGCCACTCCTGGCGGAAAGTGTCGTGCCAACCGTCCGGCTGGGCACGGCGCAATTGCTCGAAGCGCTTTTCAAGCAGCACGGGCACCGTGGACATCAGCCTTTGCTCGCGGCCACCGATCACCTGGTCCATCACGGTGTCCAGGTAGGCCAGCTGCTTGAGTTGGGGGGAGGCCCGCGACAGGACTTGCCGGACGTGGGATCTCAATGAAGCAATCTTGGATTCAATGTGACGTTGTTGCTCAAGGTAGCACTGACGATAGGGCGCGTAACCGGCGTCCGTCTCGATGGCCTTGGCAGCACCGTTTGCCGTGATCGCCTGCACCATGGCCGAGCGCACCCGGTGGACATCCTCTTCCAGGGGGTGGCTGGTCGCGGCCCGCACGTGCGCGGGCGTCTCTTCGGCAAACGCCTTGATTGATTGGTGGGCGGCATGGAGTTGGAGGGTGTCGAGCGTGCTCAGCCACAGGCCCAGTTTTTCGGCCACATCCTGGCGGGACGCGTCCACATCCACCGAGGCGGCATCACTGAGCAAGCGAACGAGTCTGGAGCTGCTGAAATTCCGGCGCAAATGCATTCTTCTGTCTGCCACGCGGCTCAATGCCCGTGGCCCAGGGGGGATTAGACACGATCCGCAGGACTACGCTTCCTGGTCTGCCTTCGCGCTTTGAACGACCGGCAACCACACCGAAAAGGTGGTCCCTGCCCCCAGCTTGGTGTCCACTTCAATGCGGCCGCCATGGCGATGCACGATGCTGTACGACACCGAAAGACCCAGTCCGGTGCCAGTTCCGATGGGCTTGGTGGTGAAAAATGGATCGAAAATCCGCTTGATCAGCTCTGGGGGGATGCCCGCTCCGGTGTCCGACACCGACACCACCACCCACTCGTTCTCGACCGCGGTACGGATGACGATTTGTCCGTGCCCAGTGATGGCCTGAGAGGCGTTGACCAGCAAATTCAGAAAAACTTGGTTCAACTGTGAGGGCATGCACTCCACCATGGGCAAATCGCCATAGTCCTTGACCACCTCCGCCTTGTACTTGACTTCGTTCTGAACGATGCCAAGCGTGCTGTCCAGGCAATGGTGCAGGTTCGCAATTTGCCATTCAGTCTGGTCAACCCGCGAGAAATCCTTCAATTCCTGAACGATGCGTTTGACACGGTCCAGCCCATCGCGGCTTTCCTTAAAAAGCTGCGGCACATCTTCTCGGAGAAAGCCGATGTCGATCTCTTGCTTGATCACTTGCACACGCGCCAACGCTTCTGGATGCTGATGGAGCAAACCCTCCAGGCCTTCGTAGGCCACCAGCAAGCTCATGAGGTCAGTGATGTAGCTTTCGAGGCTGCCGAAATTGCCGTTCACAAAACCAATCGGGTTGTTGATTTCGTGCGCCACCCCCGCCGCAAGCTGGCCAATGGAGGCCATTTTTTCCGCCTGCAACAATTGGCCTTGGGCTTCCGCGAGCTGTGCGATCAGCTTGCGCTGCTCACCTTTTTCCACCTCGAGTGCCGCGATGGTCGCCGTCAACTGGCGCTGGAAAAGCGCTGTGTCGGTGTAGTCGAAAAGCGCCACGCAAACATGTTGAACCGTGTCGCCACGCTTGACAGGCAGAAAGGTGCAGTTCTGCCGCATGAACTCCATGCCGCCGGTCACTGATCGGTTGTGCGGAAACCTCAAAAGATAGGGGCGTTGCTCCCAGGATGTGAAGGCATAGTGCTTCAGCAAGAACACATTCTTGATTTTTCTTTCCAGCCACTTGGAGGACAACTCCGGGAAGCACTCAAACAGATGGCGCCCCATCACCTCTTCTGACGACCTCCCGCTGTGCATGGCCATGAAGCCATTCCAAAGGGTGATGCGAAAATCCAGATCAACAGCGAAGAGGCCCACTTCGACGTGGTCCACGATGAAGTTCAGCATCTCTGATTGATCGTCCATGGGCATGTCAGAACCTTTCGATGAAGGCATCGATCGCGCGTTCAACCATGGCGATCTGGGTGTCCGACATCAGGATGATGAGATGACAGGAAAAGCTGCGCCTCTCCAACTTGAAGTTCACTTCAACGAACAGCACCTGTTTGGTTTCAATCTGACCGACACGAAGCAGGTCTGTCACTGCGCCGTGATTGCCCATCAGCGAAGGCGCTGAGAACCCGATGTCAACCTTGAGCTGCTCGGCCATGCCGCCCAGGCAGGCACCCACCAACACGTTGGTGACGTCCAGCAGCAGTTCGCTTTCAGAGCCATCGGTCGAGTCTGGCTCGTAGTCGAACAACTCGGCCAACTGATTGCCGTGCTGGTGGTCATAGATGACAAGGGCCTCGCCCCGAAGTTGTCCGTGAAATGCCTGGCGAACCCCCGAAACGTCTTTGCAGCCCACCATCTCGGCCATCTTGTCAGGCAGATGCGCCCCTTGCAAAGTCAGGATTCGCGGCACCGTCAACTCAACGAACTCGTCAAACATCCGAGCAATGGAGTCGCCCGCGCGGCCCATCCCGATGTTGGTGATCTCTTGCAGCGCATCGCGCTGATCTTCGTTCAGCAGTGCGGCTCTCATAGAGTCAACCCATGGTCCTTGAGCACCGCGTGAACGGCGTCAGCGTTGGTTGGCTTGCGCATGAACGCGATGGCGCCAAGCTGCTTCACGCGCTGTTGTGATTCAGGCTGAATGTCGGCCGACACCACCATGACCAGGCAATTCATGTCCTCCTTGCGAGGGTGCTCCAGGACCTGGAAGCCATCCATCACTGGCATGGTCAGGTCAAGGAACATCACGCCTACTCCGCCTTCCCGGTAGGCGTCAAGCGCTTGCTGGCCGTTACAAGCCTGTCGAATTGAAACGTCCCAGGATCGCGGCAAGGCCGCAATCAACATCTTTCGCGCCATGGCGGAATCGTCAACAACCAGCACCGATGTGTTCATGTCTGAGACGGCTGGTGCGGCACAATCACCTGAGCGCCCAGGAGGCCGAGAGAAGGCGACTGGAAGAACAGGAGCCGGGCATCACGCACGTGGAGTGGGGTCCGCATGGTGAAGTTCTCATGCCGAGCCTGGATGATGACCTGATCAACCCGGATCCAACGCCGTCAAAAAATCGACGCACTTGATTCATCCCCCAAAAAACAGGAGAACCCCCGCGTGAACCCCTTGAATCGAACCAACCTGGCTGCCTTGACGATGGCCCTGGCCAGCCTGAGCGCCCAGGCCGCCCCCAGCCAGAAAGTCTGCGTCTACGACATGCTGGGTGCCTCGGGCGACCTGTTCAGCATGACCAAGGACTACGTGCTGGCCATGCAGAAGTTCGGCGCCAACATCACGCTCAAGGGCTACACCGACGAGCGCCAGGCCACCGAGGACTACCGCGCGGGCCAGTGCGATGCGGTCATCACCACCGCCTTTCGTGCCCGCCAGTTCAACCGCACCACCGGGGCCATTGACACGCTGGGGTCCACCACCATCGTCCGCGACGGCAAGATCGACATGCCGAGCAGCTACGAAGTGGTTCGCAAGCTGATTCAGACCTACGCTTCGCCTGCGGCCAGAGCCCTGATGGTGGAGGGCGACCACGAGGTCGGCGGCATCATGCCGCTGGGCGCGGCCTACCCGATGGTCCACGACCGGCGCATCAACACCGTCGAGGCCCTGGCTGGCAAGCGCATCGCAGCCTTCGACCACGACAAGGCACAGGCCATCATGATCAAGCGCATGGGCGCGATCCCCGTGTCGGCCGACATCACCACCTTTGCCGGCAAGTTCAACAGCGGACTGCTCGACATGGTGGCCTCGCCCTCCATCGCCTACAAGCCTCTGGAGCTGTACCGGGGCATTGGCGATGGCGGGGCTGTCGTGCGCTTCCCGATCATGATCCTGACCTACCAGATGATCTTCAACAAGACCCGCTTTCCGGAGGGCATGGGCGAGGTCTCCAGAACTTACTGGTTAAGTCAGTTCGACCGGGCGCTGCAGTTCATCAAGCAGGCCGACAACAGCATCCCACCCACCACCTGGCAAGAGTTGTCGCCCGAGAACGCCTACAAATATTCACTGATGCTGCGCGAGTCGCGGATCGACATCGCCCAGCAAGGCATCTACGACAAGCGCGGGCTCAAGGTCATCAAGCGGGTGCGCTGCAATGTGAACCCGACCGATCCGGAATGCAGCACCAAGTCGGAAGAAGAGTGGCGCCAGTAGGCGACGAGGGCACTCCCTAGGCGATCAAGCGCTCACCGTGCAAGCACCTGCGCGTCAAGCAGTTCCTGGCGCGTGGGCACCCACATTTGAGCAAAGGGCACGTTCACCACCTTGCGCGCAAAGGCAGCGCTGACGCCGGCCTGCATGTACAGGGCCTCTTCTTCGGGCCGGCTCCGCCCCGCCGGGTGCTGGCGGGTGGCGCGCTGGCGGTCCTCGCCAATGGCACGGGCCTGGTGAAAGCCGACACGGGCCTGGTCCGCAGCCGTGCGCTCGTGGCCCGCCAGGAAGGCCAGGGTGAACGACTCGCGCCCGGTTGCTCGCCCATGGCGACCTCCCAGGGCCCAGAACCGGCCTCCCTCGCCAGCGAACACCTGCTTGATGGCGGACATGAAGGTGCCGACCGTGGACCAAACCCAGACCATCAAGGCGAGCGGTTCAAAAGCCAGCACGGCCATGGAAACGTAGCGCACACCGACGGCCGCGATCTGCGCAACGGCCAAGCCGGCCAGGTACAACAGCACCCAAGCAAAGAAAACCGAGTGCAACCAGTACGAGCGCGCCAATCTGTAGTCGCCCTTCAGATAGCTGATGAAAAAACCCGATTGAACGGGACGCTTGTGCGCGCGACCTTGCATGACACCCTCCCCTTGGGCCGACGGGGGAATGGTACTGGCGATGCCCTCCTCATCGAACGTCAGGCGCGGGCACCGCTGACACACCCTGCGCTACGGCAGCAGCATGCTGCGCCGCCAAAGCACGCAGATGCCCTGGTCGCTGCTGCAAGCGCTGCCAGTAGCTTCGCACGGCGGGCTTGAAGCGCTCAGCCAAGCCAAGGTGGCTGGCCAGCAACAGCGCATAGCCCACCGAGACATCGGCCGCCGTGAAGCGGGCCGCGCATAAAAACTCCTCTTGCGCCAGCAAGGGCTCCAGCGTGCGCAACCGGGCCAGGAACCACTTGGCGTAGTCCTCGGCCACCTGCGGCTGCCTTCGCTCGGGGGACTCAAAATGCGCGTAACGCAGGATCAAGGTCTGCGGAAAGGTCAGCGTGGCCTCACCAAAATGCAGGAAGTTGAGGTAGGCCGCATAAGCAGGCTCATCCACCGCCACGTCCAGGCGCGCGGCCGGGTGGCGCGCCGCGAGGTACTGGCAGATCGCCGCCGACTCGGTCATGCACACGCCGTCGTCGAACAAGGTCGGTACCGTGCCCAGCGGGTTGAGCGCCAGGTAAGCCACGTCGTGAACACGTGGCGGGAAAGACAGCATCTTCAGCGCGTAAGGCAGACCCAGTTCTTCCAGCATCCACAAAGGGCGAAACGAACGGGCGCTGACGCAATGGTGAAGTGTGATCATGGCCATCCAGTATGCTTGACCAGCCCCTTTTCTTGAGCCAGCCATGAACAGACTGCAAGCCGAATTGCAACGCCTTTACCGCCTTGATGATGGCGAAGGCGCCCAATTGGACGAGGCCCACGATCAGGTGCTGGCCATGGTCCTGGCGCTGGGCCGACCAGCCGACTGGGCGGCGCTCTCCAAGGTGTGGCAAGGCGTTCAGGCCGACCTGGGGCTGCCCGCCCCCGCCATCGCGGTCTCCGGCGTTGATGGCTACCAGGTCTGGTTCTCGCTCGCCGAACCCTGGCCGCTGGCGTCAGCGATGGCCTTCCTGGTGTCACTGCGCGGGCGCTATCTGCCTGGCATCGCGGCAGACCGCATCAGCTTGATGACACACCCCCCCGTGGTGCCGGCCTTGCAGACGCCCACGGGCAACTGGTCGGCCTTCGTGGCACCGGACCTGGCCCCGGTGTTTGCCGAGACACCGTGGCTCGACATCCCACCCAGCCCAGATGGCCAGGCCGACTTGCTGTGCCGCCTGGAGAGCATCAAGCGCGCTGATTTTCAAAGGGCGCTGGAACGACTCAAGCCCGCGTCTTCCAAGGGCCCCGACACCGATGCAGGCATGATGCCTGGCACGCGGTCACCCAAAAGCTTTCTGCTTGAAGTCATGAACAACGACACCGTCGAGTTGAGCTTGCGCATTGAAGCCGCGAAAGCGCTGTTGCCTTACGTTTGAGGCAACCACCTCACCAACACCGCGTTCAATGCCCGCATGTCCACCGGCTTGGTGAGGAAGTCGTTCATGCCAGCTGCCAGGCAAGCGGTGCGGTCCTCGCCAAACGCATTGGCCGTCATCGCCACGATGGGTATTTGGGCCCAGCCCGGCAAGGCCCGGATGGCGCGGGTGGATTCAAGCCCGTTCATGACGGGCATCTGCATGTCCATCATGACGAGGTCATAGGACTGCACCTTCGCCCTGGTCAGCGCCTCCAATCCATCCCCGGCGAGTTCAACGTTCATGCCGGCCGCGTTCAGCATCCCTTCCGCCACCGCGCGGTTCAGGGCGTTGTCCTCCACGACCAGGATCGTGGCGCCCGCACGCCGCAGGAGCCCTTGCTCTACCTCGCTGCTCTCGCCCAAGGTCTCTGCTGGCGCGGCCGCCCCCACCGCTTGGCCCAGCCGCAACCGGGCCGTGAACCAAAAGGTGCTGCCCACACCCACGGTGCTGTCCACGCCGACTTCACCACCCATCAACTGGGCAATGCCTTGGGCCACGGCCAGGCCCAGCCCCGTGCCGCCGTACTGTCGCGTCGTTGAGGCATCGGCTTGCTCGAAGGCCTTGAACAGCAGCGGCACCTTGTCGGGCGCCACGCCGATGCCCGTGTCCTGAACTTCAAACCGCACCACCAACTCATCGCCGCTGCGGTGCTGCACCCTGGCGCGCAGGGCCATGCTGCCACGCTCCGTGAACTTGACCCCGTTGCCCGCGTAGTTGAGCAGGGCCTGCCGCAAGCGGGTCGCATCCCCCCGGAGCCACGGTGGAACACCCTCCGTGTTGACCGACAAGGTCAGGCCCTTGTCGCGTGCCGACTCGGCCACAATGGAAATCACCCCGTTGAAGAGGCTCTCTACCGAGAAGTCGAGGTGCTCCAGCTCCATCCGGCCCGCCTCGATTTTGGACAGGTCCAGGATGTCGTTGATGACCGACAGCAAGTGGCGGCTGGCACCGCGGATCGAGTCCAGGCGCTGGGCCTGCGGCTCGGTCACACCCTCGACCCGCATGAGCTGCGCCAACCCGACGATGGCATTCAAGGGCGTGCGTATCTCGTGGCTCATGTTGGCCAGGAAGGTTCCCTTCGCGCGGCTGGCCGCTTCGGCGGCTTCCTTGGCCGTGAACAAGGCCGCGGTGCGCTCGGACACCAGGCGCTCAAGGTGAACGCGTTGCTGTTCCAGCGCATGCTCGGCCTCCTTGCGATCGTGGAGGTCCGTGCTGGAGCCAAACCATTTCACGATCGCACCCGACTCGTCGCGCTGGGGCACGGCCATCAGCGCATGCCAGCGAAACGCGCCATCGAAGCGCCGCAGCCGGCAGTCGATCTGGTACGTCGTCCCGTCCTGCAGGCACGCGGCCCAATGCGCCTTGCACAGGGGCAAGTCATCCGGGTGGATCATGGCAGTCCAGGCCTTGCCCAGGAACTGATCGGCGCCGGCGCCCGAGTAGTTGAGCGCGCTCTTGCTGACGTAATCCAGCGCGCCGTCCGCATGCGCGGTCCACAGCTGATTGGGTGTGCCATCCGCGATCAGCTTCAAGCGCGCCTCGCTCATCTCCAGCGTGCGTGAAATCGCATCGCGCAGCGCCAGTTGCTCATGAAGATCGCGCTGCAGACGGGTCACGCCATCGGCGAGTTCATGCAACTCGTTGGGCACCTTGGCGCGCGGCCATGGGGCGGACTCCTGCAGCCGATCTAGCGTCATGTGGCGCACATGCCGCGACAGGGCCAGCACTGGCAAGGTGACGCTGCGCCGCATGAGCGCGAAGATGAGGATGGCAAAGAGCACCATCTCCACGCCCACCACGACGATGGTGCGTAGTACGCCCTCCCACACCTGGTCACGCAAGGCTGCTGCATCCAGATTGAGCCGCAATCGGCCGATCTCCATGCCACCCTCAGGCGCCATCAGCGGGTAGCTCTGCGCTTTGTCAGGCGGTGCGGGCTGCGTGCCCTTCTTGACATAACTGGCACGCAGATCGGTCGAGACCACCTCAACACGCTGCAGCGCGGGAAACCGGTCCAGGTTCGACAAAATCTGTTGCGCCGAGGCCTGGTCGAAATCCCACACGGCTTTGGCCAACTGCAGCCCGAACAAGGACCTGACCGACTCGACCTGCTCCTGCTGGCGGGCGGCCTCCTGGCGGTAAGTGATCCACACATTGACCACCCCCACCGGGATCGACAGCAGCAGCGTGTAGCCCATCACCAGGATGAGCAACTGGCGTGAAAGGGTGTGGGGGCCGCCGCGCATGTCAAGCTCGGGCGCAAGCGCCAGCGGCTTCTCGGAAAGCATCGAACGAGAAGTCGTAGCGGGCCAGCTTGGGGTTGTGGGCCTTGGAGAGGGCCTTGAAATCAATGCGTTGCACGCACTGGTCCAAACGCTGGTGCTGCGCCGCGTTGTCCCGCGTGGCCACCAAGACCGGGAACTCGATCTCGCTGCCCAACTCTGCCTCGAAGTCCCGTCCCTGGAGGTAGTCGTACACCAGGATGGCCACCTGCGCATAGGACAGCAAGGGGCTGGCGGCCGTGGCCACGAACTGGCCTTGGGACACCATGTCCAGGCCGAGTTCGGACAAATCCAAGCCACCGGTGAAAGCCGTCTTGCCAGGCACTTTGCCCGCCGCGATGAGGGCCTGCGCGGCGCCGGAACCCAGTTGATCACTCGCGGCCCAGAACACGCTGGCTTGCGGAAAGCGCGTGAGCAGTTTAGCAGTGAGCTGCTCGCCTTCTTGTTGACGCCAGTGCGTGGGGACCACCTGCTTCAACACCGCCTTGGGGTGTTCTGCCACGGCGCGCCGCAAGCCGGCCTGGCGCAAGCCGGAGCCAAACCAGCTGGGGTCGCCGCCCAATCCCACCACGTGGAGGTGGCCATCGTCCGCCAGGGCCATGTGCCGTTGCGCCGCCTGCAACAGCGCCTTGGCCAGGGCATGGCCCTTTTGCTCTTCAGCCCAATTGAACAGCGCCGGCCAGTTCTTGTATTGCACCCGAGGCGCACCACCGATCGTTGGCAGCTCCGCAGGAAAAAGCGGGCCCAGGATGAACACCGGGATGCCCATCGACTGCGCCGCTTCCAGGATGCCTTGGCTTTGCCCGATGACCACCGACGCGATCACGGCATCCGGCCGCGGCTGCGTGCTCAGCGCCTGCACAGCATCACGCAAGCGGCTAAATCGATTCTGGACGCCGAAGCTGTAGGGCACGAACTCAAAGCCCAACGATTGGGCCACGAACGCCATGATGCGGAACACCTGGGGCCAGTAAGTGTTGCCTTCGCTGTTGGGCGTGAAAAATGCAATGCGCGGGTGGGCCTTGGGCGCGGTGGCCGCCAAGGCACTTTCAGGGCTGGCTAGCAACCCCAACATCGTCGTCACAAAATGGCGGCGCGCCTCCTGCGGCAAGCAGGCTGCTTGGGGCGGTCGCGTCTTGCTGAAGGGGTAAGGCATGAGGGGCGCGCAACTCAGGAGTCAGCGGGAAAGTCATGGTAGCCCATGCGCACCTCATGGAGACACACGACGCGGTGATACCCCAAGATCAAAAAAACGGCGCTCGCGCAATGATTCGCGCGCATTGCTCATGCCACGATCAAAAAAATTTCACTCACGGGCGCACCCATGCCAACACATGACCACGGCAAATTCCACCTCGCGCTCAACACCATGGCTTCACGCTTGAGGCGGGTTGCCGCCTGGGCGGCCCTCGCCCCACTGGCCTTCATCCTCGCCGCCCCGGACCAGGCCCAGTCGCGCTATGCCATGACCCCGCTCAAGCCGCCGTTCCTGGGCGTCACCGACCACAACCTGTTCATTGACGCGCAAGACCGCGTGCTGGGCTTTGCCGGCTACTTCAAAAGCGCGGGCTACGCGCTTGATCCATCAAGCAGCGGCAAGTGGGTGTGGGTTACCACCTACAACAGTTACATCTCCACCTGGCCTGCGACCACGGCCGCGTCGGTCTCGTCGGCCAAGTTGTTCCCCAACGTCTGGCAGACCTTGCCGATCGACGATGTCTCCCCAGACGGCAGCAAGGTACTGGTCAAGCAGGTGAATTACCAGCCCATCGTTTACGACGCGGCCAGCAAACAAGCCGTGGCCTACCCGGGCGGTGGCCTGCAAGAGCCGCCGCTGGGCGAGCGTTCCAGCGCCAACGCCGTGAACGGCAAGGGCTGGTCAGCGGGCTTCGCGCAGTTGGTAGCCACGCAGCAGAACGGCGAAGCGCTTTACAGCATGCAAGCCATGCGGTAAAGCCTGAGCCAGGCCAAGGCCCTGCCAACGGACACCAGCCGCTTCGTGGGCAGCGAAGCCAAGGCCATCAACGCCTCGGGTGAGGTGGCCGGTGAAGTGAACTCGGTGGTGAACAACAGCCTGATCCCGTACGCGGCGGTGTGGGATTTGAGCGGCGCGCTGCGCGGGCTGGACCAGACCCCCGGTCACCTCACCCGCGCGGCGGCCATCGCCGACAACGGCACGGTGCTGGTGGAACGCACCGTGCCGGCCGACACCGCGCCAGTGGGCTCGTTGGAGTTGCATGCCAATGGGCGGATCACGGTGCTGACGCCGCCTTCGCCTGGCGACGTCTTCGCGGCCGTGAACAAGCGCAGCCTGAGCGCGGATGGCAGCACCGTCGTCGGCTCCTGGGTCATGGCGCCCACCCCTGGAAATGATCCCGTCTTGCACGCCTTCATGCATCAGCAAGGACTCACGCAGGATCTGACGGATCTGGCCAGGGCCAAGGGCGTGAACCTACACGCCGGGACTTACTTCAGCGCCGCGGCCGGCGTCAACGCCAAGGGCGTCGATCTTGGCCACATACGTGGATTCAACGGGATTGAAGCCGGTACTGGTGCGATTAACGACGGTGCCTTGACGCACAAGGGGCCAGCGTATTCGGCCTCCACGTTAGCCCATGTCCGCCAGATCGGATGGGGTTAAGACTTTCACTCACAGGACTTACGCAAAAGCCATCGAAACAGCCGGGTTTTTCAGTTCTTGACGCAGATAGCCTTCCATCAAGCCGCGTTTAACTCGGCATATTGTCTGCCCCGCTTTCCTGGCAACATCGGCTAGTCGAATCCAAACCATGACTGCGCAGGCGATATGATTTCTCTGAATTCTTGCTTTGCGACACTGGCATTTTTCAACACCTGTGAGTCCAGCGAATTTTGAGCCAGATCGTTTGTCACGATCCAATCCGTGCGGTTTGTAGCTGATCAGAGATCATCCCATCCATCAGCCGTGACAGCGACTGAATCGCCCCGGGATTCGCGGAGGCAGTTTGGTCTAAGGAGTCACTGATTAATTCCGGCACGATTTGTGCTGCATAAATAGGCAACAGATCCAGAGCCAAGAGGGCGCAGATGAAGCAACAACTGAGCTTTGCCAGCAGCGAGTACGGACTCAAGAAACGAGTGACCCGGCGC
>NZ_JACMNS010000038.1 GCF_014378415.1 Aquabacterium sp.
GCTCCTGTCTCCGCGCTCTCGCACCTTGATCAAAGCCTGGTTTTCAAATTCTTTGGAATGTCGATTTCTTTTCATGGGTGGCGCTCCTATGTGGGTTATCCACAAATTCAAGGGAGCGACAACTAGTCTGACTCAGGGGGCTGGGCGAGCCCGACTTTGGCGCGCCACCCGCCGTGCGCGCCGAGCTGCAACGCATCGCGGGCAGCCACACCCCCTTGCCTTACACCGGCGCACTGGGCCTGCCCGCCTTGCGCGAGGCCATCGCCGGCTTCTACCAAAGCGCGCATGGCCTCAGCATCAGCCCCGAGCGCGTGGTGGTCACGGCCGGCGCCTCGGCGGCGCTGCTGCTGCTCACCGCCGCGTTGGTCGATCCGGGCGACGAGGTGCTGGTGGGCGATCCCTCTTACCCTTGCAACCGCCAGTTTTTAAGCGGCTTCGGCGCCGACGTGCGGCTGGTGCCCACCGATGCAAGCTCGCGCTTCCAGCTTGATCTGTCGGCCGTGCAGCGCCACTGGAGCACGCGCACCAGTGGCCTGATGATTGCCACGCCCTCGAACCCCACCGGCACCTCGGTGCCAAGGGCCGAGCTGGCCGCCATCTGCGACTGGGCTCACGCGCATGGAGCCTGGCGCATCGTCGACGAGATCTACCTGAACCTGAGCGATGTCGACGCGGCCTCAGGCCAGCCCGCCCAAACCGCGCTGGCCTTTGATCCCGGTGCCTGCGTCATCAACAGTTTTTCCAAGTACTTCGGCATGACGGGCTGGCGCCTGGGCTGGGCCGTGGTGCCCGATGAGCTGGTGCCTGCGATGGAGCGGCTGGCACAGAACTACTACATCTGCGCCTCAAGCCCTGCGCAGATGGCCGCATTGGCGTGCTTCACGCCCGAGTCCATCGCGGTGTGCGAGGCGCGCAAGCAAGAGTTCGCCGAGCGGCGGGCGCTGGTGCTGCAAGGGCTTGAAGACATCGGCCTGCCTGTGCCCGTGCGGCCCGATGGCGCCTTCTACGTGTACATCGATGTGAGCGGCACGGGGCTGGATGCGATGCGCTTTTGCGAGCGGGCGTTGCAAGAGGCGCACGTGGCCCTGACGCCGGGGCATGACTTCGGATCGTGTGGGGCCGCCAAGCATGTGCGCTTGTCATACGCCGCGTCGCAAAGCGACCTGCGCGAAGGCCTGGCACGGCTCAAGCGCTTCGTGGCCACGGTTTAAGCTGGCAGCAAGGGCACCAGGAACGCCCGGTCCACCGCCAGGTTCTCGGCCGCCAACCTTTGAAACTCCGTGGACACCGGCAGCTCCAGCTGGCCCTGCTGCACAGCCTCCCAGAATCGATGCGCCGCTTCGGCCGCCAAGGCCCAAACCTCGGGCTTGGCGCCAATGGTGCTGAGCTTGGGCGTGATGGGCGTCAAGGCCGGGTCCACACCGCCGCCGATGGACGCGTAACGCATGGGCAAGATGTCGTAGGCCGGCGCAATGCCGCTGTACTCGCCGTCTTCGCCCAGCAGCACGGAGATGTTCTCGAAGTGCCGGTCGGTGTTGCCAATGAGCTCGCTGAAGGCGGCCATCACATCCACATGCAACACGTCTTGTGCCGACAGGTACCGGGCTTGCAGACAGCGCGCGGCAAACTCCGACCACGTGTCCCGCGCGCCAAAGAACTCATCATCGATGGCCCCTGCCGACAGCATCCCGACACGCCCATGGGCGCCGATCCGGTCGAAGCGTTGAACCTCCAGGAAGACGTAGTCGTTGGAGGCCAGCAACTGGGTCTTGGACGCAGGCACGCCCACGCCCGCCAATGATTGCAGCGCCAGGTGCTCGAAGGGGAGCAGCTCCGCCATGCGGCTGCCCCGCCGGGCGAACTTCACAATGGCATGGCCCATGTCCTCGGAAAGGATCAGAAACTTGGGCTGCTCGCCCCCCGCGCTGGAGCCATGGGCCGAATCCTTGAGCTGGTTCGCCATGGCCACACAGTGGTCCAGCTTCTGCGCAGGGGGCGTCGGCGCCAGCTGGCGGAAATCCATCTCTCGCTGCAGCGAGGCGGTGCCGTAGACCAGGTTGCCGGCCAGGTTCAGCCCACGGGTGAAAAGGTGGGCCACGCGGTGGTCGTCACCCCAGTCCTTCAGGCTCTCGGGGAAGTGTGTGTCCACCGCGGACGCGGCTCTCGCCACTTGCCGACCAAGGAAGCCGGAGGGCGAAGAAAAGGCCATGTAGGGCGGCAGGCCTTCGTACAAGGTGGTCTGCGTCGGCGTTCGCTCCAAGGTCGCGCCCCCGGTCAGGAACTCGACCTCGGCAAAGGTCTCCATCGTGCCGGTGTTCGAAATCCTGAAAATCGTTTGACGGGGGTTGAGGCCGCCGGGCAGATCCCGCAGCCTGCCGTACTTCGGGGTTCGGTCGCCTGACACCCTGAAGGAGGTGAACAAGGCGGGGTACGCCTGAATGGTTCGTGACAGGGTTGGTTGGCTGACACCCAGCGCATTCATCAACTCCTTGGCCGAGCGGGGGCCGAAGCGCATGGTGCGCTCCAACTCCTTGATTCGCTGGGAATTTTCGTGCTCAGATCCCGAGGTCATGGCTTTTAAGAATAATTCATGAATAATTCATTTATTCTATGAGGCTTTTTTTGATTTTGACTATCAAAGACCCATCGCAAGCGACTGCCAGTCAATGGCGGTGGATTATCGATGCAAAATAAGCGACAATTGAGGCCGAAAATGCATCAATCACTTGCCTCCGTCCTGCTGCCCGAATACCGCCGCCGAGTGCTCGGCCTCCTGTTGCTGCGCCCCGACGAGGCCCTGCACGGGCGAGAGATTGCGCGCCGAACGGGCCTGGCCGCAGGCACGGTCACTCGGGAGCTCACCAAGCTGGCCGAGGTGGGCTTGCTGCGGCGCGAAAAGCGCGGCAACCAGCAGGTCTACAGCGCTGACAAAACCTGCCCTGTGTTCACCGAGCTGGCCAGCATGCTGCGCAAAACCTCCGGCATGGCCGATGTGCTGGTACAAGCTCTGGCCCCGGCCGCCCCTCACATCCGCGTGGCGTTTGTGTTTGGCTCTGTCGCGCAAGCGCGCGAAACAGCAGGCAGTGACATCGACCTCATGTTGATCGGCAATGTGGGCTTCGGGCAAGCGGTGGAGCTGCTTTACCCCGCACAAGCTGACTTGGGCCGAGAAGTGAACCCCAAGGTATTTTCTGCGGACGAATTTTCGCAGAAAGCCGGGTCTGAGCCGTTTTTGCGCGATGTGCTGTCCAAACCCAAAATATTCTTGATCGGGAGTGAGCATGAGCTTGCAGAACTTGCTGGGCATCAGCCTTGACACCATCGCGCCTGACAAGGCGCAAGTGGCCAAGCTGCTGGCCGCCGCACAGCGCAACATTGACGATGCGCAGCTGGATGGGCTGAGCGCCGAGAACCGCTTTGACGCTGCCTACAAAGCGATCATGCAGCTGGCCATGCTGGCGCTCAACGCCAACGGCTTTCGCACACTGACCAGCAAACCCGGCCACCACCAGACGGCCATTCAAACATTGACGCTGACCATGGCCTTGCCCACCCAGAAAGTCATCGTGCTGGATGCGCTGCGCAAGCAACGAAACCTGGCGGATTACTCTGGTGATTTGGTGCCCGACTCGGCGGTGTTGGCTTGCTTGATGGGTGCCAAAGAGCTGCACGCGCATGTGGTGGTTTGGCTGGCAGCGAACAAACCCGAGTTGCTGTGAGCGTTATGGTGGCTTTGCGGCGAGGGCGGGCGCCGCTCAAGGCGCCCAAGATCCCCCCGCCAGCAGAATGGCAAAGAATTTAAAGCGATCCCGTGTCATGACCCGCCAACTCAAACAAGCCTTGCTCCTGGCCTTGCTCTCGCTGCGCGACATGCTGGCCTCGGCCGGCCCCGTGCTGCTGCTGGCCCTCAGCCTGCTGGCCGCCACCTACTGGTGGCTCGACCCGCAACCCCCGCGCACCGTCACGCTGGCCACGGGGCCTGCGGGCAGCGCCTATGCCGATTTCGGCCAACGCTATGCCCAAGCCTTGGCCAGTGACGGCATCCGCGTGCAGCTGCTCACCACCGAAGGCACCGTGGGCAACCTGCAAGCCCTGCGCGAGGGCCGCGCCGACGTGGCCTTCGTGCGGGGCGGCAGCGGCAGCGGCGACATGCGCCACGATGCCAAGGCCGGCATCATGTCGCTCGGCGCGCTGTTCTACGAGCCCCTGTGGATCTTCTACCGCCCCGCCGCGATCAAAGGCGCGCCGAGCAACCAGGGCGTGGCCACCGCCGTGGCGCTGACCTCGCTCAGCCAACTGCGCGGCCTGCGCGTCAACCTCGACCAGCCCGGCAGCGGCGTGCCCGGGCTGATGAACCGCCTGCTGCAAGCCAACGGCCTGACCCCCGACGAGGTCATCGCCAGCGACATGACACCGGAAGCAGCCGCACAGGCCCTGCAAACCGGCCAGCTCGACGCCCTGGTGCTGGTGACCCCGCCCGAATCTCCGGTGGTGCAGCGCCTGCTGCAAGAACCCGGCATCGCCCTGGTCGACCTGCCCCAGGCCGATGCACTGGCGCGGCGCTTCCCCTTCTTGCAAACGGTGACGCTGCCGCGCGGCATGGTGAGCCTGGCCCGCAACCAACCGCCTGACAGCATCGGCCTGCTGGCCACCACCACGGCCCTGCTCACCAGTGAAGATACCCACCCCGCCTTGCGCCAGCTGTTCGCGCAGACGGCCCAGCAGGTACACGGCGAATCTGGCTGGTTCAACGGCGCGCGGGATTTTCCGAACACCCGCACCAGTGAGTTGCCGGTCAGCCCCGAGGGCGATCGGGCCATCAACGGCACGCCGCCCGTCTACCAGCGCTACCTGCCCTTCTGGGCCAGCAATCTGCTGGAGCGCATGTGGCTGGTCATCGGCGGTTTGATCGTGTTGCTGCTGCCCCTGTCACGTGTGGTGCCGCCGCTGTACACCTACCGGGTGCGCCAGCGGGTGTTCCGCTGGTATGCGCGCTTGCAGCAGGTGGAGGCACACATGGAAGACGGCGATGCCGACCACACCGAATTGCTCAACGAGCTGGATGAGCTGGCCCGCGTGGCCGCGCAGATCACGGTACCGCTGGCGCATGCCGATGAGTTGTATGCGCTCCGAAATAACATTGACAGAACGCGCAGGCGCTTGCTGGCGCGGGCCAGCGTTGCACCCTTGGCGAAGCAGGTGAACCATGGCTGATCGTCCTTCTCACCAACCCTCCCTGGTCCGCCGCATCCTCTGGCTCCTGGCCGGGCTGGTCCTGGCTTTGGCCTTGATCCTGGCCTGGCAAACCTGGCGCTTCCCTTCACGGCAAATCCAGGTCGCCCCCGGCCGGGCGTGGCGGTCGATGCCGCCGCGGCAGCACAGCGCCTGAGCGCCGCCGTCCAGTTGCGCACCGTGTGGTCTGCCACCGATGCCAACGCGGCATCGTTTGAAGCCTTGCGCCAACTCATCCAGACCAGCTACCCCGCTGTGCACGCCACCTTGACGCGTCAGATCATCGGCCAGCACGCCTTGCTCTACACCTGGCCGGGCACGGACCCTCAAGCCAAACCCATCGCCTTGCTGGCCCACCAGGACGTGGTGTCTGTGGCGCCGGGCACGGACAAGGACTGGCAGGTGCCGCCCTTCTCGGGCGCGATCCAGGACGGCTTCGTGTGGGGCCGTGGCGCCTGGGATGACAAGTCCAGCGTGATGGCCATCCTGGAAGCGGTCGAATCCCTGGTGAAGGCCGGTTTCAAGCCGCGCCAAACCATCTACCTGCTGTTCAACGCCGACGAAGAAGTAGGTGGCGACGAGGGTGCCGCGCAGGTCGCCAAGCTGTGGCGCCAGCAGGGCATCAAGCTCGATTTCCTGCTGGATGAAGGCCTGGTGATCACGCACGGCCTGGTGCCTGGCGTGAAGGCGCCGGTGGCCTTGGTGGGCATGGCGCAGAAGGGCTACCTCACGCTCAAGCTCACCGCCAAGGGGCAACCGGGGCATTCCAGCCAACCGCCCAAGCGCCATGCGATCGGGGTGCTGGCCGAGGCCTTGCAGCGCCTGGAAGCCCACCCCTTGCCTGGCCGATTGGAAGGTTTGCCGCGCGAGATGATGGAGTCGGTGGCGGCAGAGGCGAGCGGCCCGATGCGCGTGGTGCTCAGCAACCTTTGGCTGACGCGGTCTTTGGTCGAGCGCGAGCTGGCCAAGACCCCCGCCGCCGACGCCATGCTGCGCACCACGGCCGTGCCGACCATCTTGAACGCCGGTGAGTTGGAGAACGTGGTGCCGGGGTTGGCAATAGCCACCATCAATTACCGGCTGCTGCCGGGCAACACCAGCCAGCAGGTGATCCAACACGTGCAGCAGGTGGTGGAAGGCCTGGACGTGAGCGTGGAGCGCCAGCCCAAAAGTGCAGAGGCCGCGCCCGTGTCCAGTACCGACTCAGCGGCGTACCGCGCCCTGGCGCGCAGCATCCGCGAGTTGCAGCCCGGCACCGTGGTGGCGCCGGGGCTGTTGATCGGCGGCACGGACTCCATCCACTTCACGGACTTGGCCGAGACCATCCTGCGCTTTCGGCCCATTCACGCCACGGCCCAAGACTTGCCGCGTCTTCATGGCACGAATGAGCGCATTGGGGTGGCGCAGTATGCGGAAATGATTCAGTTTTATGAGCGCTTGCTGCGGAATGTCAATGAGCGTTGAATCAACCACACCC
>NZ_JACMNS010000039.1 GCF_014378415.1 Aquabacterium sp.
GCTGCAGCCAGCTTGGGTTGAACAAATCTCGTCCTGTGCTCTTGGGCGGCGGCATGCCGAAAAAGGGGTCTGACAAGGCCGCCTCAAGTGCGGCTGCATTCACCTGCCCTTGGGCACCCCAGGCGCCATCTTCGTCATAGGTGCGGCCAGTGTGTTGCTCGCACCAGGCGTCCATCAAGGCGTTGCCGGGCCCGCAGTCAAAACCAAGTGGCGGGTGAGGTGCCCGCAAGATGCTGAGGTTGGCCATGCCGCCCACGTTCATCACCACCACGGTTTCTTGTGGGACTTCAAACAAGGCTTGGTGGAAGGCCGGCACCAGCGGAGCGCCTTGCCCGCCGGCAGCCACGTCGCGGCTGCGAAAATCGGCCACCACGTCAACGCCCGTCAGTTCCGCCAGCAAAGCTGGTGCGTTGAGTTGGACCGTGTAGCCCAGTTCCGGCCGATGGCGAACGGTCTGGCCGTGGGCGCCAATGGCGCGGATCTGAGCTGGCGTCACCCCGGCGCGGGCGCAAACCTCCGCCACCACTTGTGCGCAGCTTTTGACCAAGTCTTGCGCCGCCAATCCGGCCTGGTGCAACTCGTTCGAGCCGGGTGTGTTGAGCGCCAGCAGGCTGCGTTTGAGGGCGGGGTCAAAGGCTTGATGCGCATGGGCCAACGAGCGCCATGGGGGCGGTGAGCCCAAGTCCATCAGCACGCCGTCGATGCCATCCAGCGAAGTACCCGACATCAAGCCAATGTAGAGCTCTCCGTGGGCCGGTTTCATCAAGCTTTATTCGAAGCGGGCTGTTGAATGGGCGCCTGCCAGGCTTTGCTGCTGGGCCGTGTCCAGTCGTTGCGCAATGCTCACGACCATCTGTTTGAATTGGGCCAGGGCTTGGGGCGACAACTGCGTGCTTTCCGAGGCGCGGGCAATCGCGATGGGGTCCACTTGGTGGCCATTGACCTTGAACTCGAAGTGCAGGTGAGGGCCGGTGGCCCAGCCGGTGGCGCCCACAGCACCAATCAACTGGCCTTGGTCTACAGTTTGCCCCACGCGCACGTTGATGCGGCTCAGGTGGGCGTAAACGGTCATCCGGTTACCGGAGTGCTGCAACTGGATCACGTTGCCATAGCCATTTTGTCGCCCGGCAAAGCTCACCCGGCCATCACCCACCGAGCGCACGGCCGTGCCGTTGGGCGCGCCGTAGTCCACGCCCAGGTGCGCTTTCCATCGCTGCAGGATGGGGTGAAAGCGCATGGAGAAGCCAGAGGTGACGCGGGAAAAAGCCAGCGGAGAGGCCAGGAAAGAGCGCGTCTTGCTCACGCCGGTCATGTCGAAATAGGCGCCTTTGTGGCCCGCTTCCTGGTGCCAGATCGCGTTGTGGATTTTGTCTTTGTTGATGAAGCGTGCCGCCAGAACCCGGCCGGCTGATCCGCCCCAAGTGATGGGCTCGCCATCCGCCGTGTGGGCTTCGTAAAGCACGCTGAAGGCGTCGCCCTTGCGCAGTTCACGGCGAAAATCGATGTCGCTGCCAAAGATCTCGGCGACCTGGTTGGTGATCGAATCGGGCACGTTGGCCTCGTCAGCTGCTGCGTACAGCGATGACGAAATGGTGCCGGTGGCCAGTTGCGTGCTGGCCTGCAGCCGGGCTTGCTCTGTGTGGGCTGACAGCGGGGCTTGGTCATCAGCGCGGTTGACGGTCAATCGCGTGAAGTGCGAGTCGAGCAGTTCCGATTGACGGGCTGGGCTGCGGGCCACCAACTCCATCAATCGCCCATGAAGGGTGACCACCTTGATCATTTTGCCGTGGCGACCCAACAGCAAAGTTTGCCCGACGGGGTCGGTGCGCAGAAACTCGGCGGCTTGCGGGTCATTGACGCCCAGGCGATTCAGCAAAGTGTCGATCGTGTCGCTCGAGCGTGAGACGTCGCTGCGGTAGAGCGACAGCGCCTGTTCATCCAGCTGCACCACTTGCCCGGCCAAATCTGGCAAGGGCAGGGCTTCGCTGATTTGCGAGATGCTGGGTGGGGTGTTGAGTTGAGCGGCGGTCAGGGGGGCCACACCGAACGCGGTCATGGTGGAGCCGGCCAACAGCGCCACCACTGCAGCGGCCACGCGGCGAGGATGCCGGTGCATGGCATCCTGGGTGGCTTGCAGGCCCAAAAGGGTTGAACTGCGCAAAGACTTAAGCGTGCTGAACAGGTCGTTGTTAGAAGCCAAAACTCGAATTCCCGCTACTTAAGGGGCTGTCCCCTAAAATCCCTGAAAAGTAAGTATAGCCGTCACGCTCATGTCACTTGCCGTAAGATTTTCACCCATCGGTAAATATGCCATACCCTGAAAAACCCCCTGAAGCATCGCTTTCTCATCCCGTGACCGACCGGGTCCGTGAGGCTTTGGCCATCACCCGCCGCGGTTGCGATGAACTCTTGCCCGAGGGCGAGTGGGTGAAAAAATTGGCTCGCTCGGAAGCCACTAAAGTGCCTCTGCGCATCAAGTTGGGCATGGACCCGACCGCGCCAGACATCCACCTTGGCCACACCGTGGTGCTCAACAAGTTGCGTCAACTACAGGATATCGGCCACACGGTCATTTTCTTGATAGGCGATTTCACTTCATTGATCGGCGATCCTTCTGGCCGCAACAGCACCCGCCCACCTTTGACCGCCGAGCAGATCAAGGTCAATGCCGAGACCTATTACAAGCAGGCCAGCCTGGTGCTGGACCCGGAGCGCACCGAAATCCGCCAGAACAGCGAGTGGTGCGACGCAATGGGCGCCCGAGGCATGATCCAGCTGGCCTCGCGTTACACCGTGGCGCGCATGATGGAGCGCGACGATTTCACCAAGCGCTTCAAGGCGAACACGCCGATCAGCGTGCATGAGTTTTTGTACCCCTTGATGCAGGGTTATGACTCGGTGGCGCTCAAATCCGATCTGGAACTGGGCGGCACAGACCAGAAGTTCAACCTCCTGATGGGGCGGCACCTGCAATCCGAGTATGAGCAAGAGCCCCAGTGCATCTTGACCATGCCCTTGCTGGTGGGGTTGGATGGTGTCGAGAAGATGTCCAAATCCAAAAACAACTACGTGGGCATCAGCGAGGCGCCCAACAGCATGTTTGGCAAGCTCATGAGCATCTCTGATGAGTTGATGTGGTCGTACTTCGAGTTGCTGAGCTTTGCACCGCTGTCCAGCATTGCCCAGCTCAAGTCCGAGTGCGCCACAGGGCGCAACCCCAGGGATGCCAAGGTGCTGCTGGGCCAGGAGGTGGTCACCCGCTTCCATGGCGCCCAGGCCGCCGAGGCCGCGCTGGCTGATTTCGTGAATCGATCGAAGGGTGGGGTGCCCGATGACATCCCTGAAGTCCACTTGGCACTGCCCGCCGATGGTGCGGGTTTGGGCATGGGTGCCTTGCTCAAGCAGGCCGGTTTGGTGCCATCTGCCAGCGAGGCCATGCGCATGATTGAACAAGGCGGGGTGCGGGTGGATGGCGGCGTGGTCAATGACAAATCTTTGAGGCTCCCTGAGGGAACTTTTGTGGTTCAGGTGGGCAAGCGCAAGTTCGCCCGGGTGGTTTTGGCCTGAAACGGGTCAAGGGTTGTCACTGGCTCTAGGGTCAACCCCACCCCTGATCAGGGGGGCGGCAGGCTCAGGCGGGGGTTTCCCAGGCCGTCAAAGGTGGGCAATGCGGACCTGCCCCGTTGTCTGGCCTGACCAAAGACCTTTATGCTCAATGCAGACAGATCAGTAAACTCTGTGAGTCGACAAGAGGAATACGCGGACGCCTCTCTAGATTTTTGGATTTGGAAAAAAGGGACCGCTTTTGTGTGGAGATAAATATGAAATTTGCATTCAAGAGCATCGTGGCTGCTGCCGCGTTTGTGGCTGTCGGCGTTGCTAGCGCCACTCCTTACGCTGGCACCTGGAGCGTGGTCTCCGGCTCGGGCGGCCTGACTTTCTCGTCTGACGCTCTGTCGGCCCTGAGCGCTTCTGGCTCCAACATCATCACCGCGGCTACCATCCCCACCGTTCCTGGCCTGCCAGGCGCTGGCTTGGCCAACAAGGCTGTGTACACCAAGGCCACCGGCAATGTGAGCCTGACATTCAACACCGCCACCATCACTGGTGACGCGTTGACTTCGCTGCAAGCCGCCAACTCGTTGGTGAACATCCGCCGCTCGGTGTTCAACGATGATGGCTCGGTCAGCCAGTACAACATCTACATGGCTAACTTTGACGTTAACCTGGGCAACTCGACGATTTTCGCGAACCTGTATTCGCGCACTGATGTTGGTGCTCTGATCAACTACGGCAAGCAAGCCATCTTCACGGCTGACGTTCCTGGCGTCATCGGTGGCACGGGTGGCAACATCCAAGTGACGTCCGTTGCTGGTGGCGTGGCCAACGGCACCGCCAGCGGTAGCTTGGCTGGCGCCCTGCGCATGAATGCCACCACGGCCACCAACATCCTGACCGCGTTGAACCTGTCGACCGCAGCCACTGACCCTGTCGCCATCCTGGTGCGCACGGCCAACTGGGGCGGCACGCAAGCTGGCGGCACCTTCACCGCTCCTGCTGCCATTCCTGAGCCATCAACCTACGTGTTGATGGGCCTGGGCCTGGTCGGCATCGGTGCTGTGGCTCGCCGCCGCCGCGCTGCCTAAGTTAAAGCGCTTGCGCTTTAAAGCCAAGACTTTGAAGTACTTGGCTGGGAAAGTTTAAAAGCTTTCCCGATTAAAACCGCTCTGTAGTACAGAGCGGTTTTTTACATCAGGGTTGGGTCGATTGACGATAATTGGGGCAAGGCCCCTAAGAACCTATCATCGCTGGAGACAATATGACAATGCCGTTCCGTTTGAGTGCAGTTGCTGGGTTGATTTTATTGGGTGCCATGGCCAACGCCGGCGCTGAAACCACCACCGACCGGTATGGCAAGGAGCTCAAGATTGAGCCGTCGCACAATATTTTTGCGCGGTTTGGTTTGTTGGGTTTGAAAATGAATAACAAGTCAGAAGCGGCGAAGGATGTTTCGGGGGCGGTTTTGTCTGCCGGACAGCGGGGGCGGTATTGCCCAGTCGATCCAGGCGATCCTCGCTTGTTTCCTTTATGCAGTGAGGCGGATTCCGATACTATCTACGGTACAGGGGTGCAGACAACATTGTTCGGTATTCCTGGAACTCCCAGTGATACCCAAACGGATATTCTTGGCTTGCCTGACAATGTAAAGGCTAAATTTGCCGACCCGGCGCCTGGTGCGATAGGCACCCTCGGCATGTATTTGGATGAAGACCACCATTGGGCGGTAGAAGTGCCTGTCATGGCGCTTCCTTTTTCCGTGGATGTGTATGGTGCAGGCTCTTTTGAGAAGGCCGGGAAAATCATCACAGCCAAAGCTTTAGGTTTTCTGGTGTTTGGGCATTACTATTTTGGTAAAAAAGCCGATAAATTCAGGCCTTCAGTTTCTTTGACCGCTAACTATTTGGTTCCATTTGATGAAGAGGCTACATCATCGCTGGTGCGGTGGACAGGTGGCCGTACCAAGGTGAGTAGCAAAGGATCGCTGGGTCTGGGTTGGTTGGTTGGTGGTAAGTACGCCATTGACGATCGATGGGATTTGAATTTCAGTTTTGGGCAGTTCAATGCCAAAGTTGAAAGTACGCTCACTACTTACGATACCATTTTGAATGGCCGGTCTGTCGCAGCGGGCGGTTCGCCAATTTTTGAGTACTGGCCTGGTGTTTTAGGCGACAATATCAGGAGGCTGCGCAGGTCAGGATTTCTTTATTCGCAGCTTGAAGGAATGATTGCCTACCGTAATTCAGATCCAGCCAATCGGGTTAACGGTGGGGCCAACTTGGGCACCTTCACCCGTACCCAGAAGCAAACTATTGACCCCTACGTGCTGATGATGACTGTCGGCTATAATTTCTGATGCATTGAAATTGGGGTGGGGTTAGAAATAATCTTATTCAAAATGAAAAATGGCTGCTAAGAATTAGCAGCCATTTTTCATGGAAACCTCAAACCCACTTGCGTGGGTCAGGGCCTGAACTCAAGGAGCAGGAACGTAAGGCGTCTTGGAAGCTGCAGGCTTGCGAACCATGACCGCGATGTCTTGCGTCAGGGTGCCGAAGTCGGTGCCGGCAACCAGTGCAAGCACAGCGTCGCCCGACAGGCCCAGCGAGGTGGCGAACAAATCCACGGCTGGTGAGGTCAGGGCCAACTTGTCCAGCACTTCATGGCCGGTGATGCTCAGCGGGAACTTGTACTTCAGGGCCAGGGGTGTGGCAACGTTGAAATTAAAGACGGCAAACTTTGGCAGGGTGGCCGCGCCATGGGTGGTTGAGTCAGCCAGGACCTTCTTGTTGGTGTAATCCAGGATGAAGTTGGCCAGCACGATGCCCGAAGTCAGGACATTGCCATCCTCGTCCGCCACCTTGCGCACGATGTCCAAGGCCGAACCGCTGGCTTGGCCGGAGCCAATTTTCAACGTTGGCGTGATGGTGATGCTGGTGATGGGCAGAACGAAGGTCCAGGCGGCGGCGGTGGCTGGGGAGCCAGCAGGCAGGACGGCTGTGGTGTTGCCCAGAGCATTCACGCGGCCGCCGTTGGCCTTGAACAGGCTGATGGCGCTTTGGGAGAAGGCGATGGTGGAGGTGCCTTGCAGGCCACTCCAGTCAATGGTCAGCGCGTTGGCAGAGGCGGCCATGGCCAGAGTGGCTGCAGCGAAAGAGATCGAACGGATGGTCAGCAGTTTCATTTTTGCTCCTTGGTGGATGACAAGCTTGCTGGTGCAAGTGATTGGATGTCTCAATGGTGCATCAAAGCAATTTTGCAGCCCCCCCCGCAAACAGGGGGTGAGGGCTGCTGGCCCCTTGGATAGTGTGAAAAACTGGGGAAACCAAGTAGTTAAAATGCCGGTGGAGACTACGGGATTTCACTATTTTCATGTTTTGGCACCGACCGACGTGTGGTGTTCACACACCTTGCTGCACAAATAGAAAAAGGCTCCCAGCTGGGAGCCTTTTTTATGCCATGAAATTTCGGCTGGTTTGATCGGGTGGAGCTACCCGATCAGATCCACCGTTGAAATTCAAGGAGCAGGAACGTAAGGTGTCTTGGAAACAGCAGGCTTGCGAGCATTGGTGCTGATGTCTTGGGTCAGCGTGCCAAAGTCGGTGGTGCGCACCAGGTTCAGAACTGCGTCGCCCGACAGGCCCAACGACGAAGCGAACAGGTCCACAGCGCCAGGGGTCAAGACCAGCTGGTCCAGCACTTCATGGCCAGTCACGGTCAGGGGGAACTTGTACTTCAAGGCCAAAGGCGTGGCAGCGTTGAAGGTGAACACCGCCAATTGGGCTTGCGTGGCGCCGCCACGGGGAGTCGAGTCGGCCAGGACCTTCTTGTTGGTGTAATCCAGGGTGAAGTTGGCCAGCACGATGCCCGAAGTCAGGATATTGCCTTGGTCGTCAAACACCCTGCGCACGATGTCCAGGGCCGAGCCGCTGGCTTGACCGGAAGCAACCTTCAAGGAGCTGCTGATTTCGATGCTGGTGATTGGCAGGGAGAATGTCCAGCCGCCGGTGCCGACGGCCGTGGTGTTGCCCAGGGCAGCCAGCTTGCCGCCGTTGGCTTGGAACAGGCTGATGGCGTTGGGGGAGAAGGCCAAGATCGACGTGCCTTGCATCTTGGTCCAGTCGATGGTCAAGGCATTGGCGGAAGCGGCCATGACCAGAGTGGCGGCAGCGAAAGAGATCGAACGGATGGAAAGCAGGTTCATTGGGAGCTCCTTTTAAGTGCTTGCAGGCTGCAAGAAGTTGGTGAATGAATATTGCCTGAGCACCGATTTGAGGTCCCCCCCGCGACTAGGGGGCTTTAGGGCGACAAGGTCCTGGAAACTAGGGAAACCATGGGTCATCGAACATCAATCGTTCCCCGGGATTCCACTAGTTGGGGCCTTTTGCGACTCATTGGCCAGCGCATTGAGCGCTGATGGTGCGCAAGCGTTCAGCGACGCGCCAGGTTGGTGCTGTGCAATTGCACTCGCAATTGGGCCAGTCCGCTTTGGGCATCTTGTGCCATCAGGACGCCGGGATCGTCCACGTCGATGCCCATGGCGGGGTAACGGGCGGTCAGGCGCGCCAGATCGCGCTCGCTGTCCAGGCGGATGAGCTCGGAGAACAGTTCGGCGGAGAAGCCCACGGGGTGGCCTCGCCGGTGCCGGTACTGAGGAAAGACCACCGTGTACAGCGCAACGGCATTGGCCACCGCGCGCAAGGTGTCCACTTGCAGCATGGGCATGTCTGCGGGAAGCAGCAGCCAGCCAGGGGCATTGGCGCTGGCTTCGACCCCGGCCGCGACCGCGCGGGCCAGTCGATCCGCCCGTGATCGTGTCCGAGACATCTCGGGCAGGTCAATCACATCATTGCCTGGGAGCAGTATGCGTGCCTGCCGGGCCATGTCGGGCGGGGCCACGACGACCATGGGCAGGCCGCTGGCCAGGCCCCTGCGAACCGTGCTGTCCATCACCGAAAACAGCCCCAAGGATTGCCCATTCGCCGGGCCTGGATCGGCCCCACCCGCGCTGCTGAGCGTGGGTTCTGCCAGGATGATGAGGGTGGGCTGCTTGTTCATGATTTAGCAAGGACTGCAACAAAGTGTGAGCCAAATTGCTGCAATGCACCAGAGCACCTTTACTTAGGCAAATACCCCAGACGGGCTGATACTTGACGAATGGAAAAAACCTCACACGATCTGGCGCAAATGCGCCAAAGCTATGAACGGGCGGCCCTGGACGAGGAGCATGTGCAAGCCGATCCCATGAGGCAGTTTCACCTGTGGTTTGATGAGGCCGTCCAGGCCAAGCTGACCGAGCCCAACGCGATGACTCTGGCGACGGCAGGGGCGGATGGTCGGCCGTCTACCCGGGTTTTGTTACTCAAAGGGGCCGATGAGCGCGGCTTGGTGTGGTTCACCAATTACGCCAGTCGCAAGGGGCGGGATCTGGCCGCGAATCCGTTCGCCGCGGTCCAGTTTTTTTGGGGCCCTTTAGAGCGGGTGGTTCGCATTGAGGGGCGGGTCGAGAAGGTGGCCGATTCCGAGTCGGACGCTTACTACCGATCCAGGCCGCTGGGCTCGCGGATTGGCGCCTGGGCTTCGCCGCAAAGTGAGGTGATCCCGTCTCGCGAGGTGCTGGAGTTGGCATGGGCCGATCAGCAGGTTCGCCTCGGCGATGACCCGCCCAGGCCTGAGCATTGGGGCGGCTATCGCCTGGTGCCGGATCGGTGGGAGTTCTGGCAAGGGCGCACTTCACGCCTGCACGATCGCCTGATTTTTGAATTGAATCCCAGCGGCCAGTGGGTGTTGCGCCGTTTGGCGCCCTGATTCATCAGTCCTTTTTGAGCAGGTCGGCAAAGGTTTTCTGGAACTTGGCCACCTTGGGGGCCACCACGAAGGCGCAATAGCCAGCGTGTGGGTTTTGCTCAAAATAGCGTTGGTGGTAGGCCTCGGCCGGGTGGTAATTGGCCAAGGGGTGCACTTCGGTGGTGATGGGCTTGCCAAAGGCGTGGCTGGTTTCCAGTTGCTCGATCAGGGCCCGGGCTTGGTGGGCTTGGTCGTCGTTGTGGGTGTAGAGGCCGGAGCGGTATTGCGTGCCTTCGTCGTTGCCTTGGCGGTTGAGCGTGGTCGGGTCGTGGATGGTGAAAAACACCTCCAGCAGCTGGTGGTAGCTGACTTGGCTCGGGTCAAACTTCACCCGCACGACCTCGGCATGGCCGGTGGTGCCGGTGCAGATGTCGTCGTAGCTGGGGTTGGGGTGCTGGCCGTTGCTGTAGCCTGATTCGGCGTTGACCACGCCTTTCAGTTGGTTGAACACGGTTTCGATGCACCAGAAGCAGCCGCCACCGAATGTGGCCTCTTCAAGGGTGTTGCTTTGGGGGGCATTCGCTTCCATGGGGGGTGTCCTTGTGCGTAGACTGGTGTTTGATTCTCGAATGATTATCCAAACAAAGCCTTCTCCATGAGCAAAGCCACATTTTCCTGGTCCGATCCCTTGTTGCTGGATGCCCAGCTGTCGGATGAAGAGCGCGCCATCCGCGATGCCGCCCAGGCCTATTGCCAGGACAAGCTGCAGCCCCGCATCTTGTTGGCCAACCGCGAAGAGCGGTTTGACCGTGAGCTGATGAACGAGATGGGCGCCCTGGGTTTTCTGGGGGCCACCGTTGAAGGTTACGGCTGCGCGGGCGTCAACCATGTCAGCTATGGCCTGATTGCGCGCGAGGTAGAGCGGGTTGATTCCGGCTACCGCAGCGCCATGAGCGTGCAGAGCTCCTTGGTGATGCACCCCATTCACGCCTACGGCAGCGAGGCGCAGCGGCAAAAATACCTGCCCAAGCTGGCCACGGGCGAGTGGGTGGGCTGTTTTGGCCTGACCGAGCCCGACCATGGCTCTGACCCCGGCAGCATGGTCACCCGGGCCACCAAGGTGGCGGGTGGCTACGTGCTCAACGGTGCCAAGATGTGGATCACCAATTCGCCGATTGCCGACCTGGCGGTGGTGTGGGCCAAGCTGGACGACACCATTCGCGGCTTTGTGGTCGAGCGCGGCATGACCGGTTTCAGCACGCCGCGCATCGAGGGCAAGCTCAGCTTGCGCGCCAGCGTGACCGGCGAGATCGTGCTGGACCAGGTGCTGGTGTCCGATGACCACATTCTGCCCAATGTGTCGGGCCTGAAGGGGCCGTTTGGCTGCCTGAACAAGGCCCGGTACGGCATTGCCTGGGGGGCGATGGGAGCGGCCGAGTTCTGCTGGCACGCTGCGCGGCAGTACACGCTGGACCGGGTTCAGTTTGGCCGGCCGCTGGCGCAGACCCAGCTGGTGCAGAAAAAACTGGCCGACATGCAGACCGAGATCACGCTGGGCTTGCACGCGGCCTTGCGCGTGGGGCGTTTGCTGGACGAGCACCAGGCTGCGCCAGAAATGATCAGCCTGATCAAGCGCAACAACTGCGGCAAGGCGCTGGACGTGGCGCGCATGGCCCGCGACATGCATGGCGGCAATGGCATCCACGATGAGTACCACGTCATGCGGCACATGGTGAACCTGGAAACCGTGAACACCTATGAAGGCACCCATGATGTGCACGCCCTGATCTTGGGCCGTGCCCAGACCGGCTTGCAAGCTTTCTTTTAAAGGCCCGCCTCATGCAGGATTTGGCGGCTTGGAAGCCTTTGATCGGCGCGTTGTTGTTGCCACCGGTGCCTTGGCTGGTGTTGGTGCTGATCGGCGCCCGACTGATCCTGCCCCGGCGCAACTTGGGGTTTTTCATCCTGCTGTTGGGGGTGGTCGGATTGTGGATGGGCAGTTGCTCCGGCACGGCCACCTGGCTGCAAAACAATGTGCTGCGGCCACCGCCTGCCTTGTTGGGCGAGGCCCAGGATCGGCTGGCCGCCAGTGGTCGGGTCTACGCGCAGCAGGTGGCGTTGGCGCAGCGCCAGGGCAAAACACCGCCATCGCCCACGGTGGGCATCATGGTGCTGGGCGCTGGCTTGGTGCCCAAGTCGCAGGAATATGGCGTGACCGACCTGACCCATTTCTTTGCCGAACGACTGCGCTATGGCGTGTGGCTGAGCCGCTTGACGGGCTGGCCTTTGGGGGTGGCGGGCGGCGTGGGTTGGGGGCAAAAGGGCGTGCAAGAGGGCCCTGCTGAAGCCGAAGTGGCTGGGCGGGTGGCCCAGCAGGCCTATGGGCTGCCGCTGCGTTGGGTTGAAAAGGATTCGGCCGACACGCGGGGCAATGCGGCGGGCGCCGTGACCTTGCTGGCCGATCAAGGCGTGACCGAGATCGTGCTGGTGACGGATGCTTTCCACATGCCGCGTTCAAGGCGGGCCTTTGAGCAAGCTGCGGCCAGTTGGGCGGCGCGCGCGGGCAAGCCGCCGCCCATGATCACGCCTGCGCCGGGCAAGTTCTGGGGCAATGAATCCAACCCCATCCTGGAGTGGATCCCTTCAGGCGGGGGCATGGTCAATGTGCGCCTGCTGTGCCACGAGTTGCTGGGCATGCTGGCGGGCAGTTAATTAAAAAGCAAACCCACCAATAGAAACCCCCGGACCAGGCCGGGGGTTGGGTCGGCCTAAGCCGCGTTTGGAAAGGGCAAAGTTGATTGTTTGCCCCATTCCGTCAGACGCAGTGACTGCGTCTTTTCAAGGTGCCTGTTGAACAGGCAAATTCAGAGTAGTCCAAGCTGTGGCTGGGCGCAAGTCCTTTTGCTACCATCGGATCAACCGGGTGTGAATTTAGTCCCCATGATGTCCTGCAGCAGGCCATCAACCCGGCGTGTGATCTCTTCGGGCATGGTGATGGTGCGGCCCCATTCGCGGCTGGTTTCGCCGGGCCATTTGTTGGTGGCGTCCAGGCCCATCTTGCCGCCCAGGCCGCTGACGGGCGAGGCGAAATCCAGGTAGTCGATCGGCGTTTGCTCAACCAGGGTGGTGTCGCGCACCGGGTCCATGCGGGTGGTGATGGCCCAGATCACTTCCTGCCAGTTGCGGGTGTCCACGTCGTCGTCCACGACGATGATGAACTTGGTGTACATGAACTGGCGCAGGTAGCTCCACACCCCGAACATCAGCCGCTTGGCGTGGCCCGGGTAGGACTTTTTCATGCTGATGATGGCCATGCGGTAGCTGCAGCCTTCGGGCGGCAGATAAAAGTCAACGATCTCGGGAAACTGCTTTTGCAGGATCGGCACGAAGACCTCATTGAGGGCCACGCCCAGCACGGCGGGCTCGTCGGGTGGTTTGCCGGTGTAGGTGGAGTGGTAAACCGGGTCCTGGCGGTGCGTCATGCGGCGCACTTCAAACACGGGGAACCAATCCTGCTCGTTGTAATAGCCGGTGTGGTCGCCGAAAGGGCCTTCCAGGGCATGCAGGTAGCCGCCGCGTTCCATCAAGGGCACGCCGTGGTCGCTCTTGCCTTTGAAGCCAGCGGGGGCGGTGGGTATGTGGCCTTCGAGCACGAACTCGGCGCTGGCCGGAACCTGCAGCCAATGGTCGCCCTCGGGTGTGTGTTCGCCCACTTGCGTGTTGTCCACTTCGGTGCGGCTGCCGCGCAGCAGGCCGGCGAATTGGTATTCGCTCAGGGAATCGGGCACCGGTGTGACCGCGCCCAGGATGGTGGCGGGGTCGGCGCCAAAGGCGACGGCGATGGGGAAGGGCTGGCCGGGGTTGGCCAGGGCGAACTCGCGAAAATCGAGCGCGCCACCTCGGTGGGCCAGCCAGCGCATGATGACCTGGCGGGGCCCGATCAACTGTTGTCGGTAGATGCCCAGGTTCTGGCGCGTGCGCGGCTTGGGCACGCCCTGAGGGCCCCGGGTGACGACCAGGCCCCAGGTCAGCAAGGGGGCGGCGTCATCGGGCCAGCACAGCTGAACGGGCAGCTTGCCCAGATCCACATCGCTGCCTTCCAGAACATGCTCCTGGCAGGGCGCTTTGCCCACGCGCGAGGGTTTCATGTCCCACAGGGCCTTGGCCATGCTGAACAGCTTGCCGGCGTCTTTCAGGCCCTTGGGCGGCTCGGGCTCTTTCAGGCTGGCCAGCATGCGG
The DNA here is from genome assembly GCF_014378415.1 of Aquabacterium sp. Classification (GTDB taxonomy): domain Bacteria; phylum Pseudomonadota; class Gammaproteobacteria; order Burkholderiales; family Burkholderiaceae_C; genus Aquabacterium. The sequence continues at coordinate 13,585 of NZ_JACMNS010000039.1, forward strand.
CCGATGTCGCGCAACTCGCTGACGTCGTCGGCACCCATGCCGAGCGCAACGCGGCGTGGCGTGCCGAACAAATTGGTCAAAACTGGGATTTTCGGAAGCGGCACCCCCCCTTTTTGAGGGGGTATCAGGCCGGTGGGCTGCTCGAACCAAAGCGCCGGCCCACCGGCCCGCAACACGCGATCGCTGATGGCGGTCATCTCCAGCCGCACGGACACAGGTGTTGCCACGCGTTTCAGTTCGCCAAGCCTTTCCAGGCCTGACACGAAGTCCCGCAAGTCTCGATATTTCATGTTTTGTGTATAAGAGATGAACTCTTTATGCTTGACTGGTTATTACAGGCTTGCCTAGAATCCGGTCGCAACGACCCCGGAGTGTTTTTATCCGGGTTTTCCCTGTGCCTTGGCGGCGCAGCACGGCCAGCACTGGGCGTGCCCATCATGGGGGTGATTATCGCCATCGTCATCATTGAAGCCATTCAGTGACCGGGGGTGAGGAAAGGAGTGTCATGACAGCAATGAATCGTGACGTGAGCGAGCTGGTCTCGTCCGCACGCGCTGGCGTGAGTTTGTTTGTGCAGGATGTGGTGACTGGTTTGCGCCAGGTGAGCCACAACGCACTGGCCCTGTTGGGCCTGGCCGCTGTGGCCGTGGTGGTGTTTTTGTCGGGCCGTGACGATGTGCGTCATGGCTTGGAAAGCCAGGTGCTGAGCTGGTTGGTGGACCGCGCCACCGCCCGCACGCAAGTGGCGGTGGACCCTGAGCTCAACAATGTGCTGCTGGCCATGGCCGAGCCCGAAGCCATTCAGCGCGCCACGGCGATTGATCCCGCTGACCTGACCCGTCAGCAGGCCGCCGTCGCCTATTGGCTCTCGCGCCGCTACAGCGTGGCCCCTGAGCCTGTGAGCCGCCTGGTGCAAGAGGCCTGGGACGTGGGCCGCCGCGCAGGCGTAGAGCCCACGCTGATCATGGCCATCATGGCCATCGAGTCAAGCTTCAACCCGTTTGCGCAAAGCCATGTGGGTGCCCAGGGCCTGATGCAGGTCATGACGCGCATCCACCATGACAAGTACCAGATCTTTGGTGGGCAGAACGCCGCTTTTGACCCGGTGACCAATTTGCGCGTGGGCGTGCAGGTCCTCAAGGAGTGCATCCAGCGGGCCGGGAGCCTGGAAGGTGGCCTGAAGTACTACGTGGGTGCCGCGAACCTGGCCAACGATGGGGGCTACGCCTACCGCGTGCTGGCCGAGCAGGCTTTCTTGCGGCAGGTGGCGGCCGGGCAGAAAGTGCCCGTGAACGTGTCCACGCCTGCGCAGACCATGGTGCAGGCTGAAACGTCCGCACCCCAGATGTTGCAGCCTGCCATGGGGTCGGCCCATCCGGAAGCGGCGGCGTTGCAGGGCACTGGTGCAGTCGCGCCTGCGGTGGTGATCCCGCCTGCGGCCGTGCCGACCGCGCCTTCAGCCAGTGACACGGCCCCCATTCGCCGGGCTGAACAGGTGGCTTTGGCGCACTGAGGTGCCCAGTCCGATACAA
>NZ_JACMNS010000040.1 GCF_014378415.1 Aquabacterium sp.
GAACCCCGAAAGGGGCCTGAAATCACGTTGGAAACGTCCAAAGCCATGAATTCCGGCTGAATTTGACCGTCATCGCGACATTCAAGCCCACGATAGCTGCTGGGTGTGCGTGAAGCGGTCATTGATCAGCAGCTCCCTAACTCATGCCTCATCTTGGTGGGTTGACTGGCGAGATGCCAATAACAGTTGGCCTCAACTTCTGCTGGAGGGATGCAACCGTTGGGTTCAAGCAGCCGGTTATGGTTGAACCAAGCCACCCATTTCAGCGTAGCCAGCTCGACAGATTCCTTGGTTTTCCATGGTGCCCGCCGATGGATCAATTCAGCCTTGTAGCGCCCATTTGAAGACGCAGGGATCGAAGCCGAGCAGCCGGGTCGGCGCAGTTTTGATGGTTCTGCTCTGGATAGGAGTCGGCACTGTGTTCTGGATTTGGCTTGAACAGCGGTGGTCTTAGCCATCGTCAGTTGCCCGCTACAGTTTGCACTGTGCCTCCTGTTCTTCCTCCCTGAGAAGGCCTCGCGCGATACAGCGTGAAGGATTTAAATCCCCAGCCTTGCGGCCATGGCGCTTCTTCATCACGATAGGCTCGTCATCGTGCGTCGAAGGCCTTCCCCTGTTGTCTTGCCCACCGCCCTTTCCACAGTTGAGTAAACTGTGTTGTTAGGTAACCAGGTTCGCAGTGCCATGGCGCCGGACCGTACACGCGAGCGTCCATGAATCGAAATGACCAGCCAGCCTCCGATTCGGACCCCCAGGCCTTCCTGAAGGGGGGCGGCGAGATGGGAGGCCTGATCCGGTCGATGGACTGGTCAATGACCTCACTGGGGCCTGTTGTCCAATGGTCGCAGAGCTTGCGAACGACCGTCAGCATCTGCCTAGCTTCAGACCTGCCCATTTGCATCATCTGGGGTCCAGGCCTTGTCCAGCTTTACAACGACGGCTATAGGCTCATTTGCGGCGACAAGCATCCCAGGTCGATGGGGCAGAACTTTCCCGACTGCTGGAAGGAAGCGTGGCCGGTCATCGGCGAGGCGCACGACTCGGCTCTGGCTGGCAACACGGCCTTCCTAGAGACACAGCACATCTTCCTCGAACGGTACGGGTACCTGGAGGAGTGCTTCTTCACATTTTCGTTCAGTCCCATCCGGGGCGAGACCGGGCTGGTCGGCGGCCTGTTCCACCCTGTCATCGAGATGACGAGCAAGGTGATCAGCGAGCGGCGAACACGCGCGCTCCGTGACCTCGCTGCCCGCACAAGCAAAGCAAAGACTGTTGACGAAGCCCTGGCCTTGTCAGCCCAGACACTCTCTGAATACGATCTGGACCTGCCCTTCGTCCTTCTCTATGCACTGGAACCCGACGGCCACCAAGCCCGCCTGGTCGGCACAACCGGCCTGAAGCCGAATGGGGCGGCCAGCCGAAGCACGGTCGATCTGGACGTGCCGGAACAAGCTGTCTGGCCATTGAGCGAAGTTGTTCGTTCCGGGACAGCGGTGCAGGTAGACCAGGTGGGGCAGCGGGTCGGCCCGGGCTTCGTCGGCCCCTATCCCGAGCCGCCAACCGCGGCATTGGTACTGCCGATCATTCCGCCAGGAGCGACTCGTGCCGCTGCGGTCTTCATTGCCGGGGTCAGCTCTCGCTTGCCAATGAGCGAGGCCTACCGAAGCTTCTACGACCTTGTTGCTTCAGGCATCACCACCGCCGTCGCCAATGCCCGTGGTCATGAAGAGGAACGGCGGCGGAGTGAAGCGCTGGCTGAGTTGGACCGTGCCAAGACCGCCTTCTTCTCCAACGTCAGCCACGAGTTCCGCACGCCACTGACGCTGATCCTCGGCCAGGTCGAGAACTTGCTCGCGCACAGCCGCACTGACCTGACCCCGAACGCCGCAGCCCAGCTCGAAGTCGTGAATCGAAACGGGATGCGGCTGCTTCGCCTGGTCAACTCGCTGCTCGACTTTTCTCGCATTGAGGCCGGGAGGGCCCGTGCCGCATATCAACCGGTAGACCTTGCCGCTTTTACGGCCGAACTCGCCAGCGTGTTTCGTTCCGCCGTCGAGCGAGCCGGCCTGGCGCTTACAGTCGATTGCCCACCCCTGGACCAGCCGGTCTACGTGGATCGGGAGATGTGGGAGAAGGTGGTCCTGAACCTGTTGTCCAATGCTTTCAAGTTCACCTTCGAAGGTGAGATCGCCGTTACCCTCCGTCAGGTAGGCCGCGCTGCCGAATTGGTCGTGCGCGATACCGGCACGGGCATTCCGGCAGCCGAAATTCCCCGGCTGTTCGAGCGGTTCCATCGTGTTGAAAATGCCCGAGGGCGCACCCATGAGGGAAGCGGCATCGGGCTGGCCCTCGTGCAAGAACTGGTCAAGCTGCACGGCGGCGCGATCACCGCAGAGAGCGAGTTTGACAGAGGAACCACCTTTCGCGTCTCGATCCCGCTCGGCACCGAACACCTTCCTCGCGAACAACTCGGGGGTGGCGATGTCGCCGCCCAACCCAAAACGGAGGCAAGTCCGTTCGTGCAAGAGGCGTTGCGCTGGTTGCCGGAGGGCGACCCGCCCCACGCTCCAGGTGCGGAGTTGCCATCACCAGAAGATCTGCTTGCCTCTGCTTCGTTGTCCCCGCGGATCGACGCCAACCGGCCCCTCGTGCTGGTGGCCGACGACAATCTCGACATGCGCCAGTACCTCGAGCGGCTGCTAAAGGGGCAGTACCACGTTGAGGCTGTGCCAGACGGGGAGGCAGCGCTGGCAGCGGTGCGCCGCCAGCTTCCCGACCTCATTTTGACGGACGTGATGATGCCCCGGCTGGACGGTTTTGGCCTGTTGAAGGCGCTGCGTGCCGATCCCCGGACAGCAGACGTGCCGGTCATCCTTCTGTCGGCCCGTGCAGGTGAGGAAAGCCGAATCGAGGGAATGGAGGCAGGTGCCGACGACTACGTCGTTAAGCCGTTCAGCGTCCGCGAGCTGGTTGCACGCATCGATGCGCAGGTGCTCAGGCAACGACTTCGCGCCGCTGAGCGCTTGCAGGCAGATCGGCTCACCGAAGTATTCGCTCAGACTCCCGTCGGAATCGCCGTCTTGCGCGGCAACGAGCACCGGTTCGAATTCGTCAACGATGCGTACCTGCAATTGCTCGATGGACGAGCTATACAAGGCCTGCCGATTCGCGAGGCCCTGCCGGAGTTGGCGGGACAAGGAATTTACGAGTTGCTGGACAACTGCCTGGTCACCGGCGAAGTTTTTCAGGCGCGCTCCATGCGCTTAATGGTCGATGACGGATCCGGGACCCGCAAAGAACGCTTTTTCGACCTTGTCTACCAGCCAACCCTCGGACCCGACGAGCGTGCGGTGGGCGTCGTGGTCGTGGCCTATGACGTCTCTAAATTGACCGAAGCCCGTCGCGAGGCCGACCGGGCCAATCGCGCTAAAGACGAGTTTTTGGCCATGCTCGGGCATGAGTTGAGGAACCCGCTCTCGCCGATCACCACGACACTCCACGTGATGCGCATGAAGTCGCCCCAGGTGTTTCAGGTCGAGCGCGCATTGCTCGAGCGCCAGGTGGGCCATCTGGTCCGGCTTGTCGACGACCTACTGGACGTATCTCGCATCGCATCGGGCAAGATGGAGCTGCGCCTGGCCAGTATGGATCTGCGAACCGCAGTTGCAATAGGCGTTGAAACCGCAAGCCCGGCGCTTGAGCGCCAACAGCACCGGCTCCTCCTGGAACTCGACAATCAGCCACTCTGGATCATGGGCGACGCTGCACGCCTGGCTCAGGTCGTCTCCAACCTGCTGGTCAACGCTTCCAAGTTCACACCGCCAAACGGCAAGATTCAGGTCCACGTTCATCGCGCCAGCAATAACCAAGCCGTGATCAAAATCATTGACAACGGCGTCGGCATTTCAGAGGAAATGCTTTCACAGGTGTTTGATATCTTCACGCAGGAGCGCCAAAGCGTCGATCGGGCTTCCGGCGGCCTCGGCCTCGGCCTGGCGATTGTCAAGAGCTTGGTACGGTCTCACGGCGGTGAAGTCGTTGCACGAAGCCAAGGCATCGGCAAGGGCAGCACGTTCAAGATTTCGATACCTTTGATGGCAGGAGACGAGGATTCGGGCACGACGGATCATTGTTTGCCGGCACTCTTCACGAAGATGTCGGGCCGGGTCTTGGTGGTCGATGACAACCAAGATGCTGCCGAAACGTTGGCCCATGCGTTGGCCGCAAGCGGGCTGCAGATTCAAACCGCTCCGGACGGGCCAAGCGCTCTGGAACTCGCCAAGTCGTTTCAACCGGACTTTGCCATCTTGGATATCGGCCTGCCAGTGATGGATGGCTACGAGTTGGCAAAGCTCCTGAAGATTGCGCACCCTTCCTTGATCAGGATTGCCTTAACAGGCTATGGCGCAAAGAGCGATGCGGTGGAAGGGAAATGCTTTGAAGCCCGGATGCTGAAGCCTGTCGATTTGCCGGCCCTGCTTTCGCTACTTGAACTCCTCCGGAACTAGTGCCGTGTCCCGCTGATACGTGAACAAAGTCGATTCAATTTTTCGAGGATTGAATCAGCGGTGGCAGTCCATTTGAACGGCTGGCAGACCAAAGCTATGTGGCTCGTCTACTTCCAGACACGCTTGACAACCTATGCGAGAAGTTGCCCACGCTAGGTGCTGGCGAGGCTTTGCTTATCGGTGAAGCGGTTGTCATGCCCTCGTTGGTTAAAGTTGAGCCCTGCAATCCAGGCCCCGGAAGTACCGTTTTGAAACTATGTTTTGAATTTTGAGACTTTGTTATCCGCGTCCTTGTCGCCCCACCATTTTCCACCGCCTAACCATCCCAGTCACCCGATTCGCCCAGAACGCCAGCCTTGTCTGGTGCGATGAAACCAACCACGCCGCCCTGATCGACCCCGGCGGCGACATCCCCGCCCTCATGGCCCCCATCCAGGCCCTGGGCTTGAACCTCAAGGCCCTGTGGCTCACCCACGCGCACATCGACCACGCAGGCGCCACCGGCACCCTGGCGCGCGAGCACACGCTGCCCATCGAAGGCCCGCACCCTGGTGATTAGTTCTGGATCGACTCCCTGCCCCAGCAATCGCAAATGTTCGGCTTTCCACCAGCCGAGCAGTTCAGCCCCACGCGCTGGCTCACCGATGGCGACACGGTTCAGATCGGTCACTGCACCCTGCAAGTGCTGCACTGCCCCGGCCACACGCCGGGTCACGTCATCCTGTTCGAGCCCACCACGCGCCACGCCTTCGTGGGCGATGTGCTGTTCGCCGGCGGCATTGGCCGCACCGATTTCCCGCAAGGCAACCACGCCCACCTGATCCACGCCATCAAGCACAAGCTGCTGCCGCTGGGTGACGACGTCACCTTCACGCCCGGGCATGGCCTAGAGAGCACCTTGGGCGAAGAGCGCCAGTACAACCCTTACCTGGTCTGATCAACGGGCCTGATCAAAGCGCTGCGCGGGCTTCTCAGCCCGCTGGTACAGCGGCATCACCTTGGGCAAGCTGGCCTGGATGTCCTGGATGCGCGTGCTGCTGGCCGGGTGGGTGGACAAGAACTGTGGCGGCGCGCCCTTGCTGGCCTCGCCCATCTTCTTCCACAGGGTGAGGCCGGCACGCGGGTCGTAGCCCGCGCGCGCGGCCAGCTCCATGCCCACCAGGTCGCCTTCGGTTTCATCCTTGCGGCCAAAGCTCAGGCTCAGCAAGCTGCGGCCCGCGTTCAACACCATGTCACCCGTGCTGCCCAGGCCCAACAGGCTGGACAGCAAGCTGGCGCCCAAACCCGTGGCCGCTGATTTGCCCATTTGCTCGCGCGCATGTTCGCGCAGCGCGTGGGCCATCTCGTGGCCCATGATCATGGCCACCTCGTCGTCGTTCAACTTCAGCTGCTCCAAGATGCCGGTGTAGAAGGCGATCTTGCCCCCGGGCATGCAAAAAGCATTGATCTCTTTGGACTGCAGCACGTTGACTTCCCAGCGCCATTGCGCAGCGCGCTTGTTCCACTCCAGCGCGTGGGGGATCAAACGCCGGGCGATGGCGCGCACACGGATCACCTGCGGGTGGTTGTCGGGCAGCAAAGCGTTCTGGGCCTTGGCCTGGGTGGTGAGCTTCACGTACTGCTGCGCCGCCATTTGCTCCACCTGGTCCGCCGACACCAGGCGCGACAGGCCTGATTGCTTGCCCACCTCCACGCCTTCGCGCGCCTGCGCGCCAAAACTGCACGCCACCAGAGACAGCAACACGGCCGCCCTCACCATCTGAACAGACTTCATTCGTTTATCCATGTTGACATTAACGCTCGTCGGAGCGATTCAGCATACGGCGCACCGCCGGCAGCAGCAAATAGGCTGGAAACGACAGCCAGAACGTCAAGAAGAAGAACGAGGCGTAGCCCATTTGCTCTACCCCCAAACCGCCAGCCCAGCCCGCCACCGCGCGTGAGAACGCGAAGATGGACGACAGGATGGCGTATTCCGTGGTGGCCCGCGCCTTGTGGGTGATGCCCATCAAAAAGGCCAGGAACGCGCCCGTGCCCAAGCCGCCCGTGAAGCTTTCCAGGCCACTGGCCGCGTACACCACCAACTGGTATTGCGGATCGACCATGCCCGGCAGGGCGTTAGGCACATACCAGGCCGCCGCCGCGTAGCCCAGGTTGGACAGCGCCTGGGCCAGCCCCAGCACCCACAAGCCCTTGAAGATACCGGCGCGGTCCACGTACCAGCCGCCCAACAGCCCCCCGGCGATCGACAGGCCCAGGCCTACATTGACGCTGACCAGGCCGATCTGGGTAGGCGTGAAGCCCGCGTCCACCCAGAAGGGCTTGACCATGAAGCCCATGGCCGCATCCCCCAGCTTGAACAGCAAGATGAACAACAGCACCGCCAGCATGCCCGGCCGTGCCAGCAGGCTGACCCAGGCGCCAAACACGGGCCCGTCGGCCAAGGCGTGGGCTTGGGGGCCACGGGCGGCCGTCACCATCAGGCTCGCGCCCGCGAACATCAAGCCCACCGGCACGGCCCCTTTGAACCACCAGGTGCCCGACACCGCCTGCACCCACGTCCAGTCAAAGGTTTTGCCCAGCGGCGCCAGGGCCGGCCACAGCAGGCCCGCCATCACCAGGGCCAGGGCCAGCAGCCACAAGGGTTGCTGGCGCAGCACCAGCCACTCGCGCGCCGAAGCCCCTGGCGGGCGCGCGGCCCGGGGCGGTTGCTTGGGCGCCAACAGCACCGCCACGCCGTTCATCAACATCAGCACAGCGCCCAGACCATAAGCCGCCGCCCAATTGGGCTGCCCAGGCGTGCCCATCCAGCCTGCAGCCACCAACAAGCCCCCTGCCGCCAACATGCCCACGCGGTAAAAACCAATCCGCAAGCCATTGGCCACACCGTACTGCCCTTGCGCCAATTGCTCGATCGTGTAGCCGTCGGTGGCGATGTCGTTGGTGGCCGACAAAAACGTGAATACCGCCAACAGCACCCAGGGCCAGGTCTCGCCCTGTCCCAGGGCCTGCGGGTTCATGGCCAACGCGGCCAGCACGGCGGCCATGCCCAGGTTGGCCACAGACATCCACAGCCGGTGGTGCCGCCAGGCGTCCACCAGGGGCGCCCATAAAAACTTCACGGTCCAGGCCAGGCCCAGCAAGCTCAGCAGCCCGATTTCGGCCGGGCCCACCCCCGCCTGGCGCAGGTGCACCGGGAACAGATCGAAGAACAAGCCCAGCGGCAAACCCTCCGAGAAATACAGCAGGCCGACCCAAAACATCAGGCGGCGGGTGGTCGGGGGCTTGGCAACGGCGGCGGGAAAACTCATCCGGGGATTCTAGGGAGACCTGAATGCACAGAATGCAGGGCGCATCCCCCATATTTTTGGCTTTTGCCACTTCAGCTTGCGCGGCAAGATGCCGATAGCGTCAGGAGTCACCCATGAATTGCGCCTGACAAGGGCGCCCGCCCGGAGGCAGAAGTAATGAATTTTCGTACCAAAATCTGGATGTTGCCGCTCAGTGCGGGCGCCGTGTTCGTCGTCGGCGTGGCAGTGAGCTTCTTCGTGGGGGAGCAAACCTCACGCGGGCTCAAGCACCTGGAAGCCATCGACAGCCCGCACAGCGAGTACGTGCTGGCCGTGGACCGCAGCACCGACCAGCTCCGGCTGACCTTGCAAACGGCCGCCGCCGAAGGCGATCCAGACCGCATCAAGGACACCGACACCATGGTCGCCAGCGCCCAAGCTGGCCTGGCCGCCATGCAGAAGCTGAATGGCAAGGAAGCCGTGGCCAAGGAGCTGGACGCCGCCTTCAACGCCTACCAAGCCTCCGCCATTGGCGCCACACGGGCCTTGCTGACCAAGGCGCCTCCGGGCGACCTGGTCGCGCAGATGCAATCGTCGCAAACCGTGCTCAGCAAGCTGCTGAACACTCGCAAGACGCAGGCCAAAGCCGCCATCGCCGAAGCCCAGACCAATGCCAAGAACGGCGTCAACACCAGCCTGTGGGTGTCGGTCATCACCGGCGCCATCGTGCTGGGCGTGCTCGGCGTGGCCTCGGCGGCCATCGTCAAATCCGTGTGGGGCGACCTGGGCGACGAGCCCACCACCCTGCGCGACCTGGTCAGCCGCATCGCCGGAGGCGACCTGGACCTGACCATCCAGCCCAACCCTGGCGACAACACCTCGCTGCGCGCCTCGGTCGTCAACATGACCACCCGCCTGCGCGACACCATCACCCTGATCCGCAACGCCACCGATTCGATCGCCACGGCCTCGCAAGAAATCGCCAGCGGCAACCTGGATTTGTCAAACCGCACCGAGAACACCGCCTCGAACCTGGAGAAAACCGCCAGCTCGATGGGCGAATTGACCGGCACGGTGCGCCAAAGCGCCGACTCGGCCCGCCAGGCCAACCAATTGGCGTCCGGCGCGGCCACGGCCGCCGTGCGTGGCGAGCAAATCGTCTCGCAAGTGGTGTGCAACATGTCGGAGATCAGTGTGGCCAGCCGCAAAATCACCGAGATCATCACCGTGATCGATGGCATCGCCTTCCAGACCAACATCCTGGCCTTGAACGCTGCAGTGGAAGCCGCCCGCGCCGGCGAACAAGGCCGTGGCTTCGCGGTGGTGGCGGGCGAAGTGCGCTCGCTGGCCCAACGCAGCGCGCAGGCCGCCAAGGAAATCAAGACCCTGATCAACGCCTCGTCCGAGAAGGTCGATTCGGGATCCAAACTGGTGCAAGACGCCGGCAACTCGATGACCGAAATCATGACCAGCGTGAACCGCGTGTCGGACATCATTGGCGAGATCAGCGCGGCCTCGACCGAACAAAGCATCGGCATCGGCCAGGTCAACCAGGCGGTCACCGAGCTGGACCAGATGACGCAGCAAAACGCCGCGCTGGTAGAGCAGTCCGCTGCCGCAGCCGAAAGCCTGAAGGACCAGGCCGGGCGCCTGGCGCAAGCGGTGTCGGCCTTCAAGTTGGGCAGCCACCACGCCGCCAAACACCCGCTGGCTGCCTCCCCGGTGAACGCCCACGTCGAAGCCAGCACGGTGATCGCCAAGGCCCAGACCACGGCACGGCACACGCCCACCACGGCATCACGCGCCACGGCCAAGCCCACCCCCGTCAGGGCCGCGTTGCCCAAAACGGCCGCGCCGATGAGCGCACCGGTGGTCACCGCCAGCGCCAGCAAAAACGCCGCACCCCCATCTGACAGCGATTGGGAAACCTTCTAAGCGCTGCCCCTCGCTCCGCGCCCCGCTCACGCCCCGCCACCGCTTAGCCGGTGGCGGGGCGTTGTCGCCTAGGTGTTACCGCTAACAACACCCCCCTAGCTTGCATGTTGACGGCACCCGAAATATCCGAACAGAATCGCCACCCAATGGCTGGCAGCCACTGCAAAGTGATAAATCTCAACAGCTTTTGCAAAGTTGTCCCAGCAGAGCCTTCAATTAGTAGACACTCATGCTCCTCAGCAGTGAATTCAATAGGTTGACGAGATGAGTGAATCGGGAGACTTCCACCCATCCAGCACCGGCGAGCGGACCATCGTGGACGATTGGTTCGAGCCCTTGCCTGATCCTGACGCCCCTTGCGGCGCGGATCTCGAATACGACAACACTTTCCTGGAATTGGCCCAGGCCGCCACCGGCAAGCCCGAAAACCAGTTTGCCCCGGCCGAACCGCCCGACTGGCGCTTGGTGCACGACATCAGCCAATCGCTCTTCGATCGCACCCGCGACCTGCGCGCGGCCATGCACTGGGGCCGCGCGCACATTCAGCTGAACGGTTTCCGCGCGGTGCCCGACGCCTTGCGCCTGCAGCTGGGCCTGCTCGATCGCTTCTGGGCCACCCTGCACCCCCAACCCGACCCCGATGATGGCGACGTCTATGCGCGACTGAACGTGCTGGCTTTGCTGGGCGAGGTCGAAGGGATGGTGGGCGACGTGCGCAGCGCGCTGGTCATCCAGAACCGATCCATTGGCGAACTGCGCGTGCGCGACATCGAAGTGATGATGGGCAAGTACCCGCCACGCGATGGCGAAACGCCCATGACGCGCCACCAGGTTGAGCAGATGCTGGCCGCGGCCACCGCGCAAAACGCCGAGCTGCCCGGCCAGGTCACCGCCGCCCTGGCCATGCTCAAGGCCTTGAGTAGCCTCCTGAACGACCACGTTGGCATCGAACGCGCCCCCGATGTGCGCCCACTGCACAACCTGATCAGCCTGGTGAAGCAGGTCATGCCCACCGCTGGTGCGGGTGATGACGCCAGCGCCGGCGCGGATGATGCCGCCCAGGCCCCGTCCAGCGATGGCGGCTCGGCACCGCGTGCCTCGGGCAAAGGGCTGATGGGCGGGGTGGAATCGCGCGCCGACGCGCTCAAGGCCATCGACATGGTCTGCGACTACCTGGAGCGCACCGAGCCCACCAACCCGGCCCAATTGTTGCTGCGCCGTGCCCGTCGCCTGATCAACAAGAACTTCCTGCAGCTGATGCGCGAACTTGCCCCCGACGCCCTCAACGAGGTGGCCCGCATCATGGGCGTCGATCCTGAAAGCATCCAATCCGAAGACGTCGAATGATGACGCGCTTCGGACGATAACCAACCCTTCCCCACCCAGATTGACCGGAGGTGATCATGAGTAGCCAGAAATTCATTGCGCGCAACCGCGCGCCGCGCGTCCAGATTGAATACGACGTGGAGCTTTACGGCGCCCAGAAGAAGGTGCAATTGCCCTTCGTGATGGGTGTGCTGGCCGACCTGTCGGGCAAGCCCGCCGACCCGCTGGCCCCCGTGGCCGACCGCAAGTTCCTCGAAATCGACGTCGATAACTTCGACTCGCGCATGAAGTCGATGAAGCCACGCGTGGCTTTCCAGGTGCCCAACAGCCTGACCGGCGAAGGCAACATCAGTGTTGACCTGACCTTCGACAACATGGACGATTTTTCGCCTGCCGCCGTCGCCAAAAAGGTCGATGCGCTGAGCAAGCTGCTGGACGCCCGTCAACAGCTGGCCAACCTGGTCACCTACATGGACGGCAAGACCGGCGCCGAAGAACTGATCGCCAAGGTCTTGGCCGATCCCGCCCTGCTGGCCACTTTGGGCAGCGCTGAAAAGCCCGCGGAGTAACTGGAGAACCTCATGGCAGAAACCCAACTCAACTCCGCCCTGGCCAGCGCCACGCTGGAAGGCAGCGACCTCGCGTCCCTGCTGCAAAAGGAATTCAAGCCCAAGACCGACGAGGCCAAGAGCGCCGTCGAGATGGCCATCCAGACCCTGGCTCAGCAAGCCCTGTCGCAGACCAAGCTGATCGGCAACGACGTCATCAAGTCCATCGAGGCCATGATTGCCGCGATCGACAAGAAGCTGTCCGACCAGGTCAACCTGATCATGCACCACGAAGACTTCCAGAAGCTGGAAGGCGCCTGGCGCGGCCTGCACTACATGGTCAGCAACACCGAGACCGACGAGCAGCTCAAGATCCGGGTGATGAACATCTCCAAGGCGGACCTGGGCAAGACGCTCAAGCGCTTCAAAGGCACGGCCTGGGACCAAAGCCCGATCTTCAAGCGCGTCTATGAAGAAGAGTATGGCCAGTTCGGCGGCGAGCCTTTCGGCTGCATGGTCGGCGACTACCACTTCGACCACAGCCCGCCTGATGTGGAACTGCTGTCCGAGATGGCCAAGGTGTGCGCGGCTTCGCATATGCCTTTCATCTCTGGCGCTTCGCCCACCACCATGCAAATGGAATCGTGGCAAGAGTTGGCCAACCCACGCGACCTGACCAAGATCTTCTCGACGCCAGAGTACGCCGCCTGGCGCACCCTGCGCGAGTCGGACGATGCCAAGTACATCGGCCTGGCCATGCCCCGCTTCCTGTCGCGCCTGCCGTATGGTTCGCGCACCAACCCGGTCGAAGCCTTCGACTTCGAGGAAGACACCGGCGCGGCTGACCACAACAAGTACACCTGGGCCAATGCCGCTTACGCGATGGCGACCAACATCAACCGCTCCTTCAAGGAGTTCGGCTGGTGTTCGCGCATCCGTGGCATTGAATCGGGTGGTGCGGTGCAGAACCTGCCCTCGCACACCTTCCCGACCGACGACGGCGGTGTGGACATGAAGTGCCCCACCGAAATCGCCATCGCCGACCGCCGCGAAGCGGAACTGGCCAAGGCCGGCTTCATGCCCCTGGTGCACAAGAAGAACAGCGACTTCGCTGCCTTCATCGGTGCGCAATCGCTGCAAAAGCCCGCCGAGTACGACGACCCGGATGCCTCGGCCAACGCCAACCTGGCCGCCCGCCTGCCCTACCTGTTCGCCACCTGCCGCTTCGCGCACTACCTCAAGTGCATCGTGCGCGACAAGGTCGGTTCGTTCAAAGAGCGCGACGACATGCAGCGCTGGTTGCAAGACTGGATCCTGCAGTACGTCGATGGCGATCCTGCTCACTCATCCGAGTCGACCAAGGCCAGCAAGCCTTTGGCCGCCGCGGAAGTGGTCGTCGAAGAAGTCGAGGGCAACCCCGGCTACTACTCGTCCAAGTTCTTCCTGCGCCCTCACTATCAGCTCGAAGGGCTGACGGTTTCCCTGCGCCTGGTCTCGAAGCTGCCCTCCGCCAAGGCGGGCTGATCGGGCCTGAGGCCGTTTTCCAGACGTTCATTCATTCAACATCACTTGCAATTTAGGAGCACACCATGGCTGTAGACATGTTCATCAAGATCGGCGACGTCAAAGGCGAATCGCGCGACAAGACCCACGCGGGCCTGGTCGACGTTCTGGCCTGGAGCTGGGGCATGAGCAACTCCGGCTCGGCCCACACCGGCGGCGGCGCTGGTTCCGGCAAGGTCAACGTGCAGGATCTGTCCTTCACCAAGTACATCGACAAATCGTCGACCAACTTGATCCTGGCCTGCTGCAAAGGCACCCACTACCCCGAAGCGACCCTGATCGTGCGCAAGGCCGGCGACAAGCCGCTTGAGTACCTCAAGATCACCCTGACCGAAGTGCTGATCACCTCGGTGAGCACCGGCGGCAGCGGTGGTGAAGACCGCCTGACGGAAAACGTCACGCTGAACTTCGCCAAGTTCAAGGTGGCCTACCAGCCGCAAGACAAGACCGGCGCCAAGGAAGGCGGCGAAGTCCTCGCGGTCTACAACATCGCCGAAAACGTCGACGCCTGATCCTCGATCAGACCGCCGATTTCTTGAAGGGCAAGGGGCTGGCCCCTTGCCCTTCAATGGTTTGAATCCATCGCACGCCATTGGCAGAGGTCCCTTATGTCCCTGGGTGACATGTTTTTCAAAGTCGATGGCAGCCGCTCCGGCGCGGTCAAAGGCGAAGCCAACGACACCGCCCACGCTGGCGAGATCGACATCCTGGATTGGTCATGGGGCATGCGTTCGCCCTCGGCCATGGGTGGCGGTGGCGCCGCAGGCAAGACCGCGCTCGATGCCCTGAACATCACCAAGCGCGTGGACAGTGCCTCGACGGCCCTGATGTCCGTCATGCGCAACAACGAATTGATCAAGAAAGGGGTGCTCACCGTTCGCAAGTCCGGCAGCAAGCCTGTTGAGTACTTCATCGTGACGATCGAGAACGCGCGCATCACGTCCTATGACGTGGCCACCGTCGACGGCGCCGCCCATCAGATGGTGGAGAAGCTCAGCCTCAGCTTCCAGAAGATCTCGATCGATTACTACCCACAAGACGGCACGGGCTCGCGCAAAGGCGGCTCCAACTTCTCCACGGACGTGGGTCCCAACACCTGACCGGGCTCGACATGAACGCACCTTCCACCGCACTCTCAGCCCCCGAAGACAGCCTGCGCGCAGGCGATCCCCAGCAGGCGCTCAAGCAACTGCAAGACCTGATCCGCGGCAAGCCGGGCGACGCCAAGCTGCGGGTTTTTCTGTTCCAGCTGCTGTGCGTGCTGGGCCAATGGGAGCGTGCGCTCAACCAGTTGAACGTGGCCACCGAGCTCGATGCCTCCACCCTGGCCATGGCGCAGACCTACCGCGAAGGCATCAAGTGTGAGCTGCTGCGCGCCGAGGTCTTCAAGGGCCTGAAGGTGCCGATGATCTTTGGTCAGCCCGAGCCCTGGCTGGCACTGCTGATCGAAGCGCTGCTGCGCGAAGGCAAGGGCGAGCACGCCGATGCCAAATCGCTGCGCGACCAGGCGTTTGAGCAAGCCCCCGCCGTCAGCGGCACCGTGGGCCAGGGTGATGCCGCACAAGCCTTCGAGTGGATCGCCGATGCCGACATGCGCTTGGGCCCAGTGATTGAGGCCGTCATCAATGGCAAGTACTACTGGGTGCCTTTCTCGCGCCTGAGCGCGCTCACCATCGACCCGCCCGAAGATCTGCGCGATGCCGTGTGGATGCCCGCGCACTTTGTGTTCGAGAACGGCGGCGAATCGGTGGGCCTGATCCCCACGCGCTATGCCGGCTCCGAGGCCAGCCTTGATGGGCTCATCGCCCTGTCGCGCAAGACCGATTGGGTCGAATCGACACCCGGCTTCTACACCGGCCTGGGCCAGCGCCTGTTCACCACCAACGAGGGCGACACGCCCCTGATGGACCTGCGCAGCATCACCTTCAACGCGACGCCGTCCGACGCCACGGACACGGCCGCTGCGGCCGAGTAAGCACCCGCCATGGCCGAGCAGACGCCACAAGAACGCTTGCAGCCGGCGCTGCTGGACCGCTTGATGGACGACAACCCGGACGTTCAGGTCGAGTCGCGCGAGATGCGGGTCATGTCCCGCAACCGCATGCGGGACGCCGTGCTGCGCGACTTGGCCTGGCTGTTCAACTGCACCCAGATGTCGGGCGACTTCAACTGGCCCGCGCACCCGCATGTGCAACGCTCGGTGCTCAACTTCGGGCTGCCCACCTTGTCGGGCGAGACCGCCTCCACCCTGGACGTGGTCGATCTGGAAACGCAAGTGCGCCAGGCCCTGCTGGATTTCGAGCCGCGGATCATGGCGTCCACCCTGCAGGTCAGCGCCCTGATGGACGAAATGACGATGGACCACCACAACGTCATCAGCTTTCGCATCACCTGCAACCTGTGGGCGCAGCCCGTGCCCTTTGAGCTGATGCTGCGCACCGAAGTTGATCTGGAATCCGGCCAGGTTGAAATCAAAGAACTGACACGGTAAGAAGAGCCCCATGGACCCGCGACTGCTGCGCTACTACAACCAGGAACTGCAGCATCTGCGCGAGATGGGGGCCGAGTTCGCCCAGCAGTTTCCCAAGATCGCCGGTCGCCTGGGCATCGATGGCATCGAGGTCAACGACCCGTATGTAGAGCGCCTGCTAGAGGGCTTTGCCTTCCTGACCGCGCGCGTGCAGCTCAAGCTGGACGCCGAGTTCCCGCGCTTCACGCAGCGCCTGCTGGAGATCGTGCACCCGCACTTTTTGGCGCCCACGCCGGCCATGCTGATCGCGCAACTGCAGCCCGACCTGGGCGACAGCAACCTGGCGCGCGGCGTGATCGTGCCGCGTGGCAGCCCGATGCGCGGCAGCCAGTTGGGCAAGGACGAAACACCTTGCCAGTTCCGCACCGCGCACGACGTGACCCTGTGGCCGCTGGAGATCACCGGCGTCGAGTACTTCAGCTACGCGGCCGACCTGCCCTTGTCCACCTTGCCCGTGGGCCGCAAGGTCAAAGGTGGCCTGCGCCTGAAGCTGCGCACCACCGCGGGCGTCAACTTCAGCCAGCTGGCCTTGAACGACCTGCGCCTGCACTTCAGCGGCAGCGACGACATCGCCTACAAGCTGCACGAGCGCGTGCTGGGCAGCACCATCGGCACGCTGGTCATGCCAAGCGGCAAAGGCAGCACGCAGCACACCTTCTTGCCGGCCACCACCGTGCAGCCCGTGGGCTTTGACGACGAGCACGCGCTGCTGCCCTTGAGCCTGCGCGGCTTCTCGGGCTACCGCCTGCTGCAAGAGTACTTCGCTTTTCCGCAGCGCTTTTTGTTCTTCGACCTGAAGGGCGTGGGCGACGCACTGCGCGCACAGGGCGGCACCGAGGCCGAAATCGTGCTGCTGTTCGACCGCGCCGATGCCTCGTTGGAGAGCGTGGTCGATGCCAGCAACCTGGCCCTGAACTGCACGCCCGCCATCAACCTGTTCGAGCGCCGCTGCGACCGCATCCACGTCACGCCCACGCAGAACGATTACCACGTGCTGGTGGACCGCACCCGGCCGATGGACTTCGAGATCTACGACCTGCTGGAGGTGAACGGCTATGGCGTGGGCATCGACAGCGAGCGGCGCTTTTTGCCCTTCTACGCGGCCTTCCACACTGAAGACCGCCAGCACAATGCCTACTACGCCATCCAGCGCGAACCGCGCTTGTTGTCGACCACGCAAAAGCGCAACGGCGCGCGCTCATCCTACGTGGGCACCGAGCTGTACATCTCGCTGGTCGATCCGCGCGAGGCGCCCTACCCCGGCGACCTGCGCCAACTGGGCCTGAGCGCCCTGTGCACCAACCGCGACCTGCCTTTGCTGATGCCCGTGGGCCTGGGCCAGAGCGACCTGACGCTGGATGACTCGGCGCCGGTCAAGGCCATCCGCGTCATCAAGGGTCCGTCCAAGCCTTTGTCGGCCCTGCGCGAAGGCGGCATCGCCTGGAAGTTCGTCAACCAGTTGTCGCTCAACTATTTGTCGCTGCTGGACACCGACGCGCACCAGGGCGCGGCCGCCTTGCGCGAACTGCTCACCCTGTACGCCGACAACGGCGATGGCGGCATGCTCAAGCAGATCGAAGGCCTGCGTTCGGTCAGCACGCAAGCCATCGTGCGGCGCCTGCCCATGCCCGGCCCCATCACCTTCGGGCGCGGCCTGGCCATCAACCTGGAAGTGGACGAGATGGCCTTCCAGGGCCTGAGCGCCTTCCTGTTCGGCGCCGTGCTGGAGAACTTCTTCGCGCGGCACGTGTCGATCAACGCCTTCACCGAAACCACGCTGCGTTCGCAATCGCGTGGCGACATCAAACGCTGGGTGCCACGCGTTGGCACCCGGGCGATCATCTGATGACCACCGAAGTGCGCCCAAGCGATCCGTTCGCGGCCCTGGCCGCCGAGCCGTACCGCTACGACTTCTTCCACGCCTTGCGCTGGATCGAAGCGGCGCACCCGGGCAAGCCGCGGCTGGGCACCGCCCGCAAGCCGTCCGATGAGCCCCTGCGGCTGGGGCAAACGGCCGACCTGGGTTTTGCGCCCAGCACCTTGTCCTCTTTCAAGTACGGCGTGAATGGCGCCATGCCCCGCCTGGAGGTGCGCTTCTTTGGTTTGTTCGGCCCCAACGGCCCCTTGCCGCTGCACCTGACCGAGCACGCGCGCGAACGCATCCTGCACCACGGCGACACCACCTTCTCGCGCTTCGCCGACCTGTTCCACCACCGGCTGTTGTTGCTGTTCTACCGCGCCTGGGCGCAGGCCCAGCCCACCGTCAGTCTGGACCGGCCCAACCAGGACCGCTTCGCCGACTACGTGGGCTCACTGGTCGGCATCGGTGGGCCCACGTGGCGCCAACGCGATGCCGCCCCTGACCACATCAAGCTGTACTTCGCCGGCCACCTGGCGCGCCAGGTGCGCAATGCCGAAGGGCTCGAATCGCTGCTCAGCGGCTACCTGCGCCAACGCGTGCGCATCGAGAGCTTCGTCGGCCATTGGATGTCGCTTCCCGTCAGCGAACGCACGCGCATGGAGCGTGGCGGCAGCATCAGCTCGCAGCTCGGATCAGGCGCCGTGCTGGGCGGCAAGGTCTGGGACCGGCAGCACAAGTTCCGCATCCACATAGGCCCGCTCAGCCTGGCCCAGTACGAAGCCTTTTTGCCCGATGGCCCAGCCATGGCCGGCGTGACCGCGCTGGTGCGCCAGTATTTCAGCATGGAGCTGGACTGGGACGTGCGCCTGCACCTGCGCAGCGCCGACGTGCCTGCCACGCGCCCCGGCCTGAATGGCCGCCTGGGCTGGACCAGCTGGGTGGGCAAGCGCCGCCAGGCTGGCCACGCCGACTCGCTCACCCTTCACCCCGAATCCTGGCGACGACCCTCGCAAGGTCCCCGCGCCGCCGCTTAAACACAAACGATCAGACTGAAAGGATCCCCCATGGGAGAAATCAACCGCGTCACCTTGTTCGGCAAACTCAACAGCACCGGCTACAAAGCCGTCGAGGGCGCCACCGTGTTCTGCAAACTGCGGGGCAATCCTTATGTCGAGCTGGAGCACTGGGTTGCGCAGATCGTGCAGAACCCCGACAGCGACTGGCACCGCATCATCAAGCACTACGGCCTGGACACCTCGGTGCTGGCCAAGGACATCACCACCGCGCTGGACCGCCTGCCGCGTGGCGCCACGTCCATCTCCGACCTGTCGGACAACATCAGCCAAACCGTTGAACGCGGCTGGGTCTATGGCTCGCTGATGTTCGGCGACAGCGCCGTGCGCACCGGTTACCTGCTGCTGGGCATGCTCAAGACGAGCTTTTTGCGCAATGCGCTGTTCGCCATCTCGCGCCAGTTCGAAAAGGTCAAGCCCGATGACTTGAGCGAGAACCTGGCCAAGATCATCGAAGGCTCGCCCGAAGACGGCCTGGGCGCCAGCGATGGCTCCGGCATTGGTGGTGCGCCCGGTGAAACCAGCGGCGCGATTGCGCCCGCGCAAATGGGCAAGCAGGAAGCCCTGAAGAAGTTCACGGTGGACCTGACCGAGCAAGCCCGCAGCGGCAAGATGGACCCCATCGTTGGCCGCGACGACGAGATCCGCCAGGTGGTCGACATCCTGATGCGCCGCCGCCAGAACAACCCCATCCTGGTCGGTGAGGCCGGGGTGGGCAAGACCGCCGTGGTCGAAGGTTTCGCGCAGCGCATCGCGCGTGGCGACGTGCCGCCATCGCTGAGGGACGTGGAGCTGCGCTCGCTGGACGTGGGCCTGCTGCAAGCCGGCGCCAGCATGAAGGGCGAGTTCGAGCAACGCCTGCGCGCCGTCATCGACGAAGTGCAAGCCAGCCCCAAGCCCATCATTTTGTTCGTGGACGAAACGCACACGCTGGTCGGCGCGGGTGGTGCCGCCGGCACAGGCGATGCCGCCAACCTGCTGAAGCCTGCCCTGGCGCGCGGCACCTTGCGCACCGTGGGCGCGACCACCTTTGCCGAGTACAAGAAGTACATCGAAAAAGACCCCGCGCTGACCCGCCGCTTCCAGACCGTGACGGTGGACGAGCCCACCGAAGAACGCGCCATTTTGATGATGCGCGGCGTAGCCTCGACCATGGAAAAGCACCACAAGGTGCAGATCCTGGACGAAGCACTGGAAGCCGCCGTCAAGCTGTCGCACCGCTACATCCCCGCTCGCCAACTGCCCGACAAATCCGTCAGCCTGCTGGACACCGCCTGCGCGCGCGTGGCCGTGAGCCTGCACGCCACGCCCGCTGAAGTGGACGATTGCCGCAAGCGCATCGAGGCTTTGCAAACCGAGCTGGGCATCATTGGCCGCGAGAAGGCCATCGGCATCGACATCGGCAAGCGCGAAAGCGATGCCACCGAGCTGCTGGCCGGAGAACGCATGCGCCTGGCTGGCCTGGAAGATCGCTGGAACGCAGAGCGCGCCCTGGTCGATGAACTCCTGGCCTTGCGTGCCAAACTGCGTGCCGGCATCCGCCCTGTCGAAGGCACAGGCAGCCCGTTGGAAGCCGCCGCCGAAGCCGTCGCGGCCGTCGCGGCCGTCGCGGCCGTCGCGGCCGTTGAAGCGCCCGTGCAAAGCGCCGAGCAGGTGGAGGCCGAACGCGTTGCCCTGCTGGCCCAACTGAAGGAAGTGCAAGACAAGCTGACCACGCTGCAAGGCGAGACTCCGCTGATCCTGCCCACGGTGGATTACCAGGCCGTGGCTGCCGTGGTTGGCGACTGGACCGGCATCCCCGTCGGCCGCATGGCGCGCAACGAGATCGAGACCATCCTGAACGTGTCGTCCTTGCTGGCGCAACGTGTGATCGGTCAAGACCACGCGATGGACATGATCGCCAAGCGCATCCAGACCTCGCGCGCGGGCCTGGACAACCCCAGCAAGCCCATCGGCGTGTTCATGCTGGCGGGCACCTCGGGCGTCGGCAAGACCGAAACCGCGCTGGCCCTGGCAGAAGCCCTGTATGGCGGTGAGCAGAACATGATCACCATCAACATGAGCGAGTACCAGGAAGCGCACACCGTGAGTACCCTGAAAGGCGCGCCGCCCGGCTACGTGGGCTATGGCGAAGGTGGCGTGCTGACCGAAGCCGTGCGACGCAAGCCCTACAGCGTGGTGCTGCTCGATGAAGTCGAGAAGGCCCACCCCGATGTGCACGAGATGTTCTTCCAGGTGTTTGACAAGGGCTTCATGGAAGATGGCGAAGGCCGCTTCATCGACTTCAAAAACACCTTGATTTTGCTGACGACCAATGCCGGCACCGACCTGATCGCCGGCCTGTGCAAAGACCCGGACCTTATGCCCGACCCCGAAGGCATGGCCAAGGCTTTGCGCGAGCCGCTGCTCAAGATCTTCCCGCCCGCGCTGCTGGGCCGCCTGGTCGCCATCCCCTACTACCCGCTGTCGGATGTCATGCTGGGCCAGATCGTCAAGCTGCAACTGAACCGCGTCAAAAAGCGCGTCGAGGCCCGCTACAAGATCCCCTTCAACTACAGCGAAGACGTGGTCAAGCTGGTGGTGTCGCGCTGCACTGAAGGCGAATCGGGCGGCCGCATGATCGATGCGATCCTGACCAACACGATGCTGCCCGATGTCTCGCGCGAGTTCCTTACGCGGATGATGGAAGGGCAGCCCGTGGGTGGCGTGACCGTGGACGTCACCAATGGCGAGTTCTCGTACAACTTTGCCTGAGTTGCTGTCGGAATCAACCAAAAGAGGCACCCCATGGCCACCCGATTTTCTGAAGCCTACGCCGAGGTCATTTCAGGCCTCGGCAGCAAGAAGTTCTCCAGCGACAAAGAGTGGCAGGCGTTCATCGTCCGGGCCCGCAAACTGGCCGGCGCCGACGGCTTCGAGATTGGCGAGGCCAGCTTTGTGGACGAGTTGCGCAAGCACTTGTCCAAAGCCGCGGTGAAAGGCAGCAACGAGGCTGTTTCGTTGTTGAAAGCGGCAGGCGAGGACTTGAGCGGCACGGGCTCGGGCGCCACGGTGGATGGCGAGCTGGCCAAGCGCCTGGGCGCGCTCAAGACCTTGCGACACACTTACCTGCTCAAGCGATTTGGCGGGCACAAGGTGTGGTGCCTGTCGCTCCCGACCTCGTTCACCGACTGGCCCCACGAGGCGCTCAAAGGCGGCATCGCCAACGTGTCGACCAAGCTGGTGGACCAAAGCGAGCGCTTCACGCTGGAGCAGCGCAAGCACCTGAGCAATGCCTCGCAAGAAGGCCTGAAGTGGGTGCACAAAGCCATGTCGGTGGCCAGTAGCCCGAATAACAAAGCCAACTTCGCGCTGATTGAGCGCTGGTTCGCCGACAACAACAGCAAGGACACTGACATCGTCGCGGCCGCGGGCGTGCTCAACGCCGGACTGAAGAAGCTGTCGGCCAAGCTGAAGTCCGGGCGCCTGATCTACACCGATTCGGTGTCAGAGCGCGGCACCGCCGAGAACGCCGGCGCCGAGGCCTTTGTGTGGGGCGACCCGCTGGACGTGGTCTACATCGAAGAAGAATTCTTCGGCTCACAGAACACCTTGAGCGGCCTGACCAACTGGACGCGCATCGTCGTGCACGAGTTGACGCACCGCGAACTCCAGACCAAGGACCACGCTTACGAACACCAAGGCATCAACCCCAAGAAGCTGAACGCCGCCAAGGCCCTTGAGAACGCCGACAGCTGGGCCTGGTTCTGCGCGGACTGCGCGGGCGCCTTGCACGACGGGGTGGTCAAAAGTGCGCTGGAACGTTAAACCGTGGTGCCTGCTGGCCGGCTTGGCCAGCCTTTCGGGCTGCGTGATCAGCGCGCCGTCTCACCCCCCTCAGGAGCAAGTCATCATGCAAAAATCAGGCAGCCGCATCCCCGCCCCCACCGTCCCGCCCGTGTCGATTGGCGGCGTGCGCTATGAGCAGGTCAGGAACGGCCTGAGCGCTGGCTTCGAACAGATGGGCGGCTACCTCGCGGCCGTCGATGAAACCACTGGCTCACAGCTGTGGACCTTGAAGGTCTATGACAACCAGCGCGTGCCTGGCAAAGAGGGCGATGTGCAGGACGTGTTCTTCAAGTCGATGAGCTTGCAGGCCAACGGCCAGTTGCTCATCCAGAACGAACGCGGCGGCCGCTTCCTGGTCGACCCCAAAACGCAGACAGTGAGCACGGCGCCCTGATCGCGCTGAAGTCACGGCGAGTCACCCGTCTGGAATGATTTTGATGCCCACCTGATTGAAAGACCCCGCCATGCCTGAAATGCGTTTCCTCAAAACCAAAGACGAGCGGCTCACCGACACGCTGGCCTACGTCAAGGCCAAGCTGTCCACCGTCGACTGGCAAGAGATGGTGGACGAGGTCAACAAGCTGTCGGCTGGCCAGCAGTCGGCCATCGGAGGCATCCTGTCGCTGGGGGCCACGGGCTCCTCGGACGACCGGACCACCAACCGCGAGCCCAGGCGCGCCAAACGCGCCTTGATGCTGGCCACCCGGCTGTTCCTGACCGATCCGGCCTTTCTGGCGATCGAGCTGGCCCGCGTCAAGGTCTTGCCTGAAACTTCAGAGCTGGACCTGCTGGCCGAGTTGCGCAGCTGGTTCATCCTCCCAGGCGTCACGCCTGGCATGGTGGCCGACGATGCCCTGGCCAACATCGCCTCCATGCCCAACTGGCAGAACGTGAACGTGCCGCCTTCTTTGGCGGTGCGCGGGCAGTACAAGCAAGGCGCCGCCTACGAGTTCAACTGCTACAACGCGGTGGTGTTCTGGGCTTTCCAGGCGGGCGCCATCTCGCGCCGCTTCTTGTTCAACAAGCTGCATGGCCAGGACGGCAACCACTTCTTCCCGGTGTTTTCAAGCTGCGGCTGGTTGACCGACATCGAGTACAAGTTGGCCACGCCCCCCGAGCTGGTGACCAACAAGTTCGGAAACGGCAAGTGGATCGTGCCCAAGGGCATGGCCGTTTACTTCGTCACGCCACACAAGGTGTTCGGCCACGTGGCCTTGTCCTTGGGCGACGGCCGGATCATCAGCCAGAACGCCGTCATCCCGGCTTTCCCTGAAAACATCAAGGACGAAGACCGCGTGGCGGTGACCGAGATGAACCACGCCAAGACGCACATCATCAAGATCAAGCACTTCTGGGACATCCACTACAGCCCAATGAACGGTTACCACAAGCTGCAGCACACGGCGACCGGCTTCTGGGAAGCCTTCCTGGTGGCCGAGCGCTGACAACCGGGGCTATTTCGCACTCGATCTGGCGGGCTTGGCCCCCACGGCCGGCCCGGCTCCTCAAACCATTTTTCCAAGGCAGTAACAACCCATGGCCACCACCACACTGACACGCGCTGACTACATCGGCATGGGCGCCATCGCCAATGCCCGTCGCGACCTGCTGCAACAGACCTTCAAGGGCACCCAGCTCAAGTTTGGCTCCACCGACAAGGTGGCCGTCGCCAAGAAGCTGATGACCTCGGCCAAGAAGGCGCGCTCCTCAAGCAAAAAGTTGGCGGGCCCGGCCAAGACCACCACCAGCAGCGTCTCGGCCATCCCGGGCGTTGAAAAGGCGGTGAAGGAGTTCATCGTGCAGTGCGCCGACCTGGAGGGCATCGAGGACGTGATCGAGGCCATCACCTCCGCCGTGCTGGCCGACATCATTGCCGAGATCGTGCCCGTGGTTGGGGTGTTCGTCAGCGGTGGCAAGCTGGTCAAGGCGGGCAAGGCCGTGGTCGAAGACGGCTACAACCTGTACCAGTGCCGCAACTACAAGAAGGGCTTCCTGCGGGGTGATCCGGTGGCCGCGGCCGAAGCGGTGCAGGTTCTCATCCAGCGCGACCTGGCCAAGCACTCGATCCAGCTGGCGCAGCAGGCCACGGCCACCGGTGCCAAGATCGCCGGGCTGTTCGCCGACATGGGCACCGCGACCACGGTCGTCATCGGCCTGGCCAACGCCCTGGCCAGCCTGGGCCTAGAGCTGTTCTCGCTGGGCCTGGCCATCAAGGACATGCGCGCAGGCAACCGCCGCCTGGCCACGCCTGAAACGCTCGACCTCACGGTGTTCGAGGACTGCCCGATCCTGGGCTGCTACCTGCTGACCTGCGCCGACACCTCGTCGGTGGCCAACTTCTTCGTGGCCGACATCGGACTGCCCGGCTGGATGGACAAGGTCGAGAAGATCAAGAAGACCCAGATGGACCCGATGCTCAAGATCGCGCGCAAGAACATCGCCTCGTCGCGCATCCAGCTGGAAGGGCTGTCGCAGAACAAGGCCACGCACCAGAGCAAGGGCTTCTTTGCGTCGATCAAGCGCAAGGCCGCCAAACTAGTGTGAGCCACGCCATGCACCTCGAATGCGTGGTGTGCGGCACCGGGCTCACCACGCGATCACCCGGCGCGGTGGGGCTTTACCCCATCTGCCACGCGGTGCCCTGCCGCATGGTGCTGGACCAGCGGGCCACGATGGGCGAGGCGGCCTTTCAACGGCACCTGCACTGGC
The DNA here is from genome assembly GCF_014378415.1 of Aquabacterium sp. Lineage (GTDB taxonomy): Bacteria > Pseudomonadota > Gammaproteobacteria > Burkholderiales > Burkholderiaceae_C > Aquabacterium. The sequence continues at coordinate 25,172 of NZ_JACMNS010000040.1, forward strand.
GGGCCAAAAATACGCGTGAGCAACGCACCCGAGCCCGCGTCGAGGACGAACGCTTGCGCGTCTGGACGGCGACCGAGTCTGCAGAGAACACGGCCCAGTGGGCCACGGTCGAGGCCGGGATGCCCGGGCATCAGCCGGATCAATTCATGCGGCTGGCACTGCCCAGCGGGCCCGCGCGCCAGCGCAAACTGGCACAGCGCCGCCGTCAACATTACCTTGATCACCTGACACAAGTCATCGCGCAGGCCCTCTTGCCCGGCGATGATGTGCCGCCCTCGGACACCGTGGCCGTTGACACCCAATCAGCATTGCCCGGCCAGGTGTGCGCCCTGTGCCGTGGCGGTTGCTGCACCCGGGGTGGGGACACCGCCTACCTGTCGGCCGACACGGTGCGCCGTTTCATGGCTCAGCAGCCGAACCTGGCGCCCGCGCAGGTGCTGTCGGCTTACGTGGAGCGCCTGGCCGCCAAGACGCAGGTGGGTTCGTGCATCAACCACACGGCCGGCGGATGCACCTTGCCGCGCGAGATGCGCTCGGACGTCTGTAACCGCTACCTGTGCGAATCTCAGAAAGAACTACAAAACCGCCTGGACGAGGCCCCGCCATTGCTGGGCGTGGTGGTGGTCCAGCGCCGCCAAGACCACTGGAGCCGCCACCTGCCGGAAGGCGACAACGGCATTGTTGGCGCGGCCACCATCACCGAATCGGGCATCAGCCCATGGCCTGGAAACTCATGACGCGCACCGCGTTGCGGTGTTTGTAGCTCAGCAGTGGCATGAGGCCCAGGGCCAGCAGGCGGTCGCCCACGGTCTCGCTCAGGTTGGCCTCGGCGCAGGGCAGCAGGTGCTTCTCGCCATCGCGATCGAGCACATAAGCGGGCAGGTCTTCGACATCGCGCAGATCGCCCACGCGCATGTCCCAGCCTCGGTCCATGAAGGATTGGCCAATGAGTTGTGCGCAGGCCAGCGCGCCATTGCCCCACAGGGCCTGCTCGTGCGCGAAAGCAGGCAGCATCTCTTCAAAAGGCCCGGCCGAGATGGGGTCGGTGGCCTGGCCATAGGGCAGGCGCAACAGGATGCGCGGCCAGGCCAGGTGCACGCCAGCGGCCTCCGGGGTGCGCCTGAAAGCGTCCCAGCGCGCTTGCTCGTCAGGGGCCATGCCGGGCCAGTGTGCGGGGTCCGTGCCCTCCGCCAGGGAGGCCAGGCCAACGACGGCCGGTTGGGCGGCGGCCATGAAGGCGCCCCCTGCCTGGCGGGCCAAGGCGCCCAGCGCGGCCAGCAGGCCCAGGTCGGCCACCGAAGGCCCGAATGCCTGCAGGCCCACGACCAGCGCCACGACGGGCTCGCCTTCTTCGTCAGCTTCGGCCAAACGCTGCAATGCATGCGCCAGGCTGGTCTGGCCTTCGTCGCCACTGGCCGCTTCCACCTCGGCCTGCAACTCGGCGCGGTTCACGTCCAGCAGGTACAACTGCAGGTCGCCATCCAGGTCCAGGCTGCGCACCAGCTGTTGAACACCCAGCCAGGCGGCTTCCAGCGATTGGAAGGCGGGGTGGTGCAACACCGCGCGCCACAGATCGCCCTGGGCGGACTGCTGCGCCGCCACAGACTGGGCTTGGCCCGCCGGCACATCGGGCACCAGGGACGGGGCCACGATGCGCTGGATCAAGGCGTCCAGGCCGGTACTGACCGAAGGCTCGGGCTTGCGGCCTAGCAGGCGCTCCAGGGTCGAGGCATCGTCCTCGCGCGGGGCCGCAGCCGACGCGGCCGATGCCAAGGCTGCCACCGGTGCGGCCACGCTCACCGTCGGCAAGCGCCCCGCCAGTTGGTCGGGGTGGAAATCGTCCACCGCGCCAAATGCCAGCTCAAGCCGATCGCCCACAGCGCCCTGCCAAGGCAAGGACAAGGCCGGAGCCAGTCGTTTGAACACCGCCTCGAAGTTGTCGATGTCCACGCGCTGGGGCACACGCTGCGCCAGGTGCTGGGGGTGGACCTGGCCGCGCAGGCCATGGCCGCTGAAGTCACCCAGCACCACGATCCGAAAGGGCCCGTCGTGTAATCCAAAATCCAAACGTCCTGTCATGACCCCACCTCCGAAATAATTGCCGACATAATGGGACATGCCCGCCAAAAGACACTCGAGTTTGCCTGCAAAAGCGCTTCAGCATGTCAGCTTGAAAGACGCTTTGCCCATCGCGATGCAATTGCATCAAAACGGCCACATGGACGCGGCCCAGCAAATGTATGAACGCATTCTGCGGCTCACGCCACGGCAAGCCAACGCGGTGCACTTCCTGGGCGTGCTGCACCACCAGATGGGCCGCAGCGATCAGGCCGTCAAGCACATCCGCCGCTCCATCGAGCTCGACCCCAAGGTGCCCGATTGGCACAACAACCTGGGCAATGTGCTGCTGGAATCAAAACGCCTGGCCGAGGCCGCCGATGCTTACGAGCAAGCGGCCGAGATGTCGCCCGGCAACGCCACCATCCTGAACAACCTGGGCGCCCTGCGTCGTGCGCAAGAGCGCTTTGACGAAGCCGAGGTGGCCTACACCAAGGCCCTGGCCCTGGACGCCACGCGCCCCGAGGCCCACAACAACCTGGGCAACCTGCTGCGGCTGCAGGGCCGCACGCAAGAATCCTTGCAGCACTTCTGCGAAGCCCTGATCCTCAACCCCAAGCAGCACCACGCCCGCAAGATGCTGGGCATCGCGTACTACACGCTCAGGCGTTTCGACGAGGCCGCCAAGGTCTACCGCGAATGGCTGGCCGAAGAACCCGACAACCCGGTGCCCAAGCACTACCTGGCCGCCTGCACTGGCCAGGATGTGCCCGAGCGCGCCGACGATGCCTACGTCGCCAACACCTTCGACGAGTTCGCCGACAGCTTCGACGCCAACCTGGAAATGCTCACCTACCGCGCGCCCCAGCACGTGGCCGACGTGGTCAAGCGCCTGGGCGGCACCCCGGCCAAACAGTGGCGGGTGCTGGACGCTGGCTGTGGCACCGGCCTGTGCGGCCCCCTGATCGCGCCCTATGCGCAGCGCCTGGTTGGCATCGACCTGTCGGGCCAGATGCTGGCCAAGGCCCAGCCCAGGCAGGTGTACGACGAGCTGATCAAGGCCGAGCTGACCGCTTTCCTGCAGTCACAGCACCAAGCCCATGACCTGATTGTGTCGGCCGACACCCTGTGCTACTTTGGCAAGCTGGAAGCGGTGTCCCAAGCCGCGCGGCGCGCCTTGGCCCCGGGCGGCTGGCTGATCTTCACCGTGGAGAGCCTGGACGGTGGCGATGCTGCAGAGCAGTACCACCTCAATCCCCACGGCCGCTACAGCCACCGCAAGGACCATGTCGAGCACGTGCTCGGCCAAGCGGGCTTCGCGCACATTGGGGCCGAAGCCATCCACCTTCGCAACGAAGGCGGCGTGCCCGTGCCAGGCTGGCTCTTCACCGCCCAACACCCTTAACCTCAGGACCCCACCATGCCCGTACCCCCCCGTCTGATGGAGATCAGCACGCCGCTGGGCAACGACGTGCTGCTGATGCGATCCATGTCGGCCACCGAGTCGCTGGGCCAGCTATACGAGTTCAACATCAGCGCGCTGTCTGACGACAAAGGCATCGCGGTCAACGACCTGCTGGGCAAGCCCATCACCGTCAAGCTGGAGCTGACCGATGGCGGCAAACGCGAGTTCAGCGGCATCGTCACGCGCTTTGGCCAGGTGGGCTTTGTGGGCCGCCTGTTCGAATACCAATTGGTGGTCTGCCCCTGGTTGTGGCTGCTCACGCGCACGCACGATTGCCGAGTCTTCCAGAACAAGTCGGTGCCCGACATCATCAAGCAGATCTTCGAGAAGCACTCCTCCGACTTCTCGGACAAGCTGAGCGGCAGCCACCCGGTGCGCGAGTATTGCGTGCAGTACCGCGAAAGCGACTTCAACTTCGTCAGCCGCCTGATGGAAGAAGAGGGCATCTACTACTACTTCGAGCACAAGGACGGCAAGCACACGCTGGTGCTGGCCAACAAGGACAGCGCCCACACGCCCTACGCCGGCCATGCCGACATGGTCTACCGCGAGACACTGTCGGGCGCCATTGACCTGGAGGCGATCACGCGCTGGCAGTTCAACCACGAGATCCGCACCGGCAAGGTCTCGCTGACCGACTACAACTTCACCACGCCCTCGACCAACCTGCTGGCCAGCAACGAGCATGCGCGCTCGCACTCGCATGCCAGCGGCGAGGTCTACGACTACCCCGGCCGGCACCTGGTCAAGGCCGATGGCGAACGCTATGCCAATCTGCGGCTGGAAGGCTTTCAGTCGCTGCACGCCCAGGTGTATGGCGAAGGCAATGTGCGCGGCCTGGTCACCGGCTCGCGCTTCACGCTGAAAGAGTTCCCGCGCGAAGACCAGAACCGCGAGCACATCGTCACCTCCACCCGCATCCAGATGGGCTATGGCGAGTACGAAGGGCAAAGCGGCGCGGCGCCTTACTTCAATTGCCAGTTCACCGCGCTGGACAGCCGCGAGGTGTTCCGCTCGCCCGATCGCGCCATCCGCGTTCGCGTGGCGGGCCCGCAAACGGCCATCGTGGTCGGCCCCAGCGGCGACGAGATCCACACCGACGAGTACGGCCGCGTGAAGATCCAGTTCTACTGGGACCGCGAAGGCAAGAAGGACGCGAACAGCTCCTGCTGGGTGCGCGTGTCCTCGCCCTGGGCGGGCAAGAACTGGGGAATGATCAACATCCCCCGCATCGGGCAAGAGGTGGTGGTTGACTTCCTGGAAGGCGACCCCGACCAGCCGCTCATCACCGGCCGCGTCTACAACGCCGAGCAGACGGTGCCCTACAAGCTGCCCGACCACGCCACGGTCAGCACCCTCAAGAGCCAATCCAGCAAGGGCGGCAGCACATCGACCTCGAACGAGTTGCGCTTCGAAGACAAGATGGGCTCCGAGCACGTCTGGCTGCAAGCCGAGAAAGACTTCCTGCGCAACGTCAAGAATGACTCGTCACACTCCGTGGGCAACGACGAGTTCGTGACCATCAAGAACGACCTGACCGAGAAGGTGGGCAACGACCACCAGCTGGAAGTGGGCAAGGACTTCAAGCACAAGGTGGGCGGCGACATGCACCTGCAAACGGCCACCGACCTGATGATCAAGTCGGGCGGCCAGTACAGCCTCAAGTCGGCCAAGGACCTGGCGGGCGAAGCGGGCACCGGCGTGTCTTTCAAGGCCGGCACCGATGTGCACATCAAGGGCGGCATGAACATCACCTTGGAGGCGGGCGTGATGCTCACGCTCAAGGCCGGTGGCAGCTCCATCGTGTTGGGCCCCGCCGGGGTGTCCATCGTGGGCGCGCCGCTGGTCAACATCAACTCGGGCGGTGGCGGCAGCGGCGCGCAACCCGTGGCACCGGCGGCCCCGGCCGACCCGGCCGCGCCCAAGGACTTCGCGGACCCGCTGGCGTCCTGATCCGCCATGAGCCGCTGGACCAACTGGCTGGGGCCGCTGGATTGCACCGACAACCTCAAGGCTTTGAAAGAGGCTTATGAGATCGGGGTGATGGAGATGCCTGGTGAGGTTTACAAGGAAACGGGCTACCAGCTCAGCCAGTTCCTCGACGCCCTGATCCCCGGCTTGATCCAGGCCCTGATCGCCCTGGCGGCCAGCACGGCGCTGGGCGGTGCGATCGGTGCGTTGGTCGGGGCGTTCTTTGGTGGCGCGGGCGCCATTCCTGGTGCGGTGGGTGGTGCCGCCGTTGGTTTCGACCTGGGGCTGGCGGTGTTGGGCTGGTTGGGGCTGGGCTTCCTGGCCTATTCCATTGGGCACAGCCTGGGCGAGCTCACGGCCCTGCTGGAGCTGGCCGTGCGCCGCGCCTGGGATGCCCCGCAATCACCGCAGCCTCGCATGCAGATTCGACTGGCGGGCAAAGACTTCGCCCGCAGCGGCGCCATCCTGATCCGCCTGGTGCTGCAAGGCATTGCCCTGTGGCTGACCCAGAAAGGCGTCAACAAGATCGGCGAGTTGGTCGCCGAGTTGCGCAAGAGCAAGCTGGGGCCGCGATTTGCGACCTGGGTGGAAGAAAACGCGGCGGCCTTGATGCGGGATCCGAGGCTCAAGCCCCACCGGGGTCAGGGCTCGGCGGCCAAGGAGGTGGTGTCGGAGGCGCAGTCGCCGAGCAAGGTGGCGAACCGCCCGCCAGAGGCTCCGTCCGAATCGCCCCCACCCAAGCCCAAGCCCAAGCCAGCATCCAAGCCGAAACTGAAGCCCGGCAGCCCCGAACACAAGGCGGCCCGCTGGGATGCATACCAGGAACGCGGTGGAAAATGGGACTACGCACGCTGGAGCAAGCAGTACGACACCAACATGCGCAACTACCAACAGGGGTTGGCCCGTGAAGCGGAATACCGCACATCCATGGGAGCCTCCGAAGGTACGGTGAAAACGCCCCTCACCGACCGGCAGATCGACCTGCTGAAGGCCGACGAGATGTACGCAGGGCAAGTCAAGACCGGCCCGGTCAGCCTGACCAAGGAGAATGCACTGGCCATTCAGAAGGATGCAGAGTTGGTCAAGCGCGGCTGGCAAGTCGAGCACATCCTGGAAAAGGGTGCCTCCAAGCCCTACATCGAGGCCTTGGAAAAACTCGGCATCGATTACAAGATCGGCCCTCAAATTCCATGACAGGAATCGCTATGAACAAGACAGAAGCCCAGGACAAATTTGAAGAGTTCTTGATGATCATGGATGATCAGCTGGAAGCCCTAAAAGACGAAGCTGCGAAGAGAGACATCCAGCTGGATTCATCGTTGGCCGATCTGGAACGACTCGAACGGTTGTTCGACCTGATGTCGGAGGGGCTGGATACCGACGCCAAGGCCAGCCTTGTCGTGACCTTCGCCCGACACTTGGGCGAAATCGTGAGGCTCAGGTTCGGGGGCACATGGCACTTGCCCCTGAGCGATGAAAAGAACATCAACTTCAATGCCCCGGTGATCGTGGGCCACACGCCGATCGCCGGCCTGGAGTTCGCGCCACTGTCCGTGATGCGTGCTTATGCCTTGCGCAGAAAACCTGGGACTTTGCGGCGCGCTGTCGAAGCCGACATCCACATCAAGCCCGTTGATCTCAGTGGGCTGATTGAACCTGAGTGATCCACTTACTGCACCCGATTGCCAATGGAGCCCTCCCGGTACGACCCAGACATTGATCATGGACAGGCCTGGATTTTTAATCGGCGGGGGAGTTTTACATCCATGAAAACCAAACTTGAACTGCTAGAAGCATTGCGCGCCTTCGCTCGCGAACTGGAACAACCCCTGACTCAAGGTGAACTAAAGAACGGATGGACATCCGCCGCTCAGCAAGCATTCATTCAACTCACCAACGAGCTGATAAAGAAAATTGAAAACAATGAGCCCCTCCCAAAACCAAGCCTCTCCCGGGGACTTGATTCGTGGGGCGTTACCGATGGTGCGTTGGTAGAGTTGGCAGCCATCCTTTCAAACGCTCTTCGTGAATTCAAGGGCGGGCCATGAGGCTTTCTCACAGGCCTCGCGGATTATCGAAGCGGCGAAAATCCTTCAAGGCCGGCGTGTCCATCGTGGGCGCGCCGCTGGTCAACATCAACTCGGGCGGTGGTGGCAGCGGCGCGCAACCCGTGGCGCCTGCGGCACCGGCCGACCCGGCCGCGCCCAAGGACTTCGCGGACCCGCTGGCGTCCTGATCCGCCATGAGCCGCTGGACCAACTGGCTGGGGCCACTGGATTGCACCGACAACCTCAAGGCTTTGAAAGAGGCTTATGAGATCGGGGTGATGGAGATGCCTGCCGAGGTTTACAAGGAAACCGGCTACCAGGTGGCCGCTTTCATCCAGGGCCTGATCCCCATGCTGATGCAGGTGCTCATCGCCTTGAGCGCCTCCACCGCATTGGGCGGGGCCATCGGCGCGGCGGTGGGGGTGTTCTTTGGCGGGGCCGGGGCCATTCCTGGTGCGGCCATTGGCGCCCAGGCGGGCTTTGACCTGGGCGTGCTCGTCATCACTTGGCTGGGCTTGGCGTTCCTGGTCGAGGCCATCGGACATGGCATGGTTGAGCTGACATCACTGTTGACACAGGCCGTTCGGCGTGCGTGGGACGCACCCAATACGCCGCAATCGCGTCAGCAGATTCAACTGGCCGGACGCGACTTGGCCCGCTGTGGGGCCATCTTGATGCGGGTGATCTTGCAAGGCATCGTGGCATGGCTGAGCAAGGGCGCGGCCACCAGCAGCTTCACGCGCAGTGAAGCGTCGATGGCGCGGCTGACGGCTGAGTTGCGCCAGAGCAAGCTGGGGCCGCAGTTCACGGGCTGGATCGAGGCCAACATTGAGCGGTTGATGAGCGATCCGAGCTTGAAGCCGCACCGGGGGCGGGGCTCGGCAGGCAAGGAGGTGGTGTCGGAGGCGCGGTCGCCCAGTCAACTGGCCAAGAAGCCGGCGGAGCCCGCGCCTACGCGCGAACCATCCAAACAAGCCGCCGCATCTGGCCCCGTCAAACTCAACGACACCCGAACGATCTCCGCCAGCGAGGCCAATCAAGGCTTTGAGAAGCCTCCGTTCGCGGAAGGCATCCCTGTGAAAGAGGGTAGGCTGGCCGAAGACACTACCTTCGTTCGACTGTATGACGGCGACAACTCAGGCCAATTGGGCCGCTGGATGATGCCCGAATCGGAGGTGCGCGGGCTCAGTCCCGCCCAGATCCAGGAGAAGTTCGCCTTGCCGCAAGCCCCGCAGTACATCATCGAGGTTCAGGCTCCTGCAGGCACACTAATGCGCGTGGGCGAAGCCGGGCCCATTCCGGGCTGGGGCAATGGCGGCGGCGCGCAGATCCAACTCATGGACAGAATCCCGGCCAGCGCTTATCAGAATGCGAGACCCTACCCATGAACAGCCCCCTCTTCACCACGACGGGTGCATCCCTGTCCATCACCCTGCCCGATGGGCACCAGGCGGCCATCGATACCGAGTTCCCCATCATTGCCACCGAGACATCGCCCGACCAGCGCTGGTTGTTCATCGTCACGGAGCCGCCGCCCCAGCACAGCCAGGCAGAGAACCTGCTGGCCTTCGACCTGACCCAAGGGCAACTGATCTGGCGCAAGAAGGCATCTAAAGTCCGCTCGCGGGAAAACATCTTCACGCAAGTGCGCTTCTCCCCCGCCGATGGCTGCCTTTTGGCTTGGGACTGGGATGGATACAAGACCTGGATCGAACCAGCGTCGGGGCAGGAGCGGGTCAGTCATTTCCTGAAGTGACCCAGCCGCATTTGACGACAGATGCAGCCACCATCAGTAGAGCCCAGGCCAATTCGCCAGAAGACGCGATGGGCCCGGAAAGCATGAATCCAAGCAAGGGGAATAGCCACTTTCTCGGCGCAGGCGAACACCTACCGGGAGGCGGCCCAGACATGAACCACGCCATGCCCCCCTGCGTCATCGCCGCCGATCAAGACTTCGTTTCGGTCAAAACGAACAATCCGTCCTTACAGCAAACTCTCTTGCAATTCGGTTTCTTGCCTGCATCTCAGGACAAAGCAGGCGAGTTCATCAAGCGCGCTAATGGAAAATCCGAGAAAGTCGTCGTTTTTGAGTTCTTACGCCCGTTGGGTGTTCACTGGTCGCGCGGCAAGGAATGGAACCCAGCGGGAATCTTTGAATTGCTCAGAGACCAGAACCTCATAAAAAGCACGTTCAAATCCATCTCCTGGACATCGGCAAACACCTGGGTGACCAGAGAAGAGTAGCGGGGCGGAGAACGCTGAACCCCTCCGCATGACGCCCCCATCGAGAACATGCCTCAACTCTCGTCCCATTCAGATGGGGTCCGGCACAAGTCTTGCCCGCCAAAAGTCGGCAACGATCAGCCGCGAGGTGTTCCGCTCGCCCGATCGCGCCATCCGCGTTCGCGTGGCGGGCCCGCAAACGGCCATCGTGGTCGGCCCCAGCGGCGACGAGATCCACACCGACGAGTACGGCCGCGTGAAGATCCAGTTTTACTGGGCCCGCGAAGGCCAGAAGGACGCGAACAGCTCTTGCTGGGTGCGCGTCTCATCGCCCTGAGCCAGCAAGAACTGGGGAATGATCAACATCCCGCGCATCGGGCAAGAGGTGGTGGTTGACTTCCTGGAAGGCGACCCCGACCAGCCGCTCATCACCGGCCGCGTCTACAACGCCGAACAGACGGTGCCCTATAAGCTGCCCGATCACGCCACGGTCATCACGCTCAAGAGCCAATCCAGCAAGGGCGGCAGCGCCAGCAACGCCAACGAGTTGCGCTTCGAAGACAAGATGGGCTCCGAGCACGTCTGGCTGCAAGCCGAGAAAGACTTCCTGCGCAACGTCAAGAACGACTCGTCTCACTCGGTGGGCCACGACGAGTTCGTGACCATCAAGAACGACCTGACCGAGAAGGTCGGCAACGACCACCAGCTGGAGGTGGGCAAAGACTTCAAGCAAAAGGTGGGCGGCGACATGCACCTGCAAACGGCCACCGACCTGATGATCAAGTCGGGCGGCCAGTACAGCCTCAAGTCGGCCAAGGACCTGGCGGGCGAAGCGGGCACCGGCGTGTCCTTCAAGGCCGGCACCGATGTGCACATCAAGGCGGGCATGAACGTCACCCTGGAGGCCGGCGTGATGCTCACGCTCAAGGCCGGTGGCAGCTCCATCGTGTTGGGCCCCGCCGGGGTGGCCATCGTGGGCTCGCCGCTGGTGAACATCAACTCCGGCGGCGGCGCGCAGATCCAACTCATGGACGCAATCCCGCCCAGCGCTTATCAGAATGCGAGGCCCTGCCCATGAACAGTCCCCTCTTCACCGCGACGGGCGCGCATCCCTGTCCATCACCCTGCCCGAAGGGCACCAGGCGACCATCATTCAGCGCCTGGCTCGTCACTCGATCTCAGCGAACGGATCGATTGCTACCATGCACACCCTCACCACACTAAAACCTCTCAGGGAGAGCGCTTTCCATGAAGTCACTGATCATCATTGGCCTGCTCACCAGCAGCGCCGCCGCACTGGCCGCCAACCGCGTCTTGCTCGAAACCCCCATCACCTACGCCCCGGGCGCCAGCGTGGTGGAAAAAGTCAAGCAAGAATGCCAGATCGAAAACATGCTGGAAACACGGGTCGGCAAGGCTTTCGGCAACCTGAACAAGGGTGGCGACAGCACCATCAGCACGGGCGCCCAGGCGACCGATGATGCCGCCGTGGTGCGCCTGCGGATCACGCATGTGCTGGGCGTGGGCGGCGGTGCCTGGTCGGGCCCCAAGGCCATCACCATCGATGCCGACCTGATCGAGAAGAACAAAGTCGTGCGCCACACCAAGATCAACCGCTGGACCACCGGCGGCGCGTTCGGCGGGTTCAAGGGCACGTGCTCGATCCTGGAGCGCAGCGCGGCGGCCATCGGCAAGGACCTGGCCCGCTGGGTCCGCGATCCAGCGTTCACCGTGCCAGACGAACCCCAGCCCGCCGGGCAAGTCGGCGACAGCACCAGTGCGCCATCTCCCGCCGACAAGGCTTCATCCGGGCGCTGACCATCACGCGGCATCTGGCGCAAACACCCGTCAGAAGTCGCGTTTTTTTCGATACCCTCGGGGGCACTGTCATTTGGAGTGTCCCCTTGTCCGCACCGTCTTCTTTGCCCCAGCAAAAAGCCACCTTGTGGACCCAGTCCGACGCGCACGTCTACGCGGTGATCGATGCCTCGCAGGTGCCCGGTCTGCCCGAGGCGCTGCTCAAGGCCGACATCCTGGGCTGGGACTGCCTGCACCGTGGCGCGCTGCCGCCCGATGAAGCCGCCAAAGCGCCCTACCTGGTCGAGCTCAAACCCAACTCGCCCTTCACCGACTGGCTGCTGCTTGATGCCAGCGCCACCATGGAAAACTGGGGCGTGCTGGTGGTCAGCGCCCTGGGCCTGCGCCCATTGCGCGAGCACCTGCGCGATCTGAACGAAGCACAAACGCCGCAAGGCCAGCGCTTCACCCTGCGCTGGTACGACCGGCGCATCCTGCGCGTGCTGCTGCCCAGCTTGTCGGCCCCCCAGTTGCTGCAGTTCTTCGGCCCCATCACCGCCATCGCCCAACCCACGCCCAAAGCGTGGACGTGGTGGCGTGAAAGCGTCGGCCAGTTGATGACCGACACCCGAACCCTGGCAGGATGAGCACCCCATGCTGTCATTGAGCCCCCAACAAATGGACCTGCTGGCGCAGGTCGCCCGCGAACGCTTCGTGCACCGCGTGGCGGCCTACTTCGCGCTGCAGTGGCCCGCCATGCTGGAGCGCCTGGGCGATCGCTACGGCGCCTTCATCGACCTGGCCGTGCAGCACGCGCAAAAGCACCAGCTGGCCGAGGGGCCGTGCGTGGCCAGGTACGTCAACCTGTGGTTCGTGTGGGGCCCGGCTTTTGAAGACAAGCCCGGCTTTGAATGGGCCAAGGACATCCTGATCGATACCCGCCGCAGCGAGTTCATCAAGCCCCACCAACTGGTGCGCCGCACGCTCGACGAACTGCAACGCCTGCACGCCGCCAGCGCCGGCCGCCCCCACACCGGCCTGCCGCCCACCGATTTTGAAGCCGCCGATGCGCGCGTGGTGGCCGACCTGGCCGACCTGGGCCGCCTGGGCGACGTCGTGCCCAGCAACGTGCAAGTGGCGCGCCTCAGTTGCGACCTGGACGCCATCGACATCGGCACCATCGACACCGCCTGGCGCCACGAATACCGCCTGACTGACAAGGACTGGCAACGCGTGCCCGGCCCGGCCGCCGCACCCCGCCTGCGCATCGACACCAGCCAGCCCTTGCCGCCCCAACGCCTGCATGTGCTGACCCATGCGCCGGGCGAAGGCCCGCCCGCGCGCCTGCAAGTGAAGGTGCGCGCCTTGGGCGGCTGTGGCGACCACACCCACCCCCGCGTCGCCTTCACTGGCGGGCATGGCCTGTGGGAGTGGCGCGGCCACGAAGCCACTGCCGTGAGCTGGCCGGTGCATGCCGCCCCCACCTTGCCCGTGCCCGATGGCCTGGTCGCGGGCATTGCCCATGAAAGCTCGCCGCAATGGCACACCCTGCAGGTCGCCAGTTGCGGCCTGCGCGACCATGGTGCCCCGCTAGGCGAGGTTGCCACGCCCGTGCTGAGCTACCCCGCCGACCAATGGCTGCTGGAGCTGCGCCACACCACCAAGCCCGCCACCTGCCGCTTGGAGCGCGACGGCATCGCGCAAGACGGCAGCGCCTGGCAACGCGGCTTTGCCCGCCTGCACGACGATTTCAAAGCCAGCACCGACCAACTGTTGTTGGCCTTTGAGCGCACCAGCGGCGCCACCGCCGCGCAACTGGACATCGAACCCTCGCTGATGGCGGGCCAGGCTGGCCTGAGCTGGGGCTGGCGCGAAGGCCCCCAAGGCTTGGTCGATGACCCCGTCATGCGGCTGGAAGGCTGGCTCGACATGGTCGCCTGCGCCCTGCAACTGCAGCTCAGCGGCGAGCTCAGCCTGGCCGGCGCCCGCGCCCGTTTGCGCCTGCGCGCCCAAGGCAGCACGCCCCTGCGCACCCGAATCCGGCGCGACAGCAAGCTGCCCTTGTTGCCCGAGGTGCTGGCCCCCACCGTGGTCAAGCTGCGCTACCCCTTTGAGCTGGAGATGGACCCCATCGTCACCCCCGACCACGTCGCCTTGCACCCCACCGCGCCCGCCACCGGCGCCATCGTGGGCGAGGCTGGCCTGCGCGCCAAGCCCGGCAACGGCGGCGTGCAGCTCTTCCTGACCTTGCGGATCGAGCCGGTGGCCACCACCCTGGCCATCCACGATCCGGTGCTGGGCACCTCGCGGCAAGCGCGCCCGCTGCTGCCCGCCATGACCTTGCTGGATTGGAGCCTGGGCTGATGGAGCGCTTGCTGTTATTGCGAATCGAAGCGGCGGGCTGCCAGGCCGAGGCCGTGCTCAACGGCGTGCCCGTGGCCAGCGTCGATGCGCGCACCGCGCCCGGCACCCATGTGGCCTGCGTCCCCGTGCACGAGTACACCCTGGCTGGCGGCAACCGCCTGGGCCTGGTGATCAACCCGCATCCTTTGAACCTGCCGCCCGGCCAGCCCCCACCACCGCCCACCCCCAACGTGGCCGATGGGCAAACCTGGGTGAAACTGCGTTTGCTGCTGCCTCGGCAAGGCCAACCCGCCAGCGAGAACTCGGCGCGCACCCTCGCCCAACTGGATTGGGCCCTGCTAGAGAACGAGGTTTACGAAACCCCGCTGCTGCTGCCCCAAACCGTGGACCTGCCCGTGACCTTCCCGCGCTGGCGCTGGCTGGACGCGCCCGTGGTCGACATCACGCCCGCCTTGAAGATGCAAGCCTTGGCCTTCCTGCAACGCCTGGCCATCGACCTGACGCGTGGCGACCCCGAAGGCTTCATCGCCGCCGCGCGCCTGCGCTTTGAAGAGCTGGCCCTGGCCTACCAGCGCGAGGCCGCCGTCGATGTCGGCCGCTTTCGGGCGCACGTGCAGCAACTCAGCGCCAGCAAAACCTTGCGCATCGCCCCACCCACCGCCGCCGACCTGGTCCTGCGCCCCGTGGCCGATGGCCGGCTGCTGGAATGCCTCGGCCCCACCGGCCACCCCATCTTGCGCACCGTGCCCACCGAGTCGGGCAGCAGCCACGCCTGGCCCATCCGGCTGGCGGTGGTGGATGGACAGTTCTACGTGTTGAGATAAGCTGCCAGTCGTGATCACCCTGACCATCCTCACCTTCAACGGCGGCCCCACCGAGCGCCTGTCCGCGTCCTTTGACGAACTGGGCGGCACCATCGGCCGGGCCGACACCAACCAGTTGATCCTGCCCGACCCCGAGCGAACGATCTCGCGCGTGCACGCGCAGGTCGCGTTCCGCAATGACGGCTTCGCCCTGGTCGATCGCGGCAGCAACCCGGTACTGGTCAATGGCCGGGCCCTGGGCAACGGCGCCGAGGCCCCCTTGAAGGCGGGTGACCAGGTACAGATTGGCGGCTATGTGCTGTCGGTTGAGGCCAGTGCCGGTGCCGCCGCGCCGGTCGATCCTTTCGCAGACCTGGTGGGTTTTGGGGGTGGCCTGGCTGGCGCACCGCCTGCGTTTGCGGCCACCGCGCCCATGGACCCGTTTGCCTCGCTGGGATCCGCCGGTGGCATCCCCCTGGACTGGGACCCCTTCGCGCCCGACCCGGTGCCCGCCCATGACCTGGGTCGAAGCTTGGGCGCCGCACCCTCTGCCATCCCCGACGACTTCGGCCTGGGCCTGGGCGGCCCCTCCGCCGCCCCCCTGGTGCCCGATGTAGGCATCCGCGGCACCGCCGCCGAAGACTCGCTGGACGAGCTGTTCGGCCTGGGCCCGGCCAGCAACCGCAGCGGCGACCCGTTGGCGGGCTCGGCCTTCCAAGATCCGCTGTCCAAGCCCAACACCGCGCAGAACGCTGACCCCTTGCGCTCCTTCATGAGCGGGCCCGCCTCGGCCGGCAGCAATGCCATGGCCGACAATGTGTCCGAGCTGAACACGCCTTTCATCCCGCCCAAGGTGGTGGCCCCCAAGCCAGCTTCCCCCCAGCCTGCGGCCCCGATCGCGCCCGCCAGCGGCCCCGCCCCGCAAGGCGCGGTCCTGTCCTGGGGCGACCAGGCCGGTGGCGCGGAAGGCCGCACCATCATCCGGCCGGCCAGCAAACCCACCATGCCAGCCGCCATGCCGACGCCGCCTGTGGCCACGTCCCCCTCGGCCGCCTTTGCCGCTGCCCCTGCACCCGCCTACGTGCCGCCGCCCGTGGCCGCACCGCGCCCCACTTCCAGCACCGCAGGCAGCGCCGATGTCCAGGCCCTGCTGGCCGCCTTCCGCGAAGGCCTGGGCGTGCCCAGCCTGCAGATCGACGCGCTCACGCCCGAGATGATGAAACTCATCGGCCAGCTGCTGCACGAATCCGCCAAGGGCACCGTGGACCTGCTGGTGGCCCGCGCCGCCCTCAAGCGCGAGATCCGCGCCGAGGTCACCATGATCGTCGCGCGTGAAAACAACCCCTTGAAGTTCTCCCCCTCGGTGGATGTGGCGCTGACGCATTTGCTGACACCGCCCGCGCGCGGCTTCATGCAGCCAGCCCCCGCCATGCGCGATGCTTATGACGATCTGCGCGCCCACCAGTTCGGCTTCGTCGCCGGCATGAAGGCCGCCTTGGAAGGCGTGCTCAAGCGCTTCGACCCAGCCATCCTCGAAGGCAAGCTCACGCAAAAATCCGTGATCAACAGCCTGCTGCCCGCCACCCGCAAAGCCAAACTGTGGGAGGTCTTCCAAGACCTGTATGGCCAGATCTCGGAAGAAGCCGCCGAAGATTTCCACGACCTGTTCGGCCGCGAATTCCTGCGCGCCTACGAGGCCCACATCGACCAGCTCAAAGACGGCCAGCACTGAAAGAAGCCCCGCCCGTGGAACTTGAAATCGCCATCATCTCCAAGCAAGGCGGACGCAGCTACAACGAAGACGCCTGCGGCCACTGGAACTCCGACCGCCACCTGTGCTGCGTGATGGCCGATGGCGCTGGCGGCCACGGCGGCGGCGACATCGCCTCCAAGCTGGCCGTGCAGAACGTGCTCAACGGCTTTGCCCTGCTGCCCGCCACCACCTCGCCGCAACTGCGCGAACTGGTGGTCGGCACCAACCACGTCATCCTTGACCACCGCATTGACGGCACCGTGCAAGCCAACATGCACACCACCGTCGCCCTGCTGGCCATCGACTTCATCGACCAAACCGCCTTGTGGGCTCACGTGGGTGATTCGCGCGTGTACTGGTTCCGCCAAGGCCGCATCCAGACCCGCACGCGCGACCACAGCCTGGTGCAAGCCTTGGCCGACGGCGGCCTGATCAAGCCCGAAGAGATGCGCACCCACCCCAAGCGCAGCGAGTTGCAATCGGCCCTGGGCACCCCGGCCGAGTACCTCGAAGTGGGCGTGCCCGAACAGGCCGTGGCCATTGAAGACGGCGATGTCTTCCTGCTGTGCACCGATGGGCTGTGGGAGTATGTGGACGACGAGGTGCTGGCGCAATCGCTGATCGACGCCCCCTCGCCACAAGCCTGGCTGGACGTGCTGGAAGCCACCGTGCTGACCAACGCCGCCCACAAGCCCAGCCACGACAACTTCAGCGCGCTGACCGTGTGGACCAGCGCCACGCCCGCCTGAACCGTTTGCCCCGATCAAAGGAGCCCCGACATGCCCCAACAAACCTGCATGGGTGCCATGATGAAATGCACCTTCGGCCTGGCACCCAGCACGCTGATCCCCACGCCCAAGCCCATCATGACCAGCCACATGGTGGCGGCCAACATCATGGACCACGTGCCCATGATGAACATCCCGCCCTTTGGCATGTGCAACTGCCCGGGCAACCCCATGGTCGCCGCCGCCACCGCCGCCGCGCTGGGGGTGCTGACGCCCATGCCTTGCATCCCCAACACGCCCGCGCCTTGGTCGCCGGGCGCGGCCACCGTGATGCTCAACAACGCCCCGGCGCTGGACAACATCTCCATGCTCACCTGCATCTGGGGCGGTGTGATCACGTTCTCGAATGCGGGCCAGACCACGCACATGATTCCCTGAGCGCCCTGGCGCCCAGCTGAATCCGGTCCTTTCTCACGGAAAGCCGCAGCGCTTTCCGAAAACGTCACTCTTGCACCACGGTGGGCCTACATCCGGCCGCCGCCTTG
This sequence comes from Aquabacterium sp., assembly GCF_014378415.1. Lineage (GTDB taxonomy): Bacteria > Pseudomonadota > Gammaproteobacteria > Burkholderiales > Burkholderiaceae_C > Aquabacterium. The sequence continues at coordinate 42,927 of NZ_JACMNS010000040.1, forward strand.
CCGTTATAAGCCGTGCATCAATCCTGAAGTACCGACTGATGTGAAGTCACCCTTTCCATCAGCCCTTCAGGAGCCGCCACCATGGCCGCACACCACTTCACCCTCATCGCCACCACGCTGGCCGCCGGCCTGCTGCTGCCCCTGGCCGCGCACGCCGAAGAGGCCGTCATGGCCACCGACCGCCCCGACATCGTCGAGTCGAGCGCCGTGGTCGGGCTGGGCCGCTTCCAAATTGAGACCTCATTCGCCTCTGAAAGCAACACGGTCGCCGGCGTGAAGACCACCACGCGCACCACTCCCACCCTGCTGCGCTACGGCATCACCGAGAACACCGAACTGCGCCTGGAGACCGACGGCTTCATCCGCGACGGCCAGGACAACGGTTTCGCCGACGTGGCCCTGGGCCTGAAATGGCACACCCACGATGGCGACGAGGCCACCGGCAAGCCCGCCATTGCCTGGCTGTTCCACGCCGACCTGGACAGCGGCGCCCGCGCCTTCCGTGGCCAGGGCGTGCGCCCCTCCGTGCGCGTGGTGGCCGAATGGGAGCTGCCCCACGACATGGCGCTGGGCATCATGCCTGGCGTGCTGGCCGACAAGAACGACGCGGGTGAGCACTTCGTCGCCGGCATCTTCGCGGTCACCGTGGGCAAGTCCTGGACGGATGGCTTTCGCACCTTCATTGAAGTGGCCGGCCAACAGTTGAGCTCTCGCAAGAACGGCGGCGCCGTCGTCACTTACGACGCGGGCATGGCCTACATGCTCAGCCCCGCGATGCAACTGGACGCGGCCGTCTCGATCGGCGCCAACCAATACACGCCGGACCGCCTGTGGACGGTCGGTTTCTCAGTCAAGTTCTGACCCTGGCCACCAAAGACACGCTTATGAAACTCACCATCCAACAAAAGCTGCTGGGCTTCAGCCTGGTCGGCCTGGGGCTGATGCTGCTGATCGGCATCACCGGGTATTCGGAGGTCTACAAACTGTCATCGGACACCGCCCACATCGCCACCATCGGCCGTGCGTTGCGCGCCCAGATGGAGGCCGACATGATGCACGACGCCCTGCGTGCCGACGCGCTCGGCGCCATGCTGGCCTCGCTGAACAAAGATCCGGCCGAAGAGAAAACCACCAAGGCGGCCTTGGCAGCACACATCGAGAATTTCCGGGACTCATTCCGAACGCTGGATGGCCTGCCGCTTGACGACCACATCTTGAAAGCCACGGCACAGACCCGCCCGGCGCTGGACGCCTACCTGGCCAGTGCCACCAACATCATCAACCTGGCCTTCACCGACCGCGACGCGGCCCAAGCCAAGCTCCCGGCCTTCCAAGCCAGCTTCGAAACCCTGGAAAAGTCCATGGGTGATCTGGGCGACCTGATCGAAGCACAAACCAAAACTGCGCAGGCTGAGAGCGACCACACCGCCGACCTCGCACGGGGCGCGATGGTGGCCACCGTTTTGATCGCCGGCGCGCTTTTTTTCGCGATGGGCCATGTGGTCAGCCGTGGCGTGGTGCTGCCCATTGGCCGCGCGGTCAAGATCGCGCAGGCCGTGGCCAGCGGCGATTTAACTTCGCGCATTGACACCAGCGGCACGGATGAAACCGCCCAGCTGCTGACGGCCCTCAAGGCCATGAACGACAGCCTGATCCTGACCGTGGGCACCGTGCGCCAAAGCAGCGAGAACATCGCCACCGGCTCCAGCCAGATCGCCACCGGCAACACCGACCTGAGCCACCGCACTGAAACCCAAGCCAGCAATCTGCAGCAAACGGCCGCCTCGATGGACGAGCTCAGCAGCACCGTGCGCCACAACGCCGACACCGCGCGCCAAGCTTCGCAATTGGCCAGCTCGGCCAGCGACGTGGCGGCCAAGGGCGGCAGCGTGGTGGCGCAGGTGGTGGGCACCATGGCCGAGATCACCCAGTCCAGCCGCAAGATTGGCGACATCATTGGCGTGATCGACGGCATCGCGTTTCAGACCAACATCCTGGCGCTGAACGCCGCCGTGGAAGCGGCCCGCGCTGGCGAGCAAGGCCGGGGATTTGCCGTGGTCGCCTCGGAAGTGCGCAGCCTGGCGCAAC